>CAZQQV010000001.1:0-58571 GCA_964595655.1 uncultured Caldimicrobium sp.
GAGCTCTGTAAGAGACACGGATGTGATTAAGACTTGTTTTAGGGATTAGATTTAATATAATTTATTAAGGGAGGAGGGAGATGATGAGAAATCTTGAAGAGATAAAAAGAATACTTGCTGAGCATAAAGAGGAGATAAGAGAAAAATACGGTGTGATAATTATGGGTGTCTTTGGTTCTTATGTCAGGAGCGAGCAGAAGGAAACAAGCGATATAGATATCTTAATTGAAATTGAAAAGCCGATCGGACTTAAGTACTTTGAGCTATGGGACCACCTTGAAAAGTTACTTGGCTGTGAAGTTGATTTTGTAAGAATGAAACTGTTGAGAGAAGAAATAAAAGATGGAATTTTAAAAGAAGTTGTGAGCGTATGAAAAGAAAAGCAAGCTTTTACATTAAAGATATAATTGATGCAATTGAAAAGATTGAAGAATTCATCGGCAATATGAGCTTTGGAGAAATGATTCAGGATGATAAAACGGCAAGTGCGGTGCTGAGAAAAATTGAAATAATTGGAGAGGCGGTAAAGCAATTACCTCAGAATGTGAAAGATAGATTCCAGGAGATACTCTGGTCAGCAATGGCAAAGACCCGTGATAAGATAATCCAGTTTTACCACGGTGTAGATTATGAAATCGTATGGAAAATAGTAAAAGAAGACTTACCGACTTTGAAGCCAGAACTTATCAGAATTTATAAGATATTGCACGAGGAGGAAAGTTATGATTGATGAGGATATTCTTAAAGATTTTTTGGTTGAGGCCAAAGAGGGAATTTCAAAAATGGAAGAAGAGTTTATTGAGCTTGAAAAAGACAGGGGCAATCTGGAAATTATCAAAAGCCTTTTTCGGACCATGCATTCCCTTAAAGGGGCAGCGGGCTTTTTTGGTTTTAAGTCCCTTGAGGGAATAGCTCATTTTGCAGAAGATATTCTTGGAAAGATAAGAGACGGAGAACTTCCTGCAACTGAGGAGGTCTTTGATATTCTCTTGAGGTGTCTTGACGAAATCAAGTATATTGTTGCTTACATAGAAGAAAACAAAACTGAGCCTATTGAGGATAGGCTTCTTGATTTTCTTGTAGAATTATCCAATTTTACAGAAAAGATAAAGAAAAAGCTAAGAGAAAAAGAAAGTGAAGGCAAGCCTGCAGAAGAGGAAAAGATTGTTGAAAAAAGAAAAGTATCAGAAGAAAAGAAAGAGGCTCCTGAAGAAACATCAACACTATCTTTTCAGGAAATAGAAGAGGAGAAAAAAGAGCTTCCAAAGGAAGCACCCAGGGAGGAGAAGAAAGAAGAAAAGGCTATCCCCTCACGGGAGGTAAGCCTTGCCGAAACCCATGTTAAGGTCTCAATTGAACTTCTTGATCAGCTCATGAATCTTGCAGGAGAGCTTGTGCTTGCAAGAAACAGGGTAGTCCAGCTTGCCAATCGTATAAATGATCCAGAACTCTCAAGAAGCGTTCAGGCTCTCTCCATGGTAACAACCGAGCTTCAAGAGACCATCATGAAAACTCGTATGCAACCTATAGGGGTGGTTTTTAACAAGTTTCCAAGGATAGTGAGAGATCTTGCAAAAGCGTTAAATAAAAAGGTGAATTTACATCTTGAAGGAACAGAGACTGAGCTTGATCGTTCCATTATTGAGGCCATAAAGGATCCCCTCACCCATCTTGTGAGAAATGCAATTGATCACGGAATTGAACCCCCTGAAGTGAGAACCCAGATGGGAAAATCGCCTGAAGGAAATCTTTATCTCAGGGCCTATCATGAAGGCGGTCAGGTTATCATTGAAATAGAGGATGACGGTAAAGGTATTGACGTTGAAAAGGTAAAGCAAAAAGCCATAGAAAAGGGTTTTGTTACCCCCGATGAGGCAGAAAGACTGACAGAAAAGGAGATTCTTTCTTTTATTTTTAAGTCAGGTTTTTCAACAGCTGAAAAGGTGACTCAGATCTCAGGCCGTGGTGTGGGAATGGATGTGGTTAAGACAAATATTGAGAAGCTCGGTGGCTCCATTGAATTAAACACCCTTTTAGGAAAGGGGACAACAGTAAGGATAAAGATACCTCTTACTCTTGCGATCATTCCAGCACTTATTGTTACCTCTCATGGTCAGCGCTATGCTATTCCTCAGGTAGCCCTAAAAGAGCTTGTTACCATAAATCCAGAAAGAGACATCTTAAAAATGGGGGATACAGAGTTTTATCGGTTAAGAGGTGAAATAATACCAGTGATAAGGCTTTCAAGGGTTCTTGGGTTTATCAATGGAAAATCTGAGAGAAATCTTGTTATTCTCACAACTGGAGAAAGGCCTTTAGGTCTTCTTGTTGACGAAATATATGATTCTGAGGAAATTGTGGTAAAACCTCTTGGCAAGTGGTTTAAAAATATCCCCATATACAGTGGGGCAACCATCATGGGAGACGGAAAACTTGCCCTTATTCTTGATGTAGTGGGGCTAAGCCATGTGGCAGGATTGAAAACAGAAGATATAGAAAGAGCCTTTGAGGAAAAGAAGATCAAAACTTCTGCAGAAGAGACCCAGTTTATTCTTATTTTTGATATAGGCGAGGATTCCTTTGCTCTTCCCCTTGCTCTTATTTCGAGGCTTGATAAGGTCAAGGCTGAAGATTTGAAAATTGTTGGTGGTAAAGAGGTTGTTCTTTATAAAAACAAAGTCATTCCCGTAATCAGGCTTGAAAATTATCTACCCATTCAGGGAACTCCGATTCAGGATGAGTATAATCTTCTTTTCTTCTCAGAAAGAGATAAAACCTGTGCTATTCTTTGTTCAAGGATTGTGGATACCTTAGAGACAACCCTTGATGTGGAAACCGATCTTTATCAACAGCCTGGAATTCTTGGGCACAGAATTATCAACGACAAAACCGTTCTTTTCCTGGACATTTACAAAATAATTGAAATGTATGATCCTGAATGGTTTGTGGTGAAAAGAAAAGAAGAAGAGGTGTCTTATCTTATTTTACTTGCAGAGGATTCTCCTTTCTTCCAGAATCTGATTAGAAACTATCTTGAGCAGGCAGGCTTTCAGGTAGAATTAGCACCAAATGGAAAAGAGGCCTTAGAAAAACTTAAGGCAGGCCTTAAGCCTCATCTAATTATTACAGACATTGAAATGCCCGTTATGAATGGTTTTGAACTGATTAAAAATGTAAGAAGTATTCCTGAATATAGGGATATTCCAATCCTTGTGTTAACCTCCCTTACAGGCGAGGATATAAGAAGAAAGGTTTTTGAGCTCGGTGCCAATGCTTATGAAGTAAAATTAGAGAGAGAAAAAGTTCTTTCTGCAGTTACGGAGTTATTACATCAGAAAGAGGAAGAATCTAAGGCAAGTCGTGGATAAAAAATTTTATTTCCAAAATCAGCAGGACTTAAAAAAATTTTTCCGTACCAAAATTAAGGAGCTTCATCCTGATAAAGGGGGTGACAGGGAAAAATATTTGGAATTTGTTGAATGGTATCAAAGAGTTTTGAATAAAATGTATACAAAGCCTTTGATTCGGGTTTTGAAAAACTCCTTTCCCGAAGGTAATTTCTATTATAGAATTGAGACCTTCACGATTAAAGAGGTTTCTTTAGGATTGGTAAAAAAATTCAAGCTTCCTGTTAGAGAAAAAATTTGTCCCTCCTGCAAAGGGAGTAAGAGAGCCCTTTCGGGAAGTAGAAAAATCTGCGGAAAATGTGAAGGAAAGGGGTTGCTAAACTTTGAAAATAATGGGGGATACATTCAACTTAAATGCTCCTTTTGTGAAGGAAAGGGGTATATTTACACAGACCTTTGCCCGGAATGCTTTGGGAAGGGAAAAATAAGAGAGGAAGAAATCGTAGAAATTAAACTGCCCTATGGTTTAAGGGAAGGAGACATTCTTTTTATCTCTAAAGAACTTTTTGATTCCCCCTGGGATTTTTATATTGAGGTTAATTTGGAACCCCATCCCTGTTTTAAGCTTAAGGGAGACAATCTTATTTATGAGGCTAAAATAAAGTTTTATGAGGTATTATTGAAAGACCATATAGTAATTGAAACTCTGGAAGGTCTTGAAGAGGTGCCAACAGAGGTATTTAAAAGAGGAGAGCCCGTTATTTTCCCTGGAAGAGGCCCTTATCTTTCTGAAGATAAACTCTGGGAGAGAGGAGATTTAATAGTTTCTCCTAAAATAATTTTCCCAGAAAATATTAATGAAAAAGCCAAAAGGGTTTTAAAAAACTTTGTTAAATACTTAGAGGAGGGCGAAAATGGAGGCTAAAGGTATAGCTCTTGCTGGTGAGATCAAAAAGGGAATTTTACTTCAGAAAACTATTCCAGTTGTTACTTTTTATCTTGGCGATTTTCTCTTTGGAATTTATGCTGAAAAGGTTATGGAAATAAACAAGGATCTTGATATTACTCCTGTTCCCCTTTCTGCTCCTTATATTTTGGGAATTATGAACTTAAGAGGCCAGATACTTACTGTAATTGATCTTGCTAAAAAAATAAATTTTAGAGTTGAGACAAAACCCAGGCTGAATCTTATTATAAAAAATAAAGATGAAGCAGCCTCATTTCTAATAGAGAGAATTAGTGATATTCTTGAAATTCCAGAGGCTAAATTAGAAAATCCTCCTGAAAAAATTGAAGGTTTTGATAAAGAATATGTAGAAAAAATTTATCAATTACCAGATAAACTTCTTGCCATACTTAATGTGGAAAAACTTTTTGAAAACTAATTTTTAATCCCTTTCTTCGTAAATACCAGCAAAACTTAAAAAGACTTTCCATTTTTCTTTTTTATGGCTGGGGAATTCCTCAAGAATTAGGGCTTGCCATCTTGGGGCTCGAGGTGTTTTAATAAGTTTTAGACCCGCCTCTTCTGGAGTTCTATTTCCCTTTTTTATGTTGCATTTTTTGCAACAGAGAACCACATTGCTCCAAACAGTCTTTCCACCCCTGCTTTTGGGAATAACATGGTCAATGGTTCTATCCTTTGGATTTTTAAGGAGCTTTCCACAATACTGACAGGTAAATTTATCCCTTAAAAAGAGATTTTGCCTTGTGAAGACCACCTCATTTTGTGGAAGAGATTCAAAAAAGGGAAGATAAATAGCATCAGGGACAAGGAGGCTAATTGATGGACTTTTTATGAATTGAAATTCTCCGTTTTTTCCATTCTCGTAAAATTTACTAATCTGAACCCATTCTTCAAAGGTGTGGGTCGTCCAGTCAGGGGTAATAACTTTGGCAGTTCCTTTCACCAAATGGCAAATAGCCCTTTGAAGAGTGGTTATTTGAACAGCTTGATAATATTTATTTAAAACAAGGACCTTTTCCTGTAAAATGTTTTGCCCCAATTTTAGCTCACCACTGGACAAGTCATAGTATGATTAATAGCAGGAATACTCTGAAATTTTTCAAGGAGCAGTTTGGAGATGTCTTCATAATGGGGAACTTCAACCTCCACAATGATGTCATAAGGGCCCATAATAACATCAAAGCGCTTAACTTCAGGAATTTTTTTCAGTTCTTCAACCACCTTTTGAGTCTGCCCAATCTGGGTGTTAATTAAAACATAAGCTCTGATGGGCATTTTCCCACCTCCTCAAATTAAAGTAATTTTTTAAATCTTAAAGCAACTTGAGGAATTTACAAGTTTTACTGCTTAACTTTGGATAAAATGAGTTTTTAGTTGATTAATGAGTGAAATTACTTTAAGAACCCCTTCTTCTTCCAAACTTCCCATTCCACAAGCTGGAGTGAGAATAATTTTTTTGAGTAAAAGGGATTCATCTAAGGAAGTAACCTTTGAAAGCTCGTGTAATTGTTTTTCAAATCTATTTAAAACATCTTTTTCTGAAATTTTCATTAAGGTATCCCTGTCTGTGGGAACAGCTCCCATAGCTAAGTAAGTTCCCTCTCTTAAAAGAAATCTCTTTAAACTTTCAGAAAAAATAACGAATTTATCAAAATAAGAGAAACTATCAAAGTTAACCACTTGCACTTGAGATTCGAAAAGAAGATCCCAGGATGTATTGGCACATACATGTATTCCTGTGATAATGTCAAAGGAGTTAAGAACAGTTATGGGTTCACTTAAAAGTTCTAATACCAATTCCTTTGATAGGGTTATGTAGGCACTGCTTCCAAAACCAGAAAGCCCTGGTTCATCCAAAAAGAGAATTACTCTTTGAGCCTTTTGTTTTAAATAATAGACCTGTAATAGTGCCTTTAGGGTTAAAAATTTAACCAGCAAATCCCTAAGGTCATCCCGAAAAATTAATACCTGCTTTTGTTCTGTTTTAAGGGCTATTCCAAGGGTAAAAGGTCCAGTTATCTGACCTTTCAGTATAGGCTGATTTCTCTTTCCAGCTTCCTCAACAAAAGATAAAAAGGCCTTGGAAAAGGATAAATCAAAGGCCTTAAGCAGTGGTTCAAAATTTTTGTTTTCAGTAACTTCAAGGTAGATTTCGTAAATTTTAAGAATCTTTTCTTCAAAATCAGAACCTCCTGTGAAAATAATCTCCTTTTCTATGGAAAAGCCCGGGAAATCTCTGATAAATTGCCAAAGCATCCCTTCTTCTTTAAATTTGGGAAGTTGCGGCCAGGCTGGAATATCAAAGGAAAAGGAAACTTCAAGAGCTTTAGCAATGTCCACATAGGGAAGACTTCCAATGTGAGTGGTTTTAAGGGATAAATCAGGGTAAGACACAGAGCCCTCCTTGGCCTTCTCTCTCACAGGAAGTCTCACTTAAATTAGAATTTTTCATTAAAAGCTTAGCCTCAATATCTTCAGGGGCAGTATATATAACCCAGGTTTTATTTTGCTTTTCTATTAATATGGGAACATTTTTAATGTCAAATAGTTTAATCAAAGGATAAATTTTATGAAAAGGGATAGTATTTATATTTTTAAGATCTATTTTTGATAAAAGATCTTTACAACGTGGACAGTCTTCAGAGTATATCAAGAAAAATGTTTTAGAAAATTTGGGAAAATAATTAAGTTCAGGAGTTGTAATTTTGTAGGCAATTAAATTTCCGAATAAAAGCCCAAGGATGATAAAAAAAAGGGTGGTTACAGTAAATTTTAATTCTTTAAAAGAAATTATATAAGAAAGGATCGTTAGAAAAAGAATTATAAAAATAGCAAGACAAAAATAACACATTAATTGGTATTCTAATAACAGTTTTGCAATAAATAGAGTATCTGCGGAAAATCCGGCAACAATTGTAAAAAATAGTAAATTTAAAAATAAAGGCCCTTCTGTATAAAGATAGATTTTTGTTAACAAAAATAATAAAACAAAATAAAAAAAGGCCAAAATTAAAAGATAAGTTTTAGGAATTATTAAGAGGTGGGATGCAATTTCACAGGTTTTGGCTTCGCACAAACCTTTTCCAAAGTGATTTAAAAGAAGTTCAGCAGATATCAAAAGCAAAGCAGAAAAAATAAAAAAGTAAACCCAAAGAGCCCCTTTATTTTTATTTTTCATAGTTTGCTCCTTGAAAAAATAATTTTAATGAGCTATTTCAAATTTTGCAACAGATCTCCTTGATGATTTTTGGCTCTTGTTTAAATATCTTCCTTGAGTTATAATTTTTATGATGTATAGAAAATTTGTTTTCCTTTGGCTTTTACTAATTTTAAGTTTGATTCCCCTTCTGGGTTTTGGAAAGGATATTAATATTGCTGCTGACAAAATGGAGGTTTACGAAGATGATGGAATAGCTGTCTTCAAGGGAAAAGTTTTTGCAGAAACTAAAGGAATGAAACTCTGGGCGGATACCCTTTATGTTTATTATACTAAGGGAAATGAGGGAAGACAAATTCAACGAGTGATAGCCCTGGGAGGAGTTAAAATAGAAAAGGGAAATTGGAGAGCTGTTGCTGGAAAAGCCACCTATTTCAAACCTCAAGAAAAATTGGTTCTTGAAGATACCCCCAAGGTCTGGCACGATAAAAATTTTGTGGAGGGGGATATTATAATTATATATTTTAATGAAGACCGAAGCGAAGTGATTTCTAAATCGGGAGGAAGAGTTAGGGTCAAAATTCATGAAAGTTAACGGAACAGTTCTTGAAGCAAAAAATTTGAAAAAGAGGTTCAAAAAAAGGGAAGTGGTGAGTGGGGTGTCCTTTTTATTGAAAAAGGGTGAAATAGTAGGGCTTCTTGGCCCAAATGGAGCAGGTAAAACTACCTCATTCTACATGGTTGCAGGATTCATTAAGCCTGATGAGGGGCGCCTTTATTATGGAGATAGGGAAATTACCAATCTTGATGTTTCTGAAAGGGCAAAACTTGGAATCATTTATTTACCTCAGGAGCCCTCAGTTTTCAGAAATCTAACTGTTATGGAAAACTTTAAGATTGTATTAGAAAAATGGGAAAAAAAGGTGGAATATCTTAGAGAAAAACTTGAGAAATATATAGAGCTTTTCAATCTTAAAGAAGTTTTAAACATAAAGGCCCATTATCTTTCGGGAGGTCAAAAGAGAAAAGTTGAAATTCTTAGGGCCCTTTTGATTGAGCCTGACTTTATCCTTCTTGATGAGCCCTTTGCTGGGATTGACCCAATTGGTATTTCTCAATTAAAGGATATCTTTAAAACCTTAAAAAATCAGGGATTGGGCTTATTAATTTCTGACCACAATGTAAGGGAAACTTTAAAAATTTGTGACAGAGCTTATGTTATTGCTGAAGGAAGAATAATCGGATTTGGAACCCCTGATGAAATCATTAATATAAGTGAAGTTAAAGAAAAATATCTTGGAAGGGATTTCCAGATTTAAAGATGATAGAAGTAAAAAATCAGCTTAAGCTACTTCCTCAATTAATTTTGACGCCTCAACTCAAGCTATTACTTAAGGTCTTACAACTTAATACTCTGGAATTAAATGAATATCTTCTTCAAGAGGCCCAGACTAATCCCTTCTTAGAAGTTGAATTCAACGATCTTGTGGAAAAGGCCCCTTCCTCAGAAAAAGAAGAGGTTGCCCTTACAGATGAATTTGACTGGTCAAAGGAGGACATTTTTGAGAAAACAAAATTTTCCTTTCTATATGAAGAACCCGAAGATGAAGGCTCAATCCTTGAGAGAACCGCTCGCAAAGAAGAAACCTTAACGGAACATCTTCTTTGGCAACTTGGTTTTATAGAATTATCAGCTAAGGAGAGAGAAATTGCCAATTTTATTATGGGTAATCTTAATGAACGAGGATATCTTGCTTTATCTGTTGAAGAGCTTGCAAAAGACCTTGGAGTTTCTCCCTCAGAAGTTGAAAAGGTGAGAAATCTTCTAAAAAAACTTGATCCTGTAGGAGTTGCCTCAAAGGACTTAAAGGAGTGTTTGCTCACTCAGCTTGAATTTATGGGATATTCAAAAGAAAGTTTACCCTATGTACTTGTGGAAAAACATCTTGAAGAGATTCCTGAAGGAATTGAGTATTTATCACAAAAATATGGGTATGATCCCCAGATATTGGAAGAAGTTTTGTATATTATAAGAAACCTTGAACCATATCCAGCAAGAAATTTCTTTAATCCCCAGAGCATTTATGTTGAACCCGATCTCAAATTTTACAAAGAGGAAGATGAATGGAAAGTAGAAGTGATAAAGGAAAAGTATCCCAAGGTTTACTTGAGTTCCCTTTATCACAAAATTGCTAAAAATAAGAGACTTTTGAATGAATCAAAGGGTAAGGAATTTCTCAAAGAAAAACTAAAGATTGCCGAAACTTTACTCAAGGCCTTAGATAGTAGATATTCAACCCTTTATAAAGTGGGTGAAGTTATATTACAAACCCAAAAGGACTTCTTTGAAAAGGGAGCCAAATATTTAAAGCCACTCACTTTAAAGGATGTTGCACAAAAAATAGGGCTTCATGAGTCAACCATAAGCAGAGTAATCAGTCACAAATATGTGGATACTCCTTTAGGAATTTATCCTCTCAAATTTTTCTTCACTACAGGGTATAATACAGATTCTGGAAAAAGTGTTTCATCAATAGCAATTAAAGATTATATCAAAGAAATTATAGAGAATGAAGACCCTAAAAAACCATATAGTGATAGTCAAATAGCCAAAATTTTAAAGGAAAAATATGGCATTAGTATAGCAAGAAGGACTATTACTAAATACCGGGAAGAACTAAATATACCATCTATAAGAGAGAGAAAAAAAATATAGGAGGGTGCCCATGGAGTTTAATTTTACATTCAAAGGAATGGAATCATCCCCTGCTATTGCTCAGTATGCCGAGAAAAAACTATCCAAGCTTGAAAAGTATTTTTTAGGTCCTGTTCAGGCTCAAGTTATATTTAGAAGAGAAAAATTTCGTGAAATATGTGAAGTTATTTTAAACGGAGATGGAGAAACTCTGGTTGTTAAAGAGGAAACAGATGATATTTATTCCTCCATTGACTTTGCTTACGAATCCCTTGAAAAACAGGTTAAAAAACTAAAAGAAAAGAGACAAGCCCACAGACCTCAAAGAACTCCTATTCCCACAGGAGAAACTGAGGAAACCGGAGTTTTGGTAACAAGGGTTGAGGCTATACCTCTTTCTGCTCAGGATGCCTTAAATCTTTTCAGAAAAGACAGAGCCAAGGTGTTTTTCTTCTACAATACAGATGAAGACAAGGTTTGCTGTTTCTATAGAGAAAATGATAAAATTTATCTTTATATTCCTGAATTGCCCTAATGGACATTTTTCTTGTTTTAATTACGGGGGAATCTGGTGCGGGAAAAAGCACCGCATTAAGAGCCTTTGAAGATCTTGGTTATTTAGCTGTTGATAACTTTCCCCTAAAACTTCTTTTTCCTTTTCTTGAAGAGGTAGTTAAAGGTGAAATGGCTAAGAAAGTGGCCTTGGTCTGTGATATCAGAGATCCCTCTTTTCTCCAAGAATTTCCTGAGGTTATAAAAGAACTTAAAAACCGGGGGATCCCCTTTGAAATTTTATACTTATATGCCGATTTAAAGGTTCTAATCACAAGATTTAGTCAAACAAGAAGACATCATCCTCTTTTAAAGGAGTTTAAGGATTTAAATAGGGCTATTGAAGTAGAAAAAGAAAGATTAGCCTTTTTAAAAGAATATGCAACAATTTTCATTGACTCCTCTCAATTTAATGTCCACCAATTAAGACATGAAATCTTTAAACTCTTTGGATTAAAGGAAGAAGTTGATAAAATCATACTCCACTTAATTGCCTTTGGTTATAAATACGGCATCCCCTATGAGGCAAATTATCTCTTTGATGCAAGGGTGCTTCCTAATCCATACTTTGTTCCTGAGCTCAAGCCATTGAGCGGAAAAGATGAGGCAGTAAAACAATACCTTCTTGAAGACCCTATTACCCTTGAATTTCTGGAAAGGGTCTCTAATTTTATTAAATGGATTATTCCCCTTCATCAAAGGGAGGGAAGAAAATTTATAACTGTTGGTGTGGGATGTACGGGAGGAAGACATAGAAGCCCCGCTATTATTCTTATGCTCCATGAAAATTTAAAAGATTTAAAGGAGGTTGAAATAGTTCTTACTTTGAGAGATGTTGACAGAGATACAGATTGAGGAAAATAAAAGCTTAAATAATATAGAAGAGCTTTTTCTTATTGAAAGAGAGTGTTTTCAAGATATGGCCTGGTCAAAAACTATGTTGAAAGAGGAATTGAAGAATCCCTTTTCCAAATGCTTTGTTGCTAAAGAAAAAAATAATGTGCTTGGATATCTTTTGGGAAGGGTAATTCTTGATGAAGGAGAAATTTTGAGATTGGCCGTAAGACCAGCCTTTCAAAAAAGGGGAATCGGAAGCAAACTTTTGGCTTCCTTTTTGGAGGAACTAAAAAATTTAAAGATAAAGAGGGTGTTTTTAGAGGTTTCTGAAGAAAATAAAAGGGCTTTAAGGCTTTATCAAAAATTTAATTTTAATTTTCTTTATTTTCGCAAAAATTATTATGAAAAAAATAAAGCCTTAGTGATGGAATGTGAAATTCTAAAATAAAGGGAGGGGCAGACTATGATTAAAGTGGGAATTAATGGATTTGGAAGAATTGGAAGAGCAGTTCTCAGAGCGCGTTTTAAATATCCTGAATTCAACCAGATCGAAATTGTGGCTATAAACGATCTTTCCTCACCAGAAATGCTTGCCCATTTGTTTAAATATGACTCTATTTTTGGTAGACTTCCCTATGAGGTTTATGTTGAAGGGGATTATATTATCGTCAATGAAAAAAAAATTCGTATCTTTCAGGAAAGGGATCCTGAAAACATTCCCTGGAAAGAAGTTGGTGTTGATTATGTAATTGAATCTACTGGGTTTTTTACCGATGGAGAGCTTGCAAGGAAGCATCTTAAAGCTGGAGCCAAAAGGGTAATTATTTCAGCGCCTGCTAAAAATGAGGATGTAACCATTGTGATGGGTGTAAATGAGGATATGTATGATCCCACAAAGCACTACATTGTCTCCAATGCCTCTTGCACAACAAACTGCCTTGCCCCAATTCTTGCGCTTCTAAAAAAATACTTTGAAATTGAAAAGGGCTTTATGATTACAGTGCATGCTTACACCAATGACCAGCGTCTTCTTGATATGGTTCATCCTAAGGATTTCAGAAGGGCAAGGGCAGCAGCCCTAAATATGATTCCCACAAGCACAGGGGTTATGAAAGCTCTTAAGAAGATACTTCCTGACCTTGCAGATAAGTTCGAGGGGTTATCCATAAGGGTTCCAACCCCTGATGTCTCTCTATTACAACTGGTTGTTAAAATAAAGGGCGAGACCAATCCCTATGAATTGAATAAAATTTTTAAGGAAAATCAGAATCGCTATATTAGATATATAGAAGAACCCCTTGTATCTATGGATCTTGTCGGAGATCCTCATAGTGCCATAATTGACGGCTTATCCACAAAAGTGGTTGGGGGAGATTTATTACAGATTTTAGCTTGGTATGATAATGAATGGGGTTATTCTGTTAGACTCCTTGATTTGGTAAATTATATGATCAGTAAAGAATACCTCTAAGGAATGGAAACCATACCTTTTACTTCTAAGGCTTTACTTGCAAACTTACAGCAAACAAGAGTTCCTGAAATTAGGTATGATTCAAAGTACGATCTTTTACAAACTATCTTTAAAGATTTCCCAGCCCTAAAGAATCAAATCTCCTTTTTGTTAAAGGAGATCTTTCATCCCTATAGAAATAATCAACTGGTTCTTGAGGATTTTAGGGCCTTTTTTCTGAGAAATCTCACGGTTATCCTTAACAGCCCTTACCGAGAAAGGGGGTTGTATTTCCTTTTTGAACTACTTTTTAATTTTTTCGGAGCCGATAAAACAACCAACATTAAAGCCTGTGAGATATACTACTCCCTTTTTGAAAAAACTGTTGAAATTCTTGATGAAAGGGATTGGCAATCCCTTTCTTCTATATTAAAGGAGATCCTCAAAGCTGGAGCTGAGCTACCTGAAGAAATTTTTTCTAATTTTTTGGAAAGCTATTATTCTTTCAAAAGATTGGCAAAAAAACTTCTCAAATTCTCTCTTGATGAGGATTTTGAGAAAATTCTTTTTAAACTTTTGAAAAGATACTATGGGTTAACTTATCATCTTTGGAGTAAAGAGGGAAATCTCAATATTTTAGATATTGAGGTTTATAAAAGGAGATTAGTTGAGGAGGGGCTTTCCCTTTTTGAACTTTTGGAGCTTCCTGATCATCTTGATCTTTTGCGGGAGGTCAAAAATTATATTCGAAGGATCTGTGATGAAGAAGAGGAGCTCATTCCTGAAGAGGAGAAAATATCCATTCTTTTTAATTTAATTGAAAATCCCATTCTTCAGTTAATTCATGAGGAACTTCTTAAAGAAATTAATCAAATTCTCATTAAAATGATAGAAAAGAAAACCTCAGAGAAACTTGAGGACTTTCTTATAAAATTTTTCTCCATTTTAAAGGAGAAAAAAACTCTTTATCCCAGAACAGCCTTTGAGTGTATAAAAAACACTGCAGTTTCCATTCTAAATAAAAGGGCGGTTTATCTTGCTGAGGTTTTAATAAATGAAATTATTAAATACGGCTTTTTTCCACCTCAAATTGAAGGAATTGACGAACACTGGAGAATAAAAGATAATCCCCATCATCTTTTAAATATTAAATACTGGTTAGAAATCTTTAGAGTTCATCCAGAGTGGTGCTCAAGCTTACTTTCCGCTCTCCACCTTAATCTTAGGCTTTATGGACTATCCATAAAAGATACTGATCTTTTTCAAAGAGAAATAACAGCCCTGTTAAATGCTCCTATCAGACCCATCTATAATCTGGTTAAACAATTCTGCAAAATCTTTCCCATTTACTTCAACGAAATCGGAGCAGAAGGGCTAATCAGAGATTTATCTACAGAAATTGATGAAATGTTTCAAAGAAAAGATACTCTTATTCATTTTTTGAGAAAATTTATTCACATTGAAAATTCAAGCCTTGCTATAGAATTTATAAAAAATATTTTTAATTTTTGGTTTACTCTTGATGGTAAGTATATTAAAAAATATTTACCAGAGCCTATTTGGAAGCGTGTAGTAAAAGATGAACTTTATTATCATATTCCTATGCAAACTCTTCTAATTGAAATTTTCAAAACTATTTCAAAGTATGAAATTGAGGAGTTGCTTGAAACCGATATTGAAACTTTAAATAAAAGTTTACAAAATGTTAATTATGATGAAACATACAAGAAAAAATTTATTTATCTATTAAAACTTTATAGACTGGAAAAACAAAAATATTTTGGTTATTTAACGGATTTAGAATCTTTTATTGCACAATATAAAGAATCTGGCTTTGAATTCGTTGAAGAAATTCAAAATATCTTGAAAGAAAGTAATGAATTTAAAAAATTAAATACGCTTCTTAAATGGTTAGAGGAATTAAAAGAAAAATATATATTATCAGAAAAGAAATTTGAACCGATTGAAGAAATAATTATTAAAAGACACATAGCTGTTGATATTCCCTCTATGTATGGAAAATATAAAGAAAAAAAATTTGATGCCTTAGGTTTAACTTATAGACTCGAATATATAGTTGATAAAATTTTTGCACAGATTGTTAATGATTTTAAGATTGATTTTTTAACTAAAAATCAATTTTATAGAATTCTTAAAATTTTAAAGGCCTTTAAACGAGCTTTAGAAATTGATGGAATTTCTTCAAAGAAATTTAATCTTTATTTGGATTTACTTGAAAGCTCTTTAAAAAGTTATCCCCTATCTTTTGATCAATATCTTGATATATTCAAAGGATTAATTGATGGTGTTCAACATATAATAAAATCTTATTATATTAATCCATATTTAAAAGTGTTTCCAATAGTATATGAAGTTTTAAAAGAAGAAGAGCTTTTAGAAAAATATAAAAAAAGAATCATAAACAAACATGATGAAGAAAAATATTATTGTTTAAGTGAACTTGTTTTGAGAGATATTTTAAGTTCAGGATTTATAATACAATATTTAGATCAATTTTTGAAAAAAGTCTATCAAGCCCTTATTAAAAGTAAAGAAGAAGTTAATAGTAAAGATTTAAATACTTTATTAACTTTTGATTGGAGAAAAAGTTTAAGTTTTCTTTACAAACCCAATTATTTAGCAAATGATCTTATATATCTTGGAAGTAAAGCCTTTAACCTTATACAGTTATCAAATCTTTTGCCGTCTCCTTTAAAAATTCCTCATGGCTTTGTTCTCACTACAGAAATTTTCCGCTGTTACAAGCTTTTTAAAAAGTATTCTTCTCTTTGGAAGGAATACGAAAAGGTTATCCTTGAGGCTATAAATGCTCTTGAAGAAAGAACTGGCAAGAAATTCGGTGACAAATCCAATCCTCTTCTTCTGAGTGTTCGCTCAGGGGCTGCTATATCCATGCCTGGAATGATGACTTCTATTCTTAATGTAGGTATAAATCCTGAGATTGCAGAAGGTCTTGCTGAAAAAACTCAAAATGTCTGGTTTGCATGGGATACTTATAGACGCTTTGTTCAAAACTGGGCTATGTCCTTAGGTGTCTCAAGGGATTTCTTTAACAGACTCATGAGAGAACACAAGAGAAAATACGGGGTCAAGTTAAAGAGAGAGTTTAGCGGGGCTGAAATGAAGGAGCTTGCCTTATTATATAGAAGGGAAGTAGAAAAATTAGGCATACATATAACTGATGACCCCTTGGAGCAGCTTTTCAAAAGCATTGAATTTATCTTAAATTCTTGGTATCACAAAAAGGCAGTCTATTACAGGGAAATTATGGAAATTGCCGAAGAATGGGGAACAGCAGTAATCGTTCAGGAAATGGTTTTTGGAAACTTTGGCCCAAAATCGGGAACAGGCGTTACCTTTACCACTTCACCTCATGGGAAGTTTCCAAGAATACTTCTTTGGGGAGACTATACACCCTATAATCAGGGAGAAGATATTGTTTCAGGGCTTGTTAATGCCTATCCTATATCTATTGAGCAAAAAAGGTTAGAAAACCGAGTTGGCCCTTCTCTTGAGGAGGCTTTCCCCAAAATTTATGAAGCCCTGCTTAATCTTGCCTATAAACTCGTTTATGAGGAAGGATGGGATCATCAGGAAATTGAATTTACCTTTCAGAGCGAAAACCCTGAAGACTTGTATATCCTTCAGGTAAGGGATATCATATTGAGAGAAGAAAAGATACTTCCAAGCTTTCAAAAGAAATCCCTTGAGAATCTTCTCTATCTTGGACGAGGCATTGGGGTGTCAGGAAGTATCCTCTCTGGAAGGGTAGTTTTTAATTTAGAGGATATTTTAAAACTGAAAGAGGAGGGAGATCCGCTTATTCTTTTGAGATACGATACTGTTCCTGAAAATATAAAGGAGATTTCCATGGTTGATGGTATCTTAACTGCAAGGGGAGGGCAGACCTCTCATGCTGCCATTGTGGCTGGCCGGCTTGGGAAAGTCTGTGTGGTTGGTTGTGAAGAACTTAGAATTGATGAAATTGAAAAATTCGCTAAATTAAGAGAACAAATAATAAAACTTGGGGAGTGGATCACCCTCAATGGAATAACAGGAGATATTTATAAAGGCAAAATTCAACAAAAAGGAGGTGGCTATGAAATTAGGAATTAATGGATTAGGAAGAATTGGAAAGCTTACTCTTTGGCATCACATAGCAAGAAAATATTTCTCCGAAATTGTGGTAAATCTTGGGCGAAATGTAGGGACCTCTTTCACTGATCTTGCAGAGTATATTGAAAAGGATAGCACCTATGGGTGGCTCCCAGTATGGTTATATGGACATAAAGCCAATAGAGTTATTGAGGAAATCAATGAAAAAGAAAAGACCATGGTTATTGACGGTGTAAAAGTAAGGTTTCTTATGAATCACAGAAATCCCAAGGATATAGAGTGGAAAGAGCACGGGGTAAGACTTGTGGTTGATTGCACAGGAAAATTCAGGGATCCAACGGTTGATCCTGATGATCCCAAGGGCTCAGTAAGAGGCCATCTTGTTGCAGGCGCTGAAAAGGTAATAGTTTCAGCTCCCTTCAAGGTGAAAAACAAAGAAAAGGGTCTTCCCGAAGATACCATTACCATGGTCTATGGTATTAATGAAGAAATGTATCAACCAGACAAACACCATATAATTTCTTCAGCCTCATGTACAACTACCTGCCTTGCCTATATGATGAAACCCCTTCTTGATTATTTTGGGGCAGACCGCATACTCTCAGCCTCAATGGTTACAGTCCATGCAACCACATCCTCTCAATCCATATTAGATAGAGTTCCAAAGGATGGAGAAAAGGATCTTCGCAGAGCAAGAAGTGTGTTTAATAACATCATTCTTACTACCACCGGAGCAGCTGAGGCCTTAGCCCTTGTGATTCCTGAAATGAAAAGAATTGGATTTATGGCAGAAAGTGTAAGAGTTCCCTTAACCACTGGAAGTCTTATTATTTTAACAATTAATATTCAAGACGAATCCCTTGAGAGCCATATTAATAAAGACCTTATTAACCAGATTTACAAGGAGGCTGCTGAAACCAAGTATAAGGGATATCTTATCTTCTCTATGGAACAAAATGTTTCAACGGACATTATCGGCTATCCGAAGGCTGCAGCTATTATTGAGGGAAGGGAAACCCATACAAGGACTGCCACTGCTAAAGTGGATGTAAGAAAGGTTTGCGGAGTCATCCCAGATGGAAGCCAGCTTCCCACAGAACAGATTGAGATTCCTATCACTCAAGCGGTAATTTATGGATGGTATGACAATGAGCTTGCCTCCTATACTCATCTTATGGGAGATCTAACTGTTTATATTGCGGAGAAGATGCTATAAATGATAAGAAGAAAGGGAAGAGAAATAGCCCTTCAGGTTCTCTACCAAATGGATATAACAGGTTTTGATCCGGAAACAGCCTTAAAGGCATACAAAGAACATTTAAATCTTGAGGATGAAAGGGCCTTTTCCTTTGGTGAAGAACTTGTAAAAGGAGTTTATAATAACAGAGAATTTATTGACAGCCTAATAAGAAAATATACTCCCTCTTGGCCCTTTGAAAGATTAAATCTTACTGATAAAAACATTTTGCGTCTGGCTATTTACGAATTTTTCTTCAGACCCGATATACCTCCTGTTGTTAGTATTAATGAGGCTATTGAGCTTGCCAAAATTTATGGGACTGATGAATCTCCCTCTTTTGTAAACGGGGTTCTTGATAGTATATACAAGAATGAACTTCTCAAAAAAGAAAAGGCCCTCTTTAAATGAAATTTTGACTCCCTCTTTTTGGGTAAAACTTAGCACTCAAAAAGAGGGAGTTTCTCCTTTTTTAAAAAAGGATTTTTGGGAATTAATTGCAAGTGACTATGATGCCCTTGAAGAAACACCTTTTTACAGAGCTATGCAAGAAGATATTATTTCTGAAATGGAAAAAAGGGGCGCCCTACAAAGGGAATTTACTTTTTTTGATGTAGCCTGTGGAACGGGAAATTATACCATAAAAATAGCTCCAAAGGTTTCAAAAGTCTATGCCCTGGACATTTCACCAGCTATGTTAAACCTTTTGCGAGAAAAAATGAAAAAAGCCAACATTAATAATGTAGAAATTATCGAAGCTGATTGGAGAAAATACCAGCCTGAAAGAACCTTTGATACCGTCTTTGTTTCAATGACCCCTATTTTGAGGGATCTTAAAGAAGTAAAAAGACTTTTTGATATAGCAGAAAAGTTTTTGATTATTGTAAGCTGGGCTGGTCTAAGAAAAAATTTGCTTCTTGAAGAAATTGAAAGGAAATTCTTTAGAGGCAATAAAGGTGATAAAAACCCTGGCATTTTGTTAATTTTCAATTATTTTTATACTCTTGGTTGTCCAGGAGATGTTAAGTTTTATGAAGGTATTTTTGAAAGAAAATCCACCCTTGAAAAGATTTGGACAAGATTTAAGTTTCGTTTAACCTCTAAGGGTTACAAAATCAGTAAAGTAAAAGAAAGGCAGATAATAGAATTTTTGAAAGAAAAGGAAAAAAATGGATATATTGAAACCAAAACCCAAGTAAGAATAGGAGCTATGTTTATTCATAAAGAAAAGAAGGAGGAAGTGTTATAATGGAAAAGGTTGAAATTATAGTAAAGGGTATGACCTGTGAGCACTGTGTGAGAAGAGTGGAGAAGGCTATTTTAAGCACTGGTAAAGCAAGAAATGTTCAGGTTGACCTTACCACAGGAAAAGTAGTTTTTGAAAAGGAAGATGATCTCTCCCTTGATGAGGTTAAAAATAATATTGAAATGTTTGGTTATAAGGTGGAACTATAGATGAAGAGTTTTATTATTACTATTGATGGGCCTGCTGGCTCAGGAAAAACTACTGTAGCCAAAGCCCTTGCACAAAAACTAAATTTTGATCTCCTTGAATCTGGAGCTTTTTATCGTTATATAACCTGGAATTTTCTTAAAAATAGTTTAAATTTTGAAAAATTTCCAACAGATGAAGAACTTAGTAATTATTTAAAAGAAATTTTTAAAAAAAGTGAAATAAGGCTATCTTCTTCTGGAACTTATATAATTTTTAATGGAAAAATTTTGCAGGAGGAGCTAAGATCAAAGGAAGTGGATGAACTTGTCAGCGAGGTTTCTGCAAACTCCATTGTTAGAAAAGAGGTTAATCAATATTTAAGAGCCTTAGCACAGGGAAGAAGAATTATTACTGAAGGGAGAGATATGGGAAGTGTGGTTTTTCCTGAAGCGGATTTGAAGATTTATCTTACAGCTGATCTTGAAGAGAGGGCAAAGAGAAGGGCAAAAGATGTGAATGATAGAGATTTTTTGGAAGTTAAGAAAAATCTCTTAGAGCGAGATTTGAAAGATAGTCAGAGAAACATTGCTCCACTTAGTATACCCGAAGGGGCAATAGTAATTGATACAACCCATCTTACAGTGGAAGAAGTGATTGGTAAAATAGAAAGTCTTATTAAAGAGAGGTTATGAAAAGAGATATTTTGTCATTAGAGGAACACATAAAGAGAGAAAAGAGAAAGGCAAGGGAATTGAAGAAAACACGCTGGTGGAGAAGAAAAATTGAAAGGGGAATTTGTTATTATTGTGGAAGAAAGGTCTCCCCAGAGGAACTCACAATGGATCACAAAATCCCTTTAAGCAGGGGAGGGCTTTCTACCCGAGAAAATATAGTTCCAGCTTGCAAAGAATGTAATTTTAAGAAAAAATACCTTTCCCCTTGGGAATGGGAGGAGTACTTAGAACGCCTAAAGAAAGGAGAAACTAAATGTGCGGGATCATAGGCTATATTGGTAGTAGACCACTTCTTCCTGTTCTTCTTGAGGGATTAAGAAGGCTTGAGTATCGGGGTTATGACTCAGCAGGGGTTGTTTATTTTAAAAATAGGGAAATTGAAATCGTAAAGATAAAGGGAAGGGTTTATGACCTTGAGGAAAAGCTCTATCAAATGAATCTTAGCGGAATAAAAGCCCCAGGTCTTGGGCATACGAGATGGGCAACTCATGGTGAGCCCTCAGATTTAAATGCTCATCCTCATTTTGATTGCCAAAGGCAACTTGCCCTTGTTCATAACGGAATCATTGAAAATTACTACGAACTCAAGGAGAGGCTCTTAAAAAGAGGGCACAGCTTTGTTTCCGCAACAGATACAGAGGTGATTGTGCATCTTGTTGAGGATTATTTAAAAGAGGGTTTATCTCTCTTTGAGGCTTTTCTTCGGGCAGTTAAGGAGCTAAAAGGGGCCTTTGCTATTGCTCTTATATCCTCTTATGAACCAGACAAAATCTATGCTGCTCGCTTTCATAGTCCCCTTGTTATTGGATTAGGGGATGGAGAAAATTTTCTTGCCTCTGATGTGCCAGCTTTTCTCACTTTCAGTAAAAAAGCAATTTTTCTTGAGGATAGAGAAATAGCCCTTATATCGCAAGAGGGGGTTGAAATTTTTGATTTTGACGGAAATAAAAAACCTTTAAAAGTTGTAGAAATTCAGTGGGATGCCTCTCAGGCAGAAAAGGGAGGTTATCCTCATTTTATGCTAAAGGAAATACTTGAGCAGCCTCAGGCTATTCAAAACACTCTCCTTGGAAGACTTGCACTTGACAAAAAAAGGATTGATTTCACCAATGAGAGATTAGACAAAGAATTTTTCAGGGATGTTAAAAAAATTTATCTTGTTGCCTGTGGGACCTCTTATCATGCCTGTCTTGTTGGAAAGTATCTCCTTGAAAAGTATGCAGGAATTCCTGTTGAAGTGGATTTAGCTTCAGAGTTTCGGTATAGAGATCCCCTCATTGATAAAAACACCCTATTTATTGGAATTTCTCAATCTGGAGAGACTGCTGACACCCTTGCCAGTGTTAGGCTTGCCAGAGAAAAGGGCGCAAAGATTCTCTCCATCTGCAATGTTCTTGGAAGTTCTATAACCCGTGAAAGTGACAGAGTAATATATACTCAAGCTGGCCCTGAAATAAGTGTTGCCTCAACCAAGGCCTTTACAACCCAAGTCCTTGTCTTACTCCTTCTATCTCTTTATCTTGAAAATCTTTTCAAAAATGAGAAAATTTCTGATGAAATTTTTGAAAGGCTGATAAGTTTACCCCATCAATTAGATCAATTTATTGAAAGCACTTATCCTAAAATCAAAGAAATTTCAAAAAAGTGGTACCATGTTAAGGATACTCTTTATCTTGGAAGAAATATCCTTTTTCCCATAGCTTTAGAGGGGGCTTTAAAATTGAAAGAAATTGCCTATATTCATGCTGAAGGTTATGCAGCAGGAGAAATGAAACACGGACCCATTGCCCTGATTGAGGAATCTGTTCCTTCGGTGGTTCTTGCAGCAAAGGAGACCGGGGTGATTTATGAAAAGACTCTATCCAATGCAGAGGAAATTAAATCAAGGAGAGGGCCTATAATTGGTTTATTCACAAAAGGTGCCTCAGAAATGCTAAAACTTTCCGACGACTATGTGGAAATTCCCTACACTTCTTATGAATTATTACCGATTTTTTATGTTATTCCTTTGCAACTTTTGGCTTATGAAATTGCCGTTTTGAGAGGTTGTGATGTGGATAAACCAAGAAACCTCGCTAAAAGTGTAACCGTTGAATAAAGGGGGGGGAGAAATATGGAGTGCAAGAGAGAGCGCAATCTTAAAAGATGTAATTGCACCTATGAGCCCTGTTCCAAAAAGGGAATTTGCTGTGAATGCTTGCATTATCACTTAAGAATGAGACAGCTTCCAGCCTGTGTCTTTCCAAAAGAAGCTGAAGCCACCTATGATAGAAGTTTTGAACATTTTGCAAAGCTTGTGCAAGAAGGGAAAGTATAACATGGCCCAAAATTCAAAGGTTGACAAAATAGTCAAACTTCTTGAGGACAAAAAAGCTGAAGATATTGTGGTTATCGATATTTCTTCAAAGGTAGATTTTGCAGATTATTTTATTATTTGTAGTGCTCATTCTACTAAGCATGCTCAAGGTCTTTCAGATTATGTGGTATTTGAACTTGAAAAGGAGGGCATAAAGCCTTTCTCTATTGAAGGTTTAGAATTAGGAAATTGGATTGTTCTTGATTATGAAGATATTATTGTGCACATTTTTTTTGAACCTATACGGTCTCTTTATGCCCTTGAAGAACTCTGGAGTGATTATCCACCCCAAAGGGTCTCTAAAAAGGTGTCTTCTTGATGGGAGGAAAGAGCTGGCATGTGAAAGAGAAATTCCTCAATTTTCAAAAGTAATTTTTCAAGATTTTCTCCCGTTAAGGCAGAAATTTCAATCCCATGATATTGTCTTAAAACTCTTTCAAGAAAGGTAGAAGAATATTCAGGATTTTCTCTTAATTTATCTATTTTATTAAAAGCTATAAGCCTTGGGTGATTTAAAAGTTCCATTTCTTCAAGGATGTCTTCCACAGAACGGATATGATTTTCCCAGTCTGGATGACTTATATCAACAAGGTGAAGAAGAAGATCTGCATTATACAACTCTTCCAAGGTTGCCTTAAAGGCCTTTTTAAGTTCTTCGGGAAGGTCTCTGATAAATCCAACGGTGTCGGTTAAAAGAAAAATATTTCCATTGGGGGTTCTTATAGCCTTGGTTACAGGATCAAGGGTAGCAAAGAGCTTGTCTTCGGCAAGATAGTGAGATTTGGCAAGGGTGTTTAAAAGGGTAGTTTTTCCAGCGTTGGTATATCCAATCAAAGCAACTACTTTGTAATTTAATTTTTTCCTTCTCTTTCTTCGAAGTTCTCTTTCCTGAGAAATTCTTTCAAGCTCCCTTTGGAGTTTAGCAAGTCTCTCTTTAATTCTTCGCTTATCAACCTCAAGTTTGGTTTCTCCTGGACCTCTACCACCTATGCCACCTGTAAGTCTTGAAAAGGCGTCATCCTTTGCCCTTAAGCGGGGTAGGGCATAACGAAGTTGGGCCATCTCTACTTGAATTTTTCCTTCCTTGGATCTTGCTCTTTGAGCAAAAATGTCAAGGATAAGTTGGGTTCTATCAATGACTCTTAAGTCTGTAGCCTCATTTAGGGCTCTTACTTGAGAAGGAGAGAGCTCTCTATCAAAAATTAAAAGATTGGCCCTGTTCCTCATAGCAAGAATCATAACTTCAAGAAGTTTTCCCTTCCCGATGACATACCTCGGATCAAGAGTGCTTCTTTTTTGTACAACCTCTCCTACAACAGTAACCCCTGCTGTCCTTGAAAGTTCTTTGAGTTCCTCTAAGCGCTCTTCCCAATAGAGATCCCCAGGCTCCCTCACCAGAATAAGAATGGCTCTATCTTCATTTTCTGCTATTCCCTTAAAAGGTTGCACTCTTTCAAATTCATCCTCAAGGTTTTTGATAAGTTCAAGAAAATTCTCTTTCAAATCCCAGACATAGACAGGTTTAAAGAAAAAGAAAAAGTTATCTTCTTTTTCAGAGAAAGCAGCCTGATAAAAATCTGAATGGGGAAGAATGTGGGCCAAGTGAATTTTTCCAGGCTCTCCTTTTTCGTTAACCTCAAGAGCTCCAACAAGATCCAGTCTGAGAAAGGCAAGATCTATTAGGTCATCTTGGTCAAGGCCACTTCCCTTTCCATTTTTAATGAGATGGGTATGAATTAATCTAAGTCCCTTGAGTCTTGCTATGTGATCTCTGTATCCCTTAAGTTCTGGTATTTCAATTTGATTGAAAGTACCAACAATGACATAATCTATTTCTCCTTTACGATTAATTAAAAGCCCTATTTGACGACTAAGCGAATGAGAGAGTTCAGCAATTTCCCAAGCAAGATCTGTAGAAATAATGGAATTGGGATGAACTTTACGATAATATAGACGTTCTAATTTTCTTAATTCGCTTGGCTTTAAACCTTGAAGATTTCCAAAAACTTCTTTTCTCAAGATCCTCCAAACTCTTTAGTTTTTTAAAAAATATAATAATCTTTGTCCAAAAAACAAGCCTTTATAACCCGAGACTTCTTAGTTTTTCTAAATACTCCTTTTGTTCTTGAGTTAACTTGGTAGGCATAGAGGGTTGAAGGATTACGAATAAATCGCCCTTTCCGCCTTCTCTCTTAGGGAATCCAAGTCCCTTTAAACGCAATTTTGCACCAGGTTTAATCATAGAGGGAACTTTTGTTTTCACTCTTTTACCTTCAGGAGTGGTAATTTCTATTTCACCACCAAGAAAAAAGGTGGTAAAGGGAATTTCTTTTTCAATATAAATATTACCATTTTCAATTTTTACCCCTTCTGGGGCTCTTACTTTAACTCTTATGTTATATTCTTTTACTTTATTTCCGCTTTTTCGGGTAATTTTTAAAATAGTTCCATCTTCTATACCTGGAGGAATTTTTATTTTTAATGTTTCATAAGTTCCGGGGACAAAAACTTCCTTTTCTCCACCCTTGACCGCTTCATCAAGGGTCAAAGGTAGCTCAAATTGGTAAGTTTCATAAATTTCCCCAAAAGGAGAATAAGCCTCTTCCCCAAAGGTAGTTCCAAATAAATTTGCAAAGATATCTCCGAGATCAAAGGTAAAAATTCTTCCTCCTCTTTTTCCTCTCTTAAAAAACCCTGAAAGATCAATCCC
The DNA here is from genome assembly GCA_964595655.1 of uncultured Caldimicrobium sp. Lineage (GTDB taxonomy): Bacteria > Desulfobacterota > Thermodesulfobacteria > Thermodesulfobacteriales > Thermodesulfobacteriaceae > Caldimicrobium. The sequence continues at coordinate 25,615 of CAZQQV010000001.1, forward strand.
CAGATCTCTAAAGACATTTTCAAAATCAAAATCTTTGAAAATATCCTCCTGAGTATATCTCTTTTCAAATTCTGTAGAGCCATAGAGATCATAAAGCCTTCTTTTTTCCGGGTCAGAGAGAACAGCATAGGCCTCATTTATTTCTTTGAACTTTTCCTCTGCCTCTTTATTTCCTTTATTTCTGTCAGGATGATATTTCATTGCAAGCCTGCGATAAGCCTTTTTGATCTCCTCTTGGGTTGCATTCCTTGGAACCCCTAAAATTTCATAGTAATCCTTTGGCATTTACCTACCACCTCCAGAAAAATTTTTAGTTTGTGCTAAAATAGACTAAAATAAAATATAGGTAATTCTAAGGGAAAATCAATAATGAAAAAAAAGCCCTTTCCCGAGGAAATAACCTCTGAGGAAAGAATTCAAATCCTTTCTTATCTTGAGGATAGATTTGGAATAGATCCAAAAATTTTTGATAACTATACCATTTTCAAAGGAGCTACCCACTACTGGCTTTTCCCTAAATCAGTCTACCTTTCTCTCTTAAGAAAACTCTCCCCTGAGTCAGTTGGACTTCTATTTTTGAGAAAAATTAAAAATTATTTGAAGCCCACATCCACCTTTTTACAAAGATTCGGAAAATTTGCAACCAAAAATGTGGTAAAATTAACAGAAGCACAATTAAAAACTTTACAAGAAAACAAAAAAATTAAGATAGAACTTCCTATAGAGCCTGGTTATGTAATTTTGAAAGACGATTATTGGATACTTGGTTGTGGACTTTATTTAGATGGTTATATCTTTTCTTACCTTGAAACCAAAGTAATAAAAACCTTACTTGATTGAACTATTTTGAACAATAAATTTCATAATAAAAATTATAGTTATCTTCAGAAAAGCCAACTTCTCCTATTTTTTCTTTTGCTTTTATTCTTTCCCCTAATGAAATATTTACAATACTAAACCCAGATAAAAAAGCAAAACATTTGTCATTTTCAATAGTTATACTTAAAATGCCATCAAAAACACCAATTTTTTTTGCAATTCCATCAATGGGAGATAATACAGGTGTTCCTATTTGTACTTTTTTCTTATATTTACCCTCTTTTATAATTTCACCAGTTAAAGGATCATAAAAAATAGAGGATGAAATTTTGTTTTTAAAAATTGTAAAGTTTCCCTTCTCTACAAGCTTTGTATAATATTTTTCTTTTAGCTTTTTATTTACTTCAATTTTTTTTTGATACAATAAAGTGAGATTTTGATAAATTTTTTCCTTTTTAAGAAGCTCATTATAGAGGCTTAAATAAAGATGAGAATAAAGAGAAATTTTTTTTCTTAATTCAAACCATTCTTTATCATTGTTAAAAAAAACTAAATTATTTTTTAAAATTTTTTCTTTAATTAAAGCTAAAGCTATTAATTTTTTGATATTAAATAAATTTTCTTTTGTTAATTTTAATTTTTCTTGAATCTGATTAAGCTCACTTTCTATTTTTAATATTTCTTTTGATAACTCATCAATGTTTTCATTATGATAAGAAGAAAAAAGTAAATCATTAAATAATGATAACAAAAAAATTGCCAAAAAAAGAATGACTAAAAAATTTTTCATACTCGTTTAAAACTAATAAAAATAATAAATAAAGGATAAATTATGATCAAGAAAATAAAATAAACAATAAAAAAGAGTAATTCATAAAAATTGTTAAAATTCGGAGAAAAATTTAAAAAAGGGAAAAAATAAATTAAATTTTTTGATACCAGATAATATAAAACAAATGATAAAATCCAGATTATAATAAGAGGAAAAATTATGATTAAAGCTCTAATTAGCTTTAATTTAAATATATGCCCACCTAAAAGCTGAAAAATTTCAATTTGATTTTTAAGATGATTGTTTAAAGCTTTATTTAAAAATACAAAAAATAAAAAGTAGAAAACAGTCCATAATAATAAAAAAATGACCATTCCATAATGGAAATATTTAATAAAAAATAAATATTTAAAACCTGGTTCAAGTATAACTTCAAATTTATTTACGGATACTTCCTGTAATAGGTCTAAATCCTTTTTAATTCTGGACAAATCACTAACTGATTTAAAACTTAATTTTATCAGATATGGAAAAATTTTTTCAATTTCTTCATTTTTTATAAACCCTTCTGGTAAATCTTTTTCAATCTCATTGTAAACCTTTTGAGGAGGATAGATCTCAACATTTGCAATATATTCAATTTTTTTTAAAATATTTTTAATATTCTCAATATTGGTATTTTCCTGAGGATAAACTAAAATGGACACTCCTATTTTTTTTAAGTAATTTTTATTCAGTGAAGCAAGATTATCATATAAAAAAAAACCAAAAAGTGTAAAAATTGACCAAAAAAAGAAAAAAAGATATAACAAAAAATAATAAACAAAACCTTTTTTAAACTCAAGTTTAGCAATAGATATCCACATTGGGTATAAGTTCTCCTCTATCTAACATAATAATTCTTCCAGGTTTTTTAGAAATAATAGTTGGATCATGGGTGGATAAGATTATGGTTGTTCCTTTTTTATGTAGCTCCTTTAGAAGTTCAATAATTTCGCCAATGCTGAAAGGATCAAGATTCCCTGTGGGTTCATCAAGAATTAAGATGGGAGGTTCTTTAATCAAGGCCCTTACTAAGCCTATTTTTTGCTGCTCCCCCCCTGAAAGCTCTTTAACAAGCTTTTTGGCTTTATGAGAAAGACTAAATCTTTCAAGCCAATCATAAATATAAAGTTTTTTATTTTTTATCTTCTTTTTGGAGAGGGCAAGAGCTATTTCAAGATTTTCATAAACTGAGAGATCACCAAAAAGTTTGTGATCCTGAAAAACTATTCCTATTTTTTGACGAAAAGATATTATTTTCTGATAGGAAAGATTGGAATAGGGCACTCCTTCGAGATAGATTTCTCCTTCTGTAGGTTTTTCTTCAGCATAAATTAGTTTCAACAGTGTGGTTTTTCCTGCACCTGTTGGCCCTGTTAGTAGTAAAAATTCTCCCTTTTGGATTTCAAGATTTATTCGGTGAAGAGCCCTGTAATAAGGAGGATAAATTTTGGATACGCCTTCTAAACGGATTAGGCTCATTATTTAAAAATATTATAACAAAACCTCTAAGAATTGGAATCTCTGAAATTACCTCCTAAAGCTTTGATAAATAAAACCTGTCTTTTAAGCCTTTCTCCTTCAAGGTTAACCAATTCTAATTTTGATGAAAGGAGCTGTCTTTCAGCATCCAAGACCTCAAGATAATTCACCAAGCCAGTTTCATATTTTGACTTAGTTAAAGCATAAAGCTCTTCAAGGGTTCTTATTCTTTTCTCCATTTCTTTCAGCTTTGCTTCTACAGTTTCCAGTTCATTTAAAGCTAAACTTACTTCATAAAAGGCCTCTTTTACGGTTTTCACATATTGATAGAGGGCTTCCTTTTTTTGAGCTTCAGCTATCTCAATTTTAGCTTTTCTTCTTCCGAAATCAAGAAGTGTGCCTGAAAGAAGGCCAAAAAGATTCCAATAAGTGGCACTCCCCTGAATTAGATTTGACAATTCAAGACTCTGAAAACCAAGGGCTGAAGTGAGGGTTATTCTTGGAAAGTATTCCCTTTTGGCTAAAGCTACATCATACTCTGAAGCCTTAAGATTGTGTTCTGCTTGCAAAATATCAGGTCTTTTTTCAAGAAGGGAAGAAGGTAAAAAAGGTGGAATCCTAAGAGGGGAGGGGAAGTCCTTTGCAAAATTAATCTTTCTTTCAAACAATTCTGAAGGTTCCTTGCCAAGAAGTAAGGAGAGCTGATCCTGATAGAGTTTGATTTCTCTTTTAATATTCTCTATTAAAACGGCTGTATTTTCCCATTCTGCTTTAGCCTGTAAAACAGGAATTTCTGAAGAAAGCCCAAGTTCAAAATTTCTTCTTCTTAACTCATAGTTTTGTTTTTGATTTTCCAAAAATTGAGAGGCAATTTCCAGTCTTTTTTGAGCTGAAATGAGATCAAAGTAAGTATTGATTACAAGGGCGGTAAGGGAAATCTCAAGAGCCCTTTTTCCCTCATAAGTTGAAAGATACTGATGAAAATAGCTTTTTTCTTGAAGAGAAAGCCTTCTAAAAAGATCTATCTCGTAGAAAACAGCTAAGTTTATCTGATATGTGGAAAAGGTTTCTCCCGGTCGCGGAGTTAGAGTTTCTTCACTTGTACGTTCACGAGTGGCTTTTAAATTGTATCCTACTTGAGGCCACTTGTCAGCCTCTACATACTTTACACGTTTTAAAGCCTGCTCAAGCCTTGCAGAGGCTATCATAAGATTGTCATTATTTTTTAAAGCCTCTTCCATAAGCTTATTAAGAAAGGGGTCTTTAAATTCTTCCCAGTATTTTTCCTTTAATAGGGCATCCTTTGAAAAAATCGGAGATGAAATGGTGGAAGGCAAAGATATCTGAGGTTTTTGGTGAGCAATATTGGAAGAGCAAGATACAAGGAAAAGGGAAAAAATGATAAGAAATTTAAATCCTTTTACAATGCTAAGTTTTTGAGTAATCCTTTTGACTAAATAATAAAGAAAGGGGATAAAAAAGATTCCTATAAGAGTTGCCATTAGCATTCCACCAACAACAGTCCAGCCAATAATGTGTCTGCTTGCTGCTCCTGCGCCTGAGCTCAAGGCCAGAGGAATAGCTCCTGCAATAAAGGCAAAAGAAGTCATAACTATTGGTCTATATCTCAAGCGGACTCCTTCAAGGGTTGCAGACATCAAATCCATCCCTCTCTTAAGCCTCTCTTCAGCAAATTCCACAACCAGAATGGCATTTTTGGCTGAAAGCCCAATAAGGGTAATAAGCCCCACTTGAAAATAAATATCATTTTCCAGACGAAAAATATTTAAAGTTAAAGAAGCTCCAAGAATAGCAAAGGGTATAGAGAGCATAACTGCAAGGGGCGCAGACCAACTCTCATAAAGGGCAACAAGGATTAAGTACACAAAAACAATGGCATAAAGCATATTTTGACTGCTTTTTTCCTGAACTCTTAACTCCTGGAAACTTGCTCCGGAAAAAGAAATAGAAAATCCTTCAGGTAAGATCTCTTTCGCAATTTCAGTAACAGCCTTTAGTGCCTGGCCAGTGGAATAACCTGGTTTAGGTTCACCAAGCACTCTTGCTGCATTGAACATGTTAAATCTTTCAAGCACCATAGCATCAGCTGTTCTTTCCACCTGAATGAGGTTACTCAGAGGAATAAGCTCTCCTTTTTTATTTTTTACAAAGATTCGGCTATAATCCTTTATATCTTCTCTAAAATTTCCTTCTGCCTGAAGATAAACCCTGTAAACCCTTCCGTAGAGATTAAAATCATTAACATAGATTGCACCAAATGTAGCTGCAAGGGTTTTATAAATATCTTCAACTTCTACATCATACATATAGGCCTTGTCCCTATCTACCTTTACTACATAGTAAGGGGTTCTGGCATCAAAGGTGGTTCTAACAGCTGTAAGTTCAGGGCGCTCATTTGCTTTAGCAATGAATTTTTGAGTGACTTCAAAAAGAGCAGGGGTTCCTCTTCCAAGAAGGTCTTGGATATAAAGTTCAAAACCACCAGTTCTTCCAAGCCCCATAATAGCTGGAGCATTGACAATAAATATGAGAGCATCTCTTTCCTTGGAAAAAAGGTTATTTAATTTTTGAGCTATAGCAAAGGAGCTCTGGCTCTCCTTTTTTCTCTCTTTCCAGTCTTTTAATCCGATAAAACCTCCTGCTGAATCGGTCTTAAAAACAAGACTCTGAAAATCAATCCCAGAGATAGCCACATAACGATCTACTTCTGGGATTTTCATTAACACATCTTCAACCCTTGAGACAAGCTCATCTGTCATTTTCAGAGATGAGCCAGGTGGAAGATTAGCAAACCAGAAAAGGGCACTTTTATCTTCTGCGGGAACAAGCCCTGTGGGTAATTTTTTATAAAAATAATAGGTAAGTGGTATGGTCAGTAAAAAAATAAAGAGAAAAAAGAAAGGTCTTCTTAAGATAAAAGAAACATTTCTTATAAAGCTTTTTCTTGTGAGTTCAAAAAAATCCTGAAAAAGCTTTATAGGATAAAAAGGGGGCTTTTCCTCTTTTTTGAGGATAATGGCACAAAGAGAAGGAGTCAGGGTAAGGGCAACTAATCCAGAAAGAATCATGGATGTAGCAATGGTTATGGCAAACTGCTGATAAAACCTTCCAGTGAACCCTCCTACAAAGGAAGCAGGTATAAACACAGCTGATAAAACAAGCACTATGGCAATCACAGGGGACGATATCTCTTCCATGGCTTTTAGACTAGCCTCTTTGGGAGAAAGATTTTCTTCTCTCATAATTCTTTCTACATTTTCAATAACAATTATGGCATCATCCACCACAAGACCTATAGCAAGAATAAGCCCAAAAAGGGTTAAAAGATTAATGGAAAAACCAAAGGCAAAAAGAAAGGCAAAAGTCCCTATGATTGAGACAGGAATAGCAAGAACAGGAATCAAAGTAGCTCTGAGATGCCCAAGAAATAGATAAATCACAAAAACCACAAGAAAAACAGCAAGCCCAAGGGTTATTATGACCTCTTTTATAGATTCCTTAATAAAAAGAGTGGGATCATAGGGAAAGAAAAATTTTAAATCCGGGGGAAAACGCTTGCTTAATTCTTTGAGAACTTTATCAAGTCTTGCTGAAACCTCAAGGGCATTGGCTCCTGAAGAAAGAAAAATTCCTACAGGAATAACATTTTGCTTCTTGAAAAAGGAATTTCTGTTAAAGGTCTCAGAAGAAAGTTCAATTCTTGCTACATCCCTTAATTTTAAGGTTGATCCATCTGGAAGCTCTTTAAGAATAATTTCACCAAACTGTTGGACATCAGAAAAACGAGAATCCCCTTTAACAGGGAAGGTAAAGTAATTTTTCGTTGTGAGAGGCTCTCCTGCAAGAACACCTCCTGAAAATTGTTGATTTTGTTTGGTTACAGCCTGATAAACCTCAAGAGGAGTTAAGTGATAACGATAAAGTTTATCTGGAATCAGCCAAATTCTTATGGAATATCTTTTTTCATCAAAAACGATAGCATCTCCAACACCGGGAATTCTTTTTATTTCATCCACTACATTTAAAAGAATATAATTTGAAAGTTCCACAGGGTCTCTCTGATTCCCCTCTGAATAGAAAGCAACTACCTTTAAGAAATCTGGGCTTCTTTCTCTTACTTGAATACCCTGTCTCCTTACTTCTTCTGGAAGTCTTGGAAGAACCAGTTGAACCCTGTTATTAACATCCATTTTGGCAACATTTGGATCTGTTCCAATCTCAAAGAAAATATTTAAAGTATATACACCTGCTGAAGAGGAGGTGCTTATCATGTAGAGCATATTTTCTACACCATTTATACTCTCTTCAATGGGTGCAGCAACACTTTTGGCAATGGTGTCTGCATCAGCTCCTGGATAGGTAACTGTAACCGTTATCTGAGGAGGAGTAATTGTGGGATACTCTTTAACTGGAAGAACCTGAAGAGAAATCAATCCAAGAAGCACTATGATTATGGAAAGAACTATTGCCGCTTTGGGTCTATTAATAAAAAAGGCTGAAATCACTTTAATCCCTCAACAATTTTTTCAATTTTAACCTTCATTTCAGGTTTTAATTTCATAAGATTATCAAGGGCAACAAGCTCTCCAGGTCTTATCCCTTCTTCAAGAACATAAAACTCCCTATAGGGAAGACCAATTTTAACAGGTCTAACCTTGGCCTTTCCCTCTTCAATTACATAAACAAAGGTCCCTTTAGGACTTTGCATTAAAGCCTTTTGAGGAAGAAGGATCACCCTTTTTGGAAATCCGCTAATACCAACTCTCACAAAATTATTTGGAAGAAGCTCTCTTTTGGGATTAGGAACTATTGCCCTTACTTTTAATGAAGAAGTCTCATCAAGTTTTGAATCAACAAAATCTATAGTTCCTTTATACTGATAGGCAGTCCCCTCTGATAAAAATATTGTAATCTTTTTGTCCTTAAGTTTTTGAAAGTCTCCTTGTTTAAGCCCCAGAAGTTCGAAATCTCTCTCAGGAATGGAAAATTCTATGAAAAGCGGATCTGTCTGAGTAATGGTGGTAAGAATAGTTCCAGGTGTAACTAAATTTCCTTCATCAACTTCTCTTTTTCCTACAAAACCAGAGGCCTCAGCCCTAACTTCAGAGTAAGAAAGATTAAGTTCAGCTAAAGAGAGATTGGCCTTTGCCTCTTTTAGGCGCGCCCTTGCGGTTTGTAGGTCAGAAAAAATTTTATCTCTCTCACTTTCACTAACAAGCCTTGCTTTAAAAGCCTCTGAAACCCTTTTCCATTCCCTTTCCAATCTTTCCAATTCTGCCTGAGCTTTCTCAACTTGAGCCTTAGCATATTCATACTGAGCTAAATAGGGCTCTCTTTCTATTAAGTAAAGGAGATCTCCTTTTTTAACATAAGCTCCTTCCTTGAAAAACCTTTTCTTTAGTATTCCAGTAACTCTTGCGACAACTTTTACTTCAGAGGGGCTTTTGGTCTTTCCCGGATAGAGCATTTCAAAATTTATCAAAGTGGGATCAGAAATTTTGTAAACATTAACAGGAATTTCCTTTGGAAGCCTTGAATCTCTGAGAGATTCCCTTTTAGCTTCGCAGGATGTTAGCAATATTATGATGATTAAAAATAAAAACCATAGTTTAAAATTTTTTATCACCTTTGTCCTCCCAAGTTTTCTCTAAACTCAAAGTTTCTAAGACACCAAAGAGAAAAATATGGACATAACTCTCAATAATTTCCTCTTCAGATTGATCTTTAAAGTTTAAACCTTTTATCTCTACCGCATGAAAATATGAAAAAAAGAGACCCAAAAAGGCTCTTGCAAGAAGATTTGGAGAAATAGTTTTCTTTATCTTTTCTTCCCTTTGCAATTTTTCAAAAAATTGAGCGACCTCCTGAATAATTTTTTCAAAAGTTTTTTGATAGGAATCCTTTACAATTTCTGGATATCTTGGAAGTTCAACAAGCATGATTCTTATTAGGTCTCTGCGGTTTTTCAAGGTCTTAAGAAAGGCCTTAGCAAGCACTTTTAGAGCCTCATCAATGGGCATTTTAAGAAGGTCTTTTGATATTTCCTTTATTTTGGGGAGAAAAGAATAGTGTTCAAGGACACTTATAAAAAGATTTTCTTTAGTTTGAAAATGCCGAAAAAGGGTAACCTCTGAAATTTCTGAAGCTTTGGCAATTTCCTTGGTAGTGGCCCCAAGATATCCCTTTTGTGAAAAAAGCTTCAAAGCTGCTTCAAGGATGCGTTTTCTGGTATCTTCTATCATTTTATAAGTAGTTTAAGTAAGCACTAACTTTCGTAGGACTATATACGAAAAATTTTTTCTTGTCAAGAGAGTATAAATTTGCTGGATTTTAGAATTATTATTAAATTGATAACTGCAAACCCTTCTGCTTGCAAAGAAAACTCTTACTCAAGCTACGCGTTGCAGCTACTTCTAAAATCAAAAAATTATAAAGTTGGTAGCTCCTAGCTTTAGCCCGCATTGTTTTCTGAAGAATAATAAATCAAAGAAAAAATTGAAAATTTTGTGGTAAACTAAAGTAAATATACAGGTAATGGAGATACAAATGGGAAGTGAAGTTTTTGATAAACACGCTAATGAGTATGAGCTTTGGTATGAAAAATATACCCACGCTTATCTTTCAGAAATTGAAGCAATAAAGCCTCACATAGTAGAGGGACTTTCCCTGGAAATAGGAGTTGGGTCTGGAAGATTTGCCAGGCCTTTAAATATAGATTTCGGACTTGATCCCTCAATGGAGATGCTTAAATTTGCTAAAAATCGTAAGATTAAGGTAATAAAAGGAATAGCAGAGAATCTTCCCTTTAAAAAGGAAAGCTTTGAGCTTGTTCTCATGGTGGTTACCATTTGTTTTCTGGAAGACCCAAAAAGGGCTTTATTTGAAATAAAAAGGGTGTTAAAACCCAAGGGTAGGGTAGTAATAGGCTTTGTGGATAAGGAAAGTTTTCTTGGAAAAATTTATCTTGCAAAGAAGGATAAAAGTGTTTTCTATAGGGTAGCTAAATTTTATTCCACAAAAGAGATTTTACAATTACTTAAAGAAACAGGTTTTACTCCTCTTTTAATCACCCAGACCCTTTTTAAACCCCTTGAGGAAATAAAAGCGCCTGAGCCTGTCAAGGAGGGTTATGGAGAAGGAGGCTTTGTAGTAGTATCTGCTGAAAAGTCTTTATGAGTCTCACTCTTTCAGTAATAATTCCAACTCTAAACGAAGAGAGGTATTTATCTAAAGCCCTTGAGTCTCTTGAATTGATTGCCCCTGATGAAGTCATTGTGGTTGATGGCGGAAGCACTGATAAAACCTGCGAAATTGCCCATGATTTTGGGGCAAAAGTTATTCTAAGTGATAGGGGAAGGGGTAAACAACTGAAAATTGGAGCTGAGATAGCAAAAGGGGATCTTCTCTTTTTTATGCATGCGGATTGTCAAATTCTTAATAAAATTTGCTTGAAAGGTATTTATAAAAAGGGCATCCGAGCTGGTTATTTTAGGCTAACCTACAATACCAAAGAATTCTCATTAAAACTTCTAGAAAATTTAATTAATCTCAGAGCTAAATTTTTTCATCTTCCCTATGGAGATCAGGGGCTTTTTATTGAAAAGGAGCTTTATGAAAAAATTGGTGGATTTAAGGAGTTTCCCTTTCTTGAAGACTTTGACTTGATTTTGCGACTAAGAAAGATTTTTCCGCCAGTGGAACTTCCTGGCAAAATTTTAGTATCCTCCCGAAAATTCCGTTCCAGTTTTCCCTTTTATCCCTTTTGGATAAGCCTTAGGAATAACTTAATTCTCCTCTTATTCCTCTTAGGGGTCTCTCCTGATTCTTTGAGAAAAATTTATAAGTAACAATAAACTTTTTTAAAAATTCTATTTGACAAAATTTCTTTCTGAAGTTTATAATTTTATACCTGATTAAAACCATAAACTTTTGAAGGGGGGTAGAGCTATGAGAAGAGGGCTAGTTAAGATTTTGGGTGTGCTAATCTTAAGTTTGGTATTTTCTTTCTTTTTAAGCAAGGTGACTTATGCTAACAACTATCTTAAGCCAGAGGAGTTAAAAAAGTGGCTTGAGACTGGAAAGAAGGTTATTATCGTTGATATTCAACCTCATGATGAGTTTGTGAAGCGCCACATTAAAGGTTCCATTGAAACCAATGCTTTTCCTGCCAATACTGATGAGTTAAAAAAGAGGCTTGATAAAGCTCTTCCTGTTATTAATAAATCTAATGATCCAGTAGTAATTGTTTGTCCAAGGGGAAAGAGCGGGGCCAAAAATGCTTATGATTATCTTAAATCCAAAGGGGTTCCTGAATCAAGACTTTATATCCTTGAAGGCGGTATAGCAGGCTGGCCTTATCCCGAACTTCTTGAAAAAGGTGGAAAGTAGTATGACAGTTGAAACTTCAGTTCTTGAAACTTACAAAAGGGCAGCAAAAGAAAAAAACATAAAGCTTTGCTGCCCTGTTTCTTATTCCCGTCCTGAATTATTAAAGATTATTCCTCAGGAAATTCTTGAAAGAGATTATGGATGCGGAGATCCAACGGTTTATGTAAGAGAAGGGGAAGTTGTCCTTGATCTTGGATCAGGATCTGGAAAGCACTGTTATATGATAGCTCAAATTGTTGGACCTAAAGGGAAGGTAATTGGGGTGGATTTCAACGACGAAATGTTGGCCTTGGCAAGAAAATATCAGGATGAAATCGCAAAGAAACTTGGATATTTAAACACGGAATTTCGTAAGGCCCGTATTCAAAATTTAAAACTTGATCTTGAAAAGGTTGATAGATATCTTCTTGAAAATCCCGTAAAGACTTCAGAAGATCTAATAAAATTTGAAGAGTTTATTAATTATCTTCAAGAAAAAGAGCCTCTCATTCCTGATAACTCTATTGATACCGTTGTTTCAAACTGTGTTCTTAATTTGGTGAAAGATGAAGACAAGGAAAGACTTTTCAAAGAAATTTATCGCGTTCTTAAGCCAGAAGGAAGGGCTGTAATAAGTGATATCGTCTCTGATGAAGATGTGCCAGAGCATTTGAAGAAGGATCCTGAGCTCTGGTCAGGCTGTATTTCTGGTGCTTTAAGGGAGGATAAATTTATTGAAGCCTTCTTAAAAGCAGGATTTAGCAGTGTAAAAATTCTTAAATATGAAGAAAAACCCTGGCAAGTTATTGAAGGGATTGAGTTTCGTTCAATAACTATAGAGGCCTATAAAGGTGAAAAGGGAGCTTGCATAGACAAAGGTCATGCTGTAATATACCTTGGGCCTTTTGTAAAAGTTGAGGACTCTGAGGGACATATCTTTGAACTTGGAAAAAGGGTAGCTGTTTGCGAAAGGACCTTTAAAAACTTAAAAAGATATGCTTATGATCAGTTCATTTTCATAGAACCCTCTGTAAAGCTCCAGCCAAGACCTTTTCCCTGTAATGAAAAAATTATCTATCGCTCACCCAAAGTTACTAAAAATGGTAAGTGGGACTCTGTTGTGGGGGGAAGCTCCTGTTGTTTACCACCCCAGGAATTCATACCCTTTTCACAAAAATTAAAAGAGCTTGGTATAAATTTGACCAAAGATTCTGTTGATATTATCCAAGTAAATGTAGGCTATAAATGCAACGAAAAGTGTCTTCACTGTCATCTTTCAGCAGGGCCAAAGGGTCCTTTAATGTCAGAGGAAATAATGTCTGCAATTCTTGAGCTTTTGAAGAGATATCCAGGAAAAATTCTTGATATCACAGGAGGTTCCCCTGAGCTTCATCCTTCAATAATGAATTTTATATCAAAGGCTTCTTTATATACCAAAGAAATCTTCTTTAGAACAAATTTAGTAGCTCTTGCAGAAAGGGAAGATCTTATGGCTTTTCTTGCAGAAAAAAATGTGAAGATCATTGGCTCTTTTCCCAGTCTTGAAGAACACAGTGCAGACCTTTTTAGGGGAAAAGGTTTTTATAAAAAGGCTATTACAGCCCTCAAAAAGTTAAATGAAATGGGCTTTGGGAAAAATTATTCCCTTTATCTCATGGTAAATCCGACAGATATATCCCTTGCACCACCTGAAAATGAAATAAAAGAGAAATTTCACAAATTTTTAACCGAAAGAGGAATATCTTTTTCAGATCTTTATGTTCTCAACAATTTCCCTATAGGGAGATTTAAAAAATATTTGAAAAAAATAGGGAAACTGGAAGATTATTATAGACTTCTTTATGCTAATTTTAATCCTGAAACCCTTGAAAAAGTAATGTGTCTAAAACTAATCAACATTGCTCCTGATGGAACTCTATATGATTGTGATTTCAATCAGGCCTTGAAGTTATCTCTTAAGAGTCCAAAAAATGTCTTTGAACTCCTTGAGAGAGGGCTTGAGGCTTTGGAAAAACAGCCTATTAAGATTGGAGATCACTGTTATGGCTGCACAGCTCTTTATGGAACAAGCTGTTTCGGAGCTCTTACATAATTGTACTGAATGCAGAATTTGCCAGAGAGCCTGCCCATTTCTTGAAAAATATGGACTTCCAAAGGAGATAATCCTTAATAAAAAAGAAGAGGTATTTTATTGCACCAATTGTTCAGCCTGCACCTATCTCTGTAAAGAGGGTCTTGACCCGGCAGAAGCTCTCTATTCCCTTAAGGTTCAATTATTAAAAGAGGGGGTTCCCCTTGGACAAAAATTGAAAAATAGCGCTCTCTCCTTTATTAAACGCATTCATTCCTTTCCCTTTTCTCACTGGGAGAGGGCTGAAAAGGTCTTCTGGCCAGGTTGCAGTTTCTGGGGAATATATCCTCATTTAATTAAAGAGATATTGAAAATTTTAAATAAAAATTCTGAAAAAAAATTTGGCCTTGTGCTTGATTGTTGTCTTGATCCTCTTTATCAGATTGGAGCGGTAAAAGAGGTAGAAAGAGCTTGGAAAAATTTAAATCTTAGGTTTTTTCAGAATGGAATAAAAGAAGTTATTCTTGGATGCACAAATTGTTATAAAATTTTTAAAAAATACTCAGAAAATCTTCAGGTAAAACACATTCTTGAAGTTCTTCCTGAAAGTCTCTTTGAGAATATTCCTTCAAATTCTTTTTTTCATCTTCCCTGTCCAGCCTTTAAAGAGAGAAATTTCAGAGAAAGGATGGTTCAGAAATTTGGAGGGCATTTTTCCAAAATTCTTAAAATTCCCTCCTGCTGTGGGGCAGGAGGAGGGGCTTACATCAATGAAGAGCTTTCTCAGGATTTTTTAAAAATAACCGTAAAGAAAGCTCAAAAAAACCCAATAATAACCTTTTGTTTTGGCTGCAAAAACCGTTTTGTAGGTATAGGAGAAAGGGGGATACACCTTCTTGAAACGTTAAAAGACATAAAACCTCTTGAAAAGAAAGTATCCTCAATAACTAAATGGTTAAATCGTTTAAAGCTTTCCTTTGAAAGAAAGCTTTTTAAAACTAAAACCTTCCTTTTCTTTATTTTTTTGGGTCTTATTTTTTTGAGTTTTTATTTTCAATGGAAGGGTTTATTAAAGCCTGAAATTCTCACTAATCAATTACAAAAATTTGCAGGCCATCCCCTTTCAATCCCTCTTTACTTACTCATTTATACCCTTGCTCCAAGCTTCTTTGTGTCAAGCCTTGCTTTAACAATGCTTGCGGGTTTTCTTTGGGGACCTATTTTAGGTAGTATTCTTGCTTTAACTGGTGCAACCCTTGGAGCAACCCTTTCTTTTCAGCTTGCAAGATACTTTTTCAGAGACACCCTTAAGGCTCGTCTTGGTTATGAAAAGTGGAAATATTTTGAGGAAATAACCAAAAAACACGGCTGGAAGGCTGTAGCCTTTGTTCGCCTCTTTCCGCTTTTTTCTTTTCCTGTGGTAAATTATTTATTTGGATTAACCTCTATTGATTTAAAAACCTATGTAATTTGCACTTTTATCTTTATGGCACCAGCTGGCTTTGCTTATACAGGCCTTGGTTACTCTTTAAAAGGTATTATTCTTGAGGGAAAAATTTTACCCCTTATTTTAGTTCTGCTCTTTCTTAGTGCATTGACCCTTCTTCTTCGGTATCTTTCCAAGAAATGGAAAATTTAGAGGCCCTCTGCCTCTTTTTTAAAATTCCCGAATTCGGGAAAGTGAAAACAAGACTTGCAAGAGAAATAGGAAATAAAGAGACTCTAAAGATTTATCAATATTTATTGAAAAACTCTATTAAAACAGCAGAAGAGTTAGCCTCTATTAGACCTGTAAAACTATTTGGGTTTTATAAAGGTAATTATTTACATGATTTAAAAAAATTTTTTAATTTCAAAAAAAGTTGGAGATTTTTACCCCAAGAGGGAAAAACCCTTGCAGAACGACTTAGAAGGGCAGGGGAGTTACTTTTAAATCTTAACTTTAAAAAAATTATTTTCATTGGTGCTGATTGTCCACATCTTTCAGTTGATTATTTTCTTGAGGCCTATCAAGCACTTGAAAATTATTCTGTGGTTATAGGGCCTTCGCAGGATGGTGGTTATGTTTTGCTTGGATTTAACTATAATTTTAAAAAAAGACTTTTTCTTTTATTTGATAATTTACCATTTGAAACATCAAAACTTTTTGAAAAAACTATAAAAAGGTTATCTTCCCATGATTTTTATCTTTTACCTGATCTTTTTGATATAGATACTTTTGAGGATTGGCAAAAATATTTAAAAATAACAAAGGTGACTTGACAAAATCGATTTTTAAATTAAATTTAAGAAAAAAATAATTAAAAAGGAGGTGGGAAGATGTGCACAAAGGTTGGAGCTCCAGCGCCAGATTTTGAGACTGATGCTTATTTTCCCAATGGAGAGATTAAAAAGATTAAACTCTCCGATTACAAAGGAAAATGGGTAGTTCTTCTCTTTTATCCTGCAGATTTTACCTTTGTATGCCCAACTGAGCTTGTAGATGTGGCTGAGAAGTATAATGAACTTAAAAATTTAAATGTAGAAGTTATTGGCATAAGCATTGACACCGTTTTTGTGCACAAGGTATGGCAGGAAATTGAATTGTCTAAGATGATTGAAGGGGGCATTCCATATCCCTTAGCTTCAGATCTTGGTGGAAAGATTGGTCAACTCTATGGAGTGTATGATGAGGCCTTGGGGCTTGATTTGAGAGGAACATTCATTATTGACCCTGATGGAGTTCTTCAGTCTGTTGAGATTAACAATGCCCCTGTAGGTAGAAATGCTGACGAACTTGTCAGAAAGATTAAAGCCTTCCAGCATGTAAGAGCAACTGGAGGTAAAGAAGTTTGTCCAGCCAAATGGGAACCTGGAAAACCCACTCTTCAACCAGGAATTGAGCTTGCCGGAAAGGTTTACGAGGTCTACAAAAAGTAATCCTATTTTCAACCTTAGGGGGCCTTGCCCCCTTCTCTTTTTTAAGTAAAATTTTTCTGTGGATCTCTATTATTTCTCCTATACTGGAACCTCAAGAAATGTTGCCTTTGCCCTTGCAGAAATTTTTAAAATAACTCCTAAAGAAATAAAAAGCTTCTCCTTCCCTTATCCTATCTGGCTTTTTCTTTCCTTTATACCTCATCTGAGTTTGAAAGCCTATTTTGAATATCCTAAAAGCCCCTTTGGAATCCTTGTTTTCCCTAAGTGGACCTTTAATTGCCCTCCTGTGACATATTTTTTAAAAAATGTCTCCTTTGAAAAACTTCTTTTAATTATCCCTTTTGGAGGTTGGCGAGAAAAACCTTATGGAGAGTATTATAAAAAACTTGCTTTGAAAAAGAGTAAAAAGGTTGATATTATATACATAAAGAGAAAAAACTGGCTCAGTAAAGAAGAGCAGATCCTAAAAGGAATTTCTGAAAAGGTTGGAGCGTTCTTTGATGGGACTTACTGAGAGTAGAAGGCCGGACTTAGTAGAGGCTCTTGCAAGGGAGCTTAAGAACGAAAGAGATATCCTTTTTGCTTATCTCTTTGGTAGTCAGGCAACCGGAAAAACCCACATAGAAAGTGATCTTGACATAGCAGTATACTTAGAGCCCTTTCCAGAGGATATTTTAGAAAGAAAATTAGAATTAATTGATAAAATAAGTGAAATCACACATTTTAACTATATTGACCTTGTAATTTTAAATCAGGCTCCGCCTCTTTTAATACACTCTGTTATGAGGACAGGAAAACTTCTTTTTTCTAAGGATGAGGAAAGACGGGTTTCATTTATGGCTAAAAAACTTTCTGAGGCCCTTGATTTTGAGATTCACCTACGAAAATATCAAGAGGCTTTAAAGAGAAGACTTGAGGAGGGCAAGTGAGGCTGGAAGATCTGAAAAAATTTGTTTTTTATATTTTGAAGTTCCTTGAGGAGTAGTTTATAAAGGTAAATGAGCTTGACAAAAAACAATTTTTATTTTACATAATATATCTTATCAGAAGTAAAGAAAAAAAACAAAAAACTTTTCCAATCTTTAAATCCCCATAACTTTTAAGCTCCGAATTTGGCAAGTTTCCCGGAATGGGCCAATAAAAGCTGCATCAATTTATAGCTTGGAAAAATTCCAAGCTCTCCCTTCAAACACTCTCTTTCAGTAAATCTCTCTGAAAGGCCTCCAAGACAAAAGGAAGAATAAATTAAGACTGGCACTGGATGCCACGAATGAGATTTCATTTGACAGGGTGTAGAATGATCCCCAGTTATAGAAATTACATCAGGTTTTAAGGCTAAAACATCTTGTAAAAATCTATCAAATTCTTCAATAACCTTGACTTTACCTTCGTAATTTCCGTCCTCACCGTAGGAATCGCTTTTTTTGATGTGAATAAAGAAAAAATCATAGTCTTGAAAAAGATTTTTTATGGTCTCAATTTCGTCCTTTATAGTTTCTCCCTCAAAGGTAATCACATCCATTCCAACAAGTCTTGCAAGCCCTTTATACATGGGATACACGGCAATGCAGGCGCTTTTTAAACCAAATCTCTCAGGAAAGGGCTCTATTTCAGGCCTAACTGAGAAACCTCTCAATAAAACATAGTTGGCTTTTGGCTCATTTTTTAAAAGCTCTGCCACTTGATCTATAAATTTCTTGGCAATATTTGCCACTTTTTCAGCTTCCTCATTTTCACCTTGCGGTAAAAGAGGTTCTTTATCTGTAGCCTGAGGATCAGTATCATTAACTTTTTCAGCAAGAGAAGAAATCTTATAGGGAAACCTTAAAATCAAAGAAAAACGATGTTCTTTACCTGAACATAATATTATCTCTACATCATCTATTTTCTTGATTTTTTCTGATAAATATTTGATTAATCGTTGATTTTCTTCGGTAGAAATCCTTCCGGCTCTACGATCAACTACGATGGGCCTTCCCTCTTCATATTTGACTGTGGCGAAATTTCCCCTTATGGCTACATCTGTCTCTCTAATTTCAAGACCAACCCCTAAGGCTTCAAGGATTCCTCTTTTTATTTCTAACTCTGCAGGATTATATCCAAAAATTCCAAGGTGACCGGGACCACTTCCTGGAGTAATCCCATAATCCACTGGGATATGGAGACCCGTGGCTGAAACCTTTGCCAATCTATCCAGATTAGGAGTATTAGCAAGTTCAAGAGGAGTTTTGCCTTCTTTCACAGGCAAATCCCCTACCCCATCTAAGACAAAAAGTATAATCTTTACTTTAAAATCTTTTTTTAGAAGTTTTTTAAGATTTATCATTCCTCTCCTCCTCTATGAGGCACTGATTGAAGGTTTCTATCCACTTTTCTTTTAATTCCTCAATTTCTTCTTGATACTCCTTTGCTGGTCTTTCCATCCCGCAGGTAAGGCACCTTACCTTTGCCTTGGCTCAGGTTCCTGTAAGAATTGCCTTTCCTCCACAGTATTTGCACCTTAGGGCTTCTTCCATTTAGGCTTCCTTGGACTGAAGATAATCCTGAATGAGCTTATCGGGGTTTGCCTCCTTTTCTTCTGTTACAAGGACTTTTATTTGATTGGCTGAAAGTTCGTCAGCCAGTTCTTTGGAAGGACTATGCAGGATAATATGAGTTACTACTTGCTCTTTTAAAAAATCTATGAGACTTTGATTTTCAGGCTTTTTTACCACATCCTTAACAAGGATTTTGTTATTCTCTACATCGTATAAGGCAAATAAGGCAAACTTTTCTGGATCAGCCTCAAGTTTTTGAGGGGTTGAAATAGGACAGGCAATTCTCATAAATCTCTCTTCAAGGACATCACGAACCATTTCTTCTGTGGCTGAAACAATATTTCTTATTAAATCTTCAAAGGCCTTGGCAGTAATACTTTCAGGATAGGCTCCTACAATGGGTTTTCCTCTGTCTCCTGTATCTACTATTCTTGGATCAATGGGGATTTTTCCAAGAAACCTTATTCCCATTTCTTCTGCAAGTTTCTGCCCCCCTCCTCTTTTGAAAAGATCAAGAGGTTTTCCACAATGGGGACATATAAAACCACTCATATTTTCAACTAATCCCAAGATTCTCATTTTTACTTTTTGACAAAATCTTATAGATTTTTTCACATCAATAAGGGAAACCTCTTGAGGTGTTGTTACAATCAGGGCATAGGCATCAGGTATAGTTTTAGCGATGGTTAAGGGTTCATCACCTGTTCCAGGAGGGGCATCAATAATTAAATAATCCAGCTCACCCCAATCAATATCTCCAATAAATTGTTTGATAGCTGAAATTTTGATTGGCCCTCTCCAGATAATCGCAGAATCCTCTGAAGGAAGAAGGGGTTCAATAGAGAGAAATTTAAGATTGGGAGAATATTTTATGGCACCAAGTCTTCCATCAGGACGTCTTGTAAGTTTTAAATCCCTTGCTCCAAGCATTTTTGGAATGCTCGGGCCGTGCAAATCCACATCAAGAAGTCCCACCATAAAATCCTGTAAGGAAAGGCCAACAGCTATATTTACAGCTATTGTGCTCTTTCCTACTCCTCCTTTTCCAGACATCACCATGATTTTGTGTTTAATTTTGGAAAGCTGTTCTCTAACTTTTTTATCTTGCTGATCAAGAATGGCACTTTTTTCTTTTCCAACAGGCATATCCAATTCCCCCTCAGTATATTCAGAAAACCAAAGTTATTTTAATCCAATCAAAAATATTTTCAAAGGCCCTTAAGGAAGACTTTCCGAAAAGATTCTACAGATACTGAGAAAGTTTAAAGAATTTTTAATTTTTTCCGAAAAGTATTATAAGAGAATCTCCTTTAAGGGGGCCCCTATGAAGGTAGAACTTTATAAAAATTTAGTCATGGATCAAGTTTTAACCCAAAAGGATTTGCATCCCCAAACTCAAGTAAGTCCTGCAAAAAAGAGGATTTGAAAGAACCCTCAATAAAACTTAGTAAAGAGAATTTGAAAGAGCTTGCTGAACACTTTAAAGAATTTATCACCCTCTTTGATCTTGATGCCAAAATTGTTTATGATAAGAAATATCAAACTCTTGTAGTTCAGGTTATTCGAAAGGATACAGGAGAGATCATAAAACAAATTCCTCCGGAAGAACTCTTGAAGTTATCTCAAAGGCTTCAAGAACTTGTTGGTATCCTTCTTCAACATAAAGTTTAAGAATCTTGTCAAAGCTCATACTCTATGGTAATTTGCTGATAATCTATCGTTAAGCCATTTATAAAATTTTTGCAGGAGGCAATTATGAAGGAATATACGGTGGCTGTGGTTGGGGCTACAGGTGCTGTTGGAAGAATGATGCTTACAGTTCTTGAAGAAAGAAACTTTCCTGTAAAAGATTTAAGACTTTTTGCCTCACCCAAATCAAAGGGTGTAAAAATTCCCTTTCGCGGAGAAGAAATAGAGGTTGAGGTTCTTGAGGAGACAAAAAATTTCAAGGGAATTGATATTGCTCTTTTTTCTGCAGGGGCTTCAAGAAGCCTTGAATATGCCCCCAAATTTGCAGAAGATGGAGCTATTGTCATAGACAATTCTAGTGCCTGGAGGATGGACCCTGAGGTTCCTCTTGTTGTTCCAGAAGTGAATCCCCATGCCATCGTTCAATATAAAAATAAAGGTATTATTGCCAATCCCAATTGTTCCACCATTCAAATGGTTGTTGCCTTAAAACCTCTTCATGATGTTGCTAAGATTAAAAGAATCGTTGTTTCAACCTATCAATCTGTTTCAGGAGCAGGACAAAAGGCTATTGATGAGCTTATTTCTCAGGTGAAAGCTTGGTGTTCAGGAGAACCTCTCCCTCCTCCAAAACACCTACCCCAAACCATAGCCTTCAATTGCATTCCCCAAATTGATGTTTTTCTATCAAATAGATACACTAAAGAAGAAATGAAAATGATTGAGGAAACAAAAAAAATTATGGAAGACCCCAATATTAGGGTTACAGCAACTACAGTAAGAGTCCCTGTCTTTTATGGCCATGCCGAGGCTGTAAATATTGAAACAGAGAAGAAATTAACTGTTGAGGAAGCCATTGAAATTTTAAGAAAAGCCCCAGGCGTGGTGGTACTTGATGATCCCGAGCACAAACTTTATCCCCTTCAAATTGAGGTTGCTGGAAGAGACGAAGTCTTTGTGGGAAGAATTAGAGAAGATTTTTCCATTGAAAATGGTCTTAATCTTTGGATTGTTGCAGACAATCTTAGAAAAGGGGCAGCAACCAATGCTGTCCAAATTGCTGAACTTTTAATTGAACGATACCTTTAAGCCTTGGAAATTTTCGTTGAAAAATCTGCCCTACCCTACGCCTTAACCCAAGAAATTCTCAAAAGATATCCCCATTATGAAATCATCCCCTCTTATGAGGCTTTTAAATGGGAAATTCTTCCGGAAGAGGAACTAATAACCCTTGGAAAAAGGCGTCTTTTTATTATGGAATTCAAAGGGGACTTTGTTAAAGCCTGTCCAGGAACTAAAAATTACCTTTGCTGTGGTTATCAGATCTTTCACATTGGTGAGGGATGCCCTCTCGATTGTTCCTATTGTATTCTTCAGCTCTATCTCAATAGGCCTGGGCTCAAAGTTTGGGGGAATCTTCTTGAAAATGGCCTAAAAGCCCTTGAGGAATTTTTGGAGGCACAAAAAAGAAACGGAAATGTTGTAAGAATTGGCACAGGCGAATTTACCGACAGTCTTGCCTTGGAGGGGATTACCCATATCTCTGAAAAACTAATTCATTTCTGGAAAGAAAAGGACCCTTATGGTGTGCTTGAATTAAAGACCAAGGTGTCTCTTTCAAAGGAGTTTTTTGAGAGATTGGAAGGAGACCCAAGGGTAATTTTTGCCTGGTCTGTGAATACTGAGAAAATCATCTCCTCTGAGGAAAAAGGCACAGCCCCTCTTTCTGCAAGGCTTGAGAGCGCTAAAAGAGCAATAGAAAGGGGCTTTACTGTAGCCTTTCATTTTGATCCTATAATATTTTATCCCGAGGGAGAAAAAGAATATCCCCTTGTCCTTGAAAGAATTCTCAATACAATCCCCCTTGATAAAATTGCCTGGATAAGCTTTGGGACCTTAAGATATCCCAAGGTTTTAAAAGAAATTGCCTTAAAAAGATTTCCCCATACAACCATTTATTCCTTTGAATTTATAGAGGGGCTTGACCAAAAGAAAAGATACTTTGTAGATGTAAGGAAGTCCCTCTATAAAGCTTTTCAGAAGCTTCTTCAAGACACTATGGATAAAGTAACCTACTATTTTTGTATGGAAAGTGAAAGAATCTGGGAGGAAGTTTTGGGGATCCCCTTAAAAACATCTAAAGAGGTAGCCCAAAGGCTTGATAGGGTTGCCCAGAAATTATGTCTTCTTTAACCTTCTTAATTTTACTTTTCATTATTTCTTTATTAGTCTCTTCCTGCCAAAGAAATATTTCAAAGGAGTTTACTTGTTCTGACTGCCATAAAGTTAAGATTTCACAATCACATAAAAGGCTTTCTTGCAGTTCTTGCCATGGAGGCATTGAAAAAGCTATGAATAAAGAAACCGCCCACAAAGGTCTTAAAACCACTTTTACTTATAGAGAGGTTGAAAAAATATGCAATAATTGTCATAAAGAGGAAGTTAAAAATTTTAAGGGAACTCTTCATTTTACCTATGAGAAAGAATTAAAAGGGATTTTTAAAGGCTTTAATATCCCTTTAAAAGTTAACAATCTCTTTGAATTTTCTCTTCTTGATGGAGATTTTAAGAGCCGCGAGGGGATACTTATTGATTTTTTAAAAAGAAGATGTCTTACTTGCCATATCTTTAGTAAAGGTGAAGCCTACCCCATGACTAAAAGACAAAAAGGTTGTTTTAGTTGTCATAGACCTCATGAGCTTTCAAAGCCAGGGGATGAGACCTGCCTTTCCTGCCATTACAGTATAAGAATAGGCTGGGATTATTACGGATATTCCCCACATCCCTGGTTTGTGGATTATCGCTCTCCCTTTATAAATGGCAAGGAGCCAGAAAGACCTTATGGCATTGAAGCCTATCTCCTAAAGGAAGATATTCATAAAGAAAAGGCCCTAAAATGCATTGAATGTCATCCCAAAGAGGAAATTATGGACGGAAGGAAAAAAGCCTCCTGTTTTTCCTGTCATAAGACTCTAAAAGGAAACTTTCATAAAAAGAGCGTCCTTGCAAGAGTTCGCTGTGAGGTCTGTCATGCAGGCTTTATTAATCAGGATGAATTAAAAATATGTTATTTAGAACTTGAGCCAGATTTATGGAAATGGACTGAACTTTCAATCCAAGAATCCTACGAGATAGAACACCTGATTAGTGACTATTTGAAGGGAAAACCTGTTAGAATGGCTATGACCGATAAATTTACCGAGAAAGAAAAGGAAGGGCTTTGGCTTTGTACCCTAGGAAATAGAACCTTTTTAGATTTCAAAATAGGAAAAGATGAAAAGGGAAGATTTTGCATAAAAAGACAAGAAAGATTGAAACTTATCTTTGAAGAAGTAACCCTTGAGGGGATCTTTGAAAACTGTAAAGTTCCTCACACTATAAGTAAAGGCGATATTAACAGAAGTTTAAAAATACTAAAAATGCTTGGAGAATATTGAAAATGAAATATTATCCAATTAAACTTAATTTAGAGGGAATTAAAAAAGTTTTGTCAGGAGAACTTTGGTTAACTCTTAAAGATACCCTTGAGGGACAAATCTTAAGAGAAAAAATTGAACCAGGAACTCTTGTAACTCTCTTAAGTAAAGAAGGCCACTTTCTTGCCCAGGCTTATTTCAACCCAAATGTGTATTATGCCATAAAAATTTTATCAACAAAAGAGGTCTCCATTGATAAAGAATTTTTCAAAAATGTCTTCATAAAAGCCCTTGAGATAAGAAAAAGATTCTATCCAGGTGAAGAGGTTTTTCGTTTAATTCACGGAGAAGGAGATTATCTTCCCGGACTAATTATTGATATATACAAAGAATTTGCCGTGCTTCAATTCCACACTCTTGGTATAGAAAAACTTAAAAATGAAATTGTTGAAGCCCTAAAAGAAAGCCTTCCCTTTTTAAAAGGCCTTGTTTTAAAAAATGATTTTGAAAAAAGAAAAGAAGAAAATCTTTCTCAATATGTGGAATTTTTGGGAAGTTTTAAGGAAGATCCCCTTTTGGTGGAGATGGATGGAATAAAATTTTTAATTCCCCTTGAGAGGGGGCAAAAGACAGGTTTTTTTCTCGATCAGAGGGAAAATAGAAGACTTGTTATGAGGATAGCACGAGATCTCATTATTGTTGATGGTTTTTCCTATCTTGGTGGTTTTTCCTTCTATGCATTAAAGGGTGGTGCAAAAAGGGCTTACTTAATTGACCGCTCAAGCTTTGCCCTTGATCTTGCCCTTGAGATTGCCAAAATTAATGGCTTTAAAAATAAAGTAATACCTGTTGAGGGGGATGTATTCCAAATTTTGAAAAATCCACCCACCGAGGGCGACATTCTTATCCTCGACCCTCCAGCTTTTATAAAAGCAAAAAGGGATAAACCAAGGGGCATAAAAAAATACGAAGAGCTCTATAATTTAGGCCTGAATTTTTTTAAAGATAGAGGGGGCTTCCTTTTCCTCTTTTCCTGTTCTCACTTTTTAACCATAGAGGAACAAAAATATTTGGTAAAAAAGCTTTTAGCCACCAAAAATTTAAAGGCAAGGATTTTATATCATCTTTTTCAAGCTCCTGATCACCCCATAAATCCTACAGTTGAAGAAACAGAGTATTTGAAGGGTTTGCTCTTAAGAATTAACTAAGCCATCAGTTCCTTTCTTTCAGAAAGGGGTCTGACTTCTTCATTGGTTGGATTTAAAATAGCCTTTTTTAAGATTTCTAAGAACTCAAGCTGGGTTAATTCCTCTACTTTAAGAACCAATCCCTCAAGATAAACCTTTGAAGGTTCAAGAGAATTGTAATAAAACAAATAGGAATCACTTTTTATTTCAGGCTGTAAATAAACAAGAAACTCCCTAACGAAGGTGTCTTTGTTTAGATAGTCCCTCAAAAAAAATTTTTCCTCCCTAAAGGAACGTTCAAGAAAATTCCAAGGCTCAAAATACTCCCTCTTAATGGTTCCCAAAAATTTGTAATTTTTGATTTTGAAAAAGTTTTCCTGAGAGGCCCCTCTTTTTAAAACGAAGTCTTCATTAGGAAAAATCACCTCTTTAAAGAACTGTTTTTTCTTTTTAAAGCTTACATAGTCTGATAAATTTATATGGGAGACAATATCAAGAACTTTAACTTTCAACACAGAGCCTCTCTGAAATGCCTCTTTGAAAAATTCTGCTCCCCTTTCAAGAAAATACCAGAATCTTTCCTTAAGAAGTTCATTTAAATAAAGAAGTTTTCTGTGAGCATTTTGGAGCTCTTCAAGCTCTCTTTTTAAAGTTTTTCTTGAAAGCCTCTGTACATAGGCCTTCTTATAGTTTAAAAAAGCTTGGGGATTTTTTTCATAATTTAAGGCCTCAAAGGCAAGATTTAGTTCCAGAGCCTTCTTTGGATCCCCTCCCCTATCGGGATGATAATACAGTTGAAGGGTTCTATAAATTCCCTTTATTATCTTAAAAAGAACTTCATCATTAAGCTCTTTTGCTAATTGAGGATTTATACCAAATACCTCAAAGGGATTTCTTTTTAATTTTCTCATAAAATCAACCTATTATTGCACATTTTCAATAAAATGTCTAAAAAATAAAAGTAACTTTTCTCTTAAAGTTTTAAGCTTAGATTCAGGTCTTTTTGAGAGGGTTTTTCCAATTTCATCGGTAATAAACAAAAGAGAAAGGGCCTTTATATTATAGTAGGCACTTACGGCGTATAAAGCAGAGGTCTCCATATCCATGGCCTGAGCTTTATTTAATAATAATTTAAAATCACTTAAATTTTTTTCTACAACATGCGGGGCATCAACTGTTAAAATTTTTCCTATTTTAAAGGGAATATTTGATATTTTAAAGAATCTTTCTAAGTTTAAGAGAAAATCTCTATCAGCTTTAAAAACTTTTTTTCTCTTATAGTATAATTTAGAAGTGCCTTCAAGGGAAAAGGCTTTCTCTGGAATAAAAAGATCTCCAATTTCCAAGGATCCATAAGGACTTTTACCTGCCCACCCCACAAACAAAACTTCACTGATCCCCTTTTCTTTGAGAAGCTCTATCAATAAGGCAAGGGTTGGAGATGAAATAAGAGGTCCGCCAAAAATAACATCCTTATTTACTCTTTTAAGAAAAATATTAAGCCATTTAACTGAATCAATAAAGTCAAATTTCTGAGAAAAGTAGTTCCACTCGGGAAGGGGAGAAAAAATTATTGCCTTTTTAACTTCAGCAAACCCAAGTTTAGGAAGAAACACAGATAAATTATAAGCCTAATCTTCTTCCTCTTCAATTAAATCCTCAAAAATATCATAACATTCTTTTACCAGACACTCCTTGTCAGGAAAATGACACTGGCCCACCTTTCTCTGAGGAATAGGGTTTTCAGGAAGTTTTATTTGACTTAAAATATCCTCTACATCATTAAGTTTATTTTTAAAAATTTCTGGAACACTCTCTAAATCAGCAATCTCTTTGAACTCCTTAAACTCTTCCATAAGTTCTTCTGCTACCTCTTTTCTTGACTTACAGACTGAACATCTCGGATCTGTCTGCTGAAGTTTAAGAACCCCCGCCATAAAATAAAAAGCCCTTATTTTGTTGATTAAAAGCTTCTCTTTCTCCATCTCTTCCCCTCCTTGCCTTCTGAAAGAATATTTCTTTATTTATATTTTAGTAAGATTTCTTATCTAAAATTTGATAGATTGTGAAAAGTTTCCTTATTTATCAAACTTTTTTGAGACAAAAGCCCTAAAATTTTCATGCCTTTGCGGGGATCACCCAAAAGATATGGGAACTTTTCCGCTGCTGTAATTCTTGCCATTTTGTAAAGAAATTTTTAAAATTAAATTTTGATAAACTCCTTTAAAGACTCAATCAAAATTTTTATGGGGAGGGATAAGATTATGGTTAAACTTGAGATTGGAAATTGTGTGCTTGAGCTTGTAAAGGGAGACATTACCGAGGAGGAGGTTGAGGCTATTGTGAATGCTGCTAATGAGAAATTAATTCCTGGAGGAGGGGTGGATGGAGCCATTCACCGAAAAGGAGGGCCAGCTATCTTAGAGGAGTTGCGAGCCAAATATACCCATTGTCCCACAGGAGAAGCTGTGATTACAGGAGGAGGAAATCTAAAAGCACGCTATGTAATCCATGCTGTTGGGCCCATTTATAAAGATGGAAAAAGTGGAGAAGCAGAACTTCTTTCCAGGGCTTACCAGAGTGCCCTAAAAAAAGCCCTTGAACTAAATCTTAATTCAATTGCCTTTCCTGCCCTCTCAACAGGTGCCTATGGCTATCCCATTGAAGAAGCTGCTCAAATCGCCCTAAAAAGTATAATCGAGTTTTTAAAGGAATATCAAAAACCAAAATTTGTAAAAATGGTTCTTTTTCTTGAGGAGCACTACAACACCTTTGTAAGAATGCTTGAAAAATTAAAAGCTAATTTGTAATCTCTCTTTCAATTTTTTCGGCTGGTCTTTCTAAACGATAATAATTTAGCATATTTATAAAGCTTTCAAGTTTAAGGGGATTTTCTTCAAAATAAAAAAGATGAGATTGGCAGTTACAATCTGAGGAGCCAAAATTTGGGATATAGTCATTGGCAAAATTCATTAAGTCTCTGGCAATTAGGCACTCAAGATCTTCAGAGCTAACTATTGAGATAGCTTTAAATAAAAGGGCCTCTTCTAAAAAATAATCAATATGCCATTTCTTTTTCTTGTTTTTTCGCATATGTCTCTTTATTCTTTCTATAAGATTTTTCCTGCCTGAACCCACATAGATATAAAATCCCTTTTGAAATGGTATTTTACCAAGCCCAGCAATATTTATAAATCTATTCTGCCTTAGCTGAAGAATCAAAAGATAACTTCCTCTATTTCCAAATTCCTTTTTCAAAAATTCCACAGGAATTATCAAGCTTTTTACTTTTTCAATGTTTTCAAGATCTTGTGAAAATTGAACAGAAATAGCCTCATATCTTACGCTCTCAAAAGTTTCAAGAAAGGATTTTGTAAATTCAAAATCAATGTGATAGGCTGGAAGAAAATACTTCACTTCTGGGCTCATCACCACAAAAAGGCATCCTGCTTGATAACCTTCCTCTTTCAATTTCATAAGTTCATAGAGATGCCTTGTTCCCCTCTTTGTTTCAGCATCAGGAAAAAGGGCAAGCTTTTCTGCAAAGAGAGTGCAAGTCTTTATTTCAAGATAAAGTTTTTCGCCCTTCACTTGATCCTCAAGAAGAAGATCAAGTCTCCCTGAAGAAACCTTTGGTTCTCGCTTTAAAACCCTATAATCTTTAAAAGAAGGTATTTTCCCCTCTTCAATTAAACTGGCAACATAGTGATTAGTGAGGTGAGTATGAAGAAGCACTGGATAGTCTTTATGAAGACAAGCTATCACGGTATAGGGGTATTTTTCCCCTCTTCCTTTCCTCAAGAGTAATGGCTTCCCAGGAAGAAGAAGCTCCCAGAGTCTTCCAGGATTTGGAAGATAGGCAAGCTCTTCTTTTTTCTCCATTTTGACTTTTACAACAAATCTATTTAATCTTTCAAGAAAAAGGGCCTTTAAAAGCTCCATAACACAACTCTAAAAAAGCTTTTTAAGAATTTCTATGGCTTCTTCTTTGGTTAGAGGAAGTTTTGGCAAAGATTTTTTAAAGGGCTTGAAAATCTCTGTTGGAAGAGGGGCTCGAAGGCTTAATGCTTCATGATTAGAGGTATTTACAAAAAATTCATAGGGGCTTCCATAAAAGACCATTTTACCCTCTTTAAGAACTACCACTTTATCTGCAAAATAGGGAACAAGATCCACATTATGGGTGGCCATTATAAAAGAATAACCCCCTTTTTTTAGATTAATAAGCATATCAAGGAAATTTTTTTCAAGGACTGGGTCAAGGCCAAGAGTTGGCTCATCAAGTAATAAAATTTCATGCCCCATGGCAATTAATCCAGCAAGAGCGACCCTCTTTTTTTCCCCAAAACTTAAATGCTGAATAGATCTTCCTTCATAGCCAGAAAGAGAGACAAGTTTAAGAGCCTTTGAAACAGCCTCCTTTACTCTTTCCTCATCAAAGCCCATATTTCTTGGCCCAAAGGCTACATCCTCAAAAACTGTCTCTGCAAAAAGCTGTTCCTCAGGATTCTGAAATAAAAGACCCATCTTAGAATAAATCTCACGAGAACTAAGATTTTTTATATCTCTTCCATCTAATAATATCTCACCTTCATAATTTTTAAGAAGCCCATCTATGACCTTAAGAAGGGTAGTTTTTCCTGCTCCACTTGCCCCAAGAAGGGCAATACCCTCACCCTTGCTGAGCTCAAAGGCAATATCTTGAAGTCTAAATTGATTTTGGTAGCTAAATTTTTTTAGCTTTACCCTAAGTCTTATAGAATTATCCAAAGAAATACCCATACCATAAGTATTATCACCAAAAGAAAAATCTCAATTTCTTTGATAGGTTCAATAGATAAAACAAGATTATTAAAATTAAACCCCCTTTGTTGCATGCTTTGAAGGGTATTCTCTGAATGTTCTAAAGCCCTGAAAAATGAAGCCTGAGCAAGATATTTTAAAGATCTCAAAGTTTTTCTAACGCTTGAATACCCAAGTCTATTTTTTTGCGTAAGATAAATTACAAACATATCTTCTTTTAGGAGAGATATAAATTTGAAGCTCAAAAATAACAATTCTTGAAAAAAAGAAGGAATTTTTAGCCAATTCATTAATTTAAGAATTTCAAAAAAAGAAAGGGAAGCTTGAAAAAATAAAAAAAGGCTAAAGGCAGATAAAACCCTAAGCCCTAAAAAGAGATTCTCTTTTAAAAGAATTATTGTATGCTCCAAAGAAGAAAAATCCAGACTTTTAATAAGAACCAAAAGAAAAGCTACAAAGAGGGGTTCAAGAAAAATAGACCCAAATTCCTTTAATCTAAGGTTCCTGTTAAGTAAACAACAAAAATGAACTAAAAAGACAAGGCTTAAAAAAAGCGAATTTTTTGAAACCAAAATCAATAGAAGAAGCCCACAAAAATAAAGAAATCTTATTTTTAAATTAATCCTTTTGAAAAAGGCTTGATGAGATATCTCTTGAAGGTGCATTTTGGCCTTCGCTTAAAAGTTTTCGCCAGTAATAGCCAGCAACAAAACCTGCAAGCCCTGAAAATAAGGAAAAAACAAAAAGCTCTGTATCTCCTTCAAGATTAAAAATACTCTTTGGAGCTCTTCCCCTTTCCTCTGCAATTTTCTCAATAACAGCTTCATCAATTCCCTTCCATTTTTCCTCTTTTTCCTCTGCCATAACAGTGCCAGCAAAAAGGAAAATCAGGCCAAATATTAATAACCCAACCTTTTTCATTTAGCCACCTCTTTTATAGTTTTTAAACCTTCAAAGGCAAAAAGATCTTTTCTTCTTCGATATATAGCCATAACAATAGCACCTGTGATAACTCCTTCAAGAATTCCAAGGGGAGCCTGAGTGGGAATAAAGGCTATAAGAACTTTTAAGAAGAGTGAAGAAAAGGGCTCACTTCCCCTTAAGGCAATAGCAAGTTGAAAGGCTGTGATAAGATAGGTCATCCAGTCTGCAAGAAGGCCTGCAAGAAAGCCCGTTAAGTAAAGAGAAGGATTAAGCTTTTGAAAAAGTCTAATAATAAGATAGGCAGAAAAACTTCCCCCTATAGCCATGGAAAAGACATTAGCCCCAAGAGTAGAGAGCCCTCCATGGGCAAGAAAAAGCGCCTGAAGAAGGAGAACTATAAAACCTGAGACTATGCTTCCTGAAAGACCTAACACAAAAACAGCTACTGCCACTCCTACTGGATGAGAACAAGTGCCAGCAAAAGGAACAGGAATGGGAATAACAGAAAAGAGAAATACTAAGGCTGTGATAAAGGCAAAAATTGCCTTTTTTTCAGGCTGAGTCTCTATTTCCTCTTTAAGTTTTTTAACACTTAAAACAAGAAAAGATGCAGTTACTCCCCACCAGGCTATAGCCCAGTTTAATGGCAATATCCCTTCAGAAATATGCATTTCTATCCCCCAAATATGGTAATTTTTGTTACCATATCATTTTTTTTTAACTTGTCAAGGGAAAATGTAAATTTAAAAAAGAGTAATAATAATAGAAAGGGGGCACCGGAAGATGCCCCCAAAAAGACTCTCTTTGCTTTGAAAAAGATTAATATTTAGGCTTGGGAGTCTTTGGAGAGGAAGCTGGAAGTACTGGGAGCTCAAGTGCGTGTTTGGGAATCTCACCTTCAAGCGCCTTGAAGAAGGCCATAATTTTTTTAATTTCATCTTTGTTTAGCTCTTTACCATACTGAACACGAGCCATAATCTGAGTTGCAGCTTCAAGATCCCACACAGATCCGTCATGGAAATAGGGATAAGTTTTGGTGATATTTCTTAATGAAGGCACTTTGAAGATATATAGATCGGCTTGGTTGTGGGTTACTGCAAATCTTCCTACATCCATTGGCATGGTGGGTTTATCAAGGGTTACGAAATCTTTTACGGCATTCCAATAAGCCTCAACTATGCCAAACTTAGCCATCATGGTTCCACCTACAGCAGGACCATTATGACAGCTTGCACATCCAGCTTCAATAAAAACTTTTAGGCCTTCTTTTTCTTCATTTGTTAAGGCATTTAAGTCACCTTGTAAGAATTTGTCAAACCTTGAAGGAGTCACCAAGGTTCTTTCAAAAGCAGCAATAGCTTTGGCTACATTGTCATAATTAAGGGGGTCTTTCTCTCCTGGAAAGGCCTTTTTGAAGAGCTCCACATACTCAGGAATTGATTTAAGTCTCTTGACAACCTCCTCGGGAGAGTCCATGGCCATCTCAATGGGATTTAAGATAGGCCCTTTGGCCTGTTCTTCAACATCTTTGGCTCTGCCATCCCAAAACTGATTTATATGAAGCGCAGCATTATAAACGGTAGGGGCATTTCTTGGCCCAATTTGCCATTTATGTCCAATGGAAGTTGGTAAATTATCTACTCCATACATGGCTAAATTGTGACAAGAATTACAGCTTATAAACCCGCTCTTTGATAGCCTTGGATCATGATAAAGCATTTTTCCGAGTTCCACTTTTTCCTTGGTGACAGGATTTTCTTTACTATCAACAACTTTTGGAAGGGGTTGAAAATACTTCTTTGCCTCCTCAAGAAGCTTCACATCCTCTGAATTACTTGCTCCTAAAAGTGTCAAACTTCCAAGTATAGCGGCAACCGCTGCCACAACCTTCCTCATACCTCTCCTCCT
>CAZQQV010000002.1:0-54875 GCA_964595655.1 uncultured Caldimicrobium sp.
AAAAATTTATTTTCTATGTTATCCTGGTTATGATCATGAAAAACAAGGAGGGGAGGAATGCGAGTTAGCAGGAGAACCTTTTTAAAAACAGCCCTTGCAGGAACCACCTTTTTAGTGGGCTCCAAATATTTCAAAAAAGGCTTTACAGAGGTTTCAAAGGATGAGGGGATTAAATATGTAAGATCTACTTGTTCTCCTAATTGCACTGGTGCTTGTGGTTTTAACGCCATGGTTTATAAAGGAAGAATTGTTGCCCTTATTCAGGCAGCTGATTATCCTGAGGAGGAATACAATCCCAGAGGCTGTCTTAGGGGACAATCCATGGTTAATCTCATTTATGGCCCCGATCGTTTGAAGCAACCTCTCATTCGGGTAGGAAAAAGAGGAGAGGGCAAATTTAAAGCTGTAAGCTGGGATGAAGCCTTAGATTATGCTGCCACAAAGCTTGCAGAGATAATGAAAAAATATGGAGCAGAGTCTGTGGCCTCCTTTATCCAGGTTCCAGGAACAGGCTATGTCCAGAAAGGCGCCCTGATGAGGCTTTCTTCTGCCTTAGGCTGGAGTGTGATCCATGCCTACACCATGAATGGTGACCTTCCTATGTTTTGGCCTATAACCTTTGGAGTTCAGACAGAAGAGCTTGAAAGTCTTGAATGGACAAATTCTAAGTATACCCTTATCTGCGGTTCAAATATTTTGTGGACCCGTGTTCCTGATGCCAAGTTTTTGCATTTAAGCAGAGAAAGAGGTGGAAAAATTGTTGTGGTTGATCCAAATTATTCACCCACAGCTGCTGCAGCAGATGAGTGGATTCAGATTAATCCCTCAACTGATGCAGCCTTTGCTTTGGGTTTAGTCTATGTAATTCTCACTGAGGGGCTTTATGATGCAGATTTTGTAAAAACCTATACGGATTTACCTCTTCTTGTAAGGCTTGACAATCAGAAAAAACTCAGAGCAGAAGAGGTTGCAGGGCTATCAGCCCAAGCAAGAGCCATGAAAGCCCGTCTTCCTGAGTACAGAGAATGCTATGTGGTTTACGATATAAATTCAAAGAGATTCGTCATTCCTGATCCAGAAAATTTAAAAAGAAATTTTGATCCCCTTCTTGAAGGAGAGCTTGAGGTTACCCTTGTTGACGGAAAGAGGGTCAAGGTTAAACCAGCTTTCCAGCTTTTAAAAGAGGAAATTCTTGCCAATTATACCCCTGAAAAGGTAGCTAAAATTATTGCTCCCTTACCAGATAGAGTAAAAGAGTATGAAGAGTTAATCAAAAGAATTGGAAGAGAAATAGCCACCATTAAACCCCTTCACATTGTTTATGGAGCAAGCAATTATCAGTGGTATCATGGAGATCTTAAGGGAAGGGCCTATTCCCTTTTGGTGGCCCTTACCGGAAATCTTGGAAAGTCCGGGGCTGGTATTTCAACCTATGCAGGGCAGTACAGAATCCGCTGGCCCCTTGGAGCCTGGTGGCAATTTAAAGGGAAACCCCTTAAGTGGGTAAGCTTTTTACTCTGGCTCAACAAGGAATTCAGAGAAAGTGAGGTATTTAAGAAGTATAATACTGAAACTCCTTATCCTCCTAATGATGTCAGAGCCCTTGTTTTTGGCTGGGGTAATCCCTTTGATCAGCACAATCTTGCCAATCGTTTAAGGGAAAAGGCCCTAAATGGGGAGCTTGAATTGATTATTAATTTTGATTTTCAAATGGCAACCTCTGTAGCTTGGTCTGATATAATCTTACCAGGAGTAGCCTGGTATGAAAAATATGATCTTACAGCAACTATTCTTCATCCTTATGTTCAGCTTCAGCAACCAGCTATAGAACCGCTCTTTCAATGTATGCCTGAGATTTGGATTTGCAAAGAGCTTGCCAAAAGGGTAGCAGAAAAGCTGGGTGATGAAGAGCTTAAAAAAGAAATAAGAGAATTTTATGTAAATCCCGAGTTATTTGACAAGGAGGAGGAGGCAAGAAGAAAGGGAGAATGGAATCTTAAGCTTGCAAGAGAATTAGCTCATCAGGCAAGCCTTGATGCCGCGGATCTTCTGTTAAAAACAGGAGGACCTTTGGTTGAGGGAATTACCCTTGAGGCCCTTAAAAAAGGTCCAGTTCGTCTCAATTTGCCAGCCCCTAATAAGAGACAGCTTGTTTTTTATGAACAGATACAGGAATACAAGCCCTTCCCTCCGGTTTCCTATCCAGCACCCCTTCCCAAGACCGCAAGATTTGTAAAAAGCGGAAGAATAGAATTTTACAAAGATGAGGATGTCTTTATTGACCTAAAAGAAACCCTTCCCGTTCACAAAGATCCAATAAAAGATACAGAACACCAAATTATGAAGGAGAAGTATCCCTTAATTTATATCACCAGAAACAGGCTTTATACGGTTCATTCCACCCACAGCAATAATATTACCATGCTTGAACTTCAAGATTTTAGAGCAAGAGTCTGGATTCATCCTGATACAGCAAGAAAGAGGGGTATCAAGGAGGGGGATCTTGTTGAGATCTTTAATGAAAGAGGTAAGGTCTATGCCTATGCTGTGCTTGATCCAGGTATTCATCCTCAAATTGTAACCTTTGAGGAGGGTTGGTGGAGCAGATATTTAAGAGGGACTTCTTACAATACTTTGATTTACCCGTGGATTAAGCCTACTCATATAATTTATTTTGTCCCGGGAATCTGGGAAGCAAGCACTTGCTGGAATGAAGTAGCTTGTGAAATTAAAAAGGTTTAAGGAGGTTAAAAGATGCCAAGATGGGGAATGGCTATAGACCTTGGAAGATGTATAGGTTGCAGAAGTTGTGCTGTGGTTTGCAAGATTCATAATTCTCTTCCACCAGGAACTTGGTGGCAAAGGGTTGAGACCATCGGAGCTAAGGTTCATCACACCCCGGTAGGAAGATATCCAGATTTCTCTGAGGTTTATCTTCCTGTCCCCTGCCAGCACTGTGATAATGCCCCCTGTGTTAAGGTATGTCCAGTAGGTGCCACCTGGCAGAGAGAAGATGGACTTGTTTTGATTGATTTTGAAAGATGTATCGGTTGCAGATACTGTATGACTGCTTGTCCCTATGGAGTTAGACAGTTTAACTGGCAGAGCTCTGATAAAAATTTTAAAGAGGCCTTTAAAAAACTTGGCTATCCTCAGGACTGGTTTGCTGACTCTTCCTATAGACCCGGGTATCCCCTTGAGCACAGAACCAGAGATGGGAGATTGGTTTATACCCCTAAGAGACCAAGGGGTGTGGTTGAAAAATGCACCTTCTGCGTTCAATATGTGGATCAGGGATTACCCCCTGCTTGTGTAAGGGGTTGCCCTGGAAATGCAAGGATCTTTGGGGATCTGAATGATCCCAATAGTTTAATCTCTCAGGTGATTAAAAGGCGTGATGTCCTTCGTATGCGGGAGGACTTAAACACCTCCCCCAAGGTCTTTTACCTACTTCCAGAGTACAAGACCTACAGAGGAAAGATTATCTACGAAAGGATTCTTAAGGCCTTTGAAGGTATGGTAGCTAATTTAAAATAAAAAAGGAGGGTCAAAGATGCAGGGAAAATATTCTAAGGTGTATAAAATTTTAGGCTTGATAATGCTTGCTGGGCTTTTAGCCTTTATTTATCAGCTATCTAAAGGACTGATTGTCACCCACATGAGAAACTCCTTTTCCTGGGGGCTTTACATTGCTACCTGGGCCTTTTTTGTGGGAACCGCAGCAGGTGGTCTTGTGGTCTCTTCCTCTATTTATCTTTTTAAGGTTGAGGCCTTAAAACCTGTGGCAAGATTGGCAACCATTACAGCCTTTGTGTTTGCCATTGCTGCTATGACCATCCTTTTGCCTGATGTGGGAAGGCCAGATAGACTCTACAATGTATTTATTCATCCCAACTTTAAGAGCCTTCTTCCCTGGGATTTTCTCGTTCTATCCTCCTATTCCCTTGTCTCTATGATTTATGCTTATATCCTTATGAAGCCAGAGATTTATAAATTTGGAGTAAATATTCCTTTACTTGGTTTGAAAGGAAAGAGAAATATCACAGAGGATGAGTACAAAAAGTTAAAGGAGGAATCTTTTATAAAAGCTAAAAAACTTGCTCCCCTTGCCCTTCCCCTTGCTATATTGATTCATACGGTTACAGCCTGGGTTCTTGCAACCCAAGCTGCTCGTCCCTGGTGGTATGGTGGCCTTCTTGCTCCAACCTTT
Source organism: uncultured Caldimicrobium sp. (assembly GCA_964595655.1). Classification (GTDB taxonomy): domain Bacteria; phylum Desulfobacterota; class Thermodesulfobacteria; order Thermodesulfobacteriales; family Thermodesulfobacteriaceae; genus Caldimicrobium. The sequence continues at coordinate 4,211 of CAZQQV010000002.1, forward strand.
ATTGCCACAGCCATTTCTACAGGTCCTGCAATAGTGATTCTCTTTTCCCTATGGGTTCTTGGGGTTAATGAAAGGCTTCTTCCTGCTTATAGGGTTCTTGCCAAGATCTCAGCTTTATCAAGTATAATTCTCCTTTTTATGTATTACAATGAATTTTTTATTCGTTTCTGGTGGCATCATGGTGAGGACTATGAGGCCCTTAAACTTTTATTTACTAAGTATTTACACCTCCATGTTATAGAGGTCTTCTTCATTCTCCTTTCCGCTTATCTTTTCTTCAGATATCCTGATGTGCCGAAAAAACTTGTTCAAGGGGGGATTTCCCTAATAATCGGGGTTTTTGCTCATAGATTTTTACTTCTTCCTTCAGCGTATAACATAATTCCTTTTAGAGTTCCAGTAATAGAGCGCTATGGAAGTGAAGAATGGAGCTATCCTATTGCCCATGGAGAGGTTATCGGTAATTTATTAAAGCCTGGAAAGGTTTTTGTAGATTACTGGAATTACTATCCCTCCATTATTGAGATCTTAATCACCGCAGGAGTTATGGCAGCAGTAGTTTTTGTAATTCTTAAGCTTTCTGAAATTTTACCTGTGGAAGAGAAGGCATGAAAAATCTGTGGTTTAAGTATTTTTCCATGTTACTTACCTATCCATCGGAGGAATGGTTTCCCGAACTTGAAAATATTGAAAAGCTCCTGGAGAGAGAAAACAAGGAGTTCTATAAATTTAGTGAATATTTGAAAAATTTCGGCCTTGAGAAATTAAAGGAGGAATATACTAAGCTTTTTATTTCCTCATTCCCCACCCTTCCATGTCCTCCCTATGAGTCTTACTATAGGGAGGGCCTTCTTTTTGGAGAAACCTCGCAGGAGGTTTTAGAGTATTATCAGAGAACAGGTTATCAATTTTCTAAAGAAGGAGAGGCCCCAGATCACATAGCGGTTGAGCTTGAATTCTTGGCTTTAACGGAGGATTCGCAATTTTTTAAGAAATTTGAAAAGTGGTTTAAGGATTTTAAAGAATGTGTGAAAAAGCACTCATCAATTTATGGAAAAATTGTTGATTTTATAGATAAAAATTTAAAAGACAGGGAAAAAAATGAATAAAAAAATTATTTTTACTGAAGAGGATATTCTTTCTGCTATGGAGGCCTTTGGAACTTATATAGATATTACCCCCGAGGATTTTAAAAAATTATATCAAATTGTTTTAGAAAAAGTAAAAGAAAAATTTTTATATGAGGTAAAAGCCAAGGATTTTATGAATCCAGAGGTTCTTTGGGTGTCTCCAGAAGAAAAGCTTGATGAGGTTATAATTAAGATGGCTGAAAAGGGAGTCTCAGGGGTCCCGGTGGTGGAAGGAGAAAGGGTGATAGGGATTTTATCTGAAAAGGATATTTTAAAGGGTATTGGAGTTAGCAGCCCTGCTGGGCTTCTATCAGCAGTTGCTGAATGTCTAAAGAGGAGTGAATGTTTATTAGAGGGGGTATTAACGAAAAAAGTGAAAGATTTAATGACAACACCTGCTATAACTGTCAATCTTGATGAACCCGCGGCTAAGGTTATTGAACTTTTCAAGAAAAAAGGAATTAATCGTGTACCTGTAGTTGATAGTGAAGGAAGGCTTAAGGGTATTGTAGCCAGAGGGGATCTTTTTTCACTTCCCTTCTTTGCAGAGGAGCTTCTATGACCCTCAGAGAATATTTGTCTAAAATGAAAGGGGGAGCAAAATCTCCTCCAAGGGTTAGTCTCTCTGAGGTTTTCTGGTCTTTTGTGGGAAGTTTTTTAGGGATCGGTCTTGTAGCTTTTATTCACAGTTTTTTTGTAGAACCCCGCGGGCTTTTTCTTGTAATAGCCTCTTTCGGAGCTTCAGCAGTATTAATTTATGGGGCTCCTCATAGCCCTCTTGCCCAGCCACGAAATCTTCTGGGCGGACACTTTCTTTCTGCCTTAGTAGGGGTTTTGGTGATAAAATTGGTTCCTGTATATTTTCTTGCCTGTGCTTTAAGTGTATCCCTTGCCATTGTGGTTATGCATCTAACTAAGACCCTTCATCCTCCAGGGGGAGCAACAGCCCTTTTTGCTGTATTAGGAGGGGAAAAGATTCTCAAACTCGGATTCTTATATCCTTTTTTTCCTGTATTTACTGGAGCCTTCCTTATGCTCATTGTTGCCCTTCTTGTGAATAACCTTGCCAAAAAGAGAAAATATCCTGAATACTGGTGGTAATTTTCAAGAAGAATTTTTGAAGAGAAGATAAATCCCTATTACAATTAAAAAAGTGCCTATGATTTTATTTAAGTTAAGGGGCTCCTTGAGAATGAGAATTCCTAAAAGGGTAGCCACAAGAGGATATGTAGCAGTAAGTGGGACAATTTGAGAGGCTTGGTGCATTTTAAGAAGGGAAAAATAAAAATACATGCCTAAAAAGCCAGCTGTAATTCCGCTAAGACTTAGATAAAATAAATCCCTCTTTTCAAGGATTTTAAAAGAGTGAAAGCTGGATGTAAGTAAGAGGGCAAGGGTTATTCCAATAAGAGCAGAAAAAGTTCTTACCCACAGTCCAATTAGGGGATCTACTTTTCTTAACCCCACTTTTTCAATTATGGGGCTTATACCCCAGAGAAAAAGTGTTAAAAGCCATAGTATTAATGTTTTTTGATCCATAGTTAAGTTAATTTAACATTAGACCCTTAGATTACAAGGTATTCTTTGAAACTTATTTAAATTTCTTGTTTTTTAGGGAATTTCCTCTAAAATTAAAATTTTAATGGTTTAGTAGCTGAACCCTTCAGGTTGTATCTTTTTCCCTGCAGAAAATAAATTTAGGGGGAAGAAATGGCATGGAGAAGATTAAATACAAAAGAATTTGTCATCGAGTCTCCTTATAAAGAGGGCACTAAGAGCTACAAATCAGAGGATCATTTTCCCCATCAAGAGCGTCTTGAGAAAGCCTTTGAGCTCGCTTTAAAGATTGATGATGAAGGATACAATGTTTATGTTTGTGGGCCAAGAGGTATCGGACGAACCAGATATACCCTTAAAAGGATTCAAGAGGTAGCCAGAAATTTTCCTAGTCCCCCAGATATTTGTTATGTTAATAATTTTGAAGATCCTGCAAGGCCGAAGTGTCTTCTTCTTCCTGCGGGATATGGAAAAAAGCTTGAGGAGGGAATTGAAGAAGTCCTAAACTTTTTGAAGAGAGAAACCTTTAAAGCCTTTGAAGGAAAGGATTATGAGGAAGAGGTTTCTAAATTAACCAAAGAGTTTGATACTGAAAAAGAAAAAGTTTTCAATGAGTTAACTGAAGAAGCCAAAAAATATAATCTTATGGTGCTTTTTAGCCCCCAAGGAATAAAGCTTCTTCCTCTTTTTAGAATTCAAGCCCCTGTCTCAGAGGAGGAACTTTTCAAAGATCCAAGAATTAGGGAGGAGTATCAAAAAAGTTTACAGGAATTTGAACCTATTTTCAGAGACTATATGAGAAAACTTAGGGATCTGGATAGTGCCTTTGGAGAGGCTCTTTTTAAATTAAGGGACAAAATTGCAGAAGATCTTGTCAGCAAGGCCTTTGAAAAACTTGAGGAATTCTTTAAAGAAGAAGTGGAGGTTATTAAGTATTTTCAAGACCTTAAAAGGGAACTTATCAAAAATATTCATCTTTTTATAGAGTGGGAAAAGGCTCGGGGCAATATCATGGTTCAATCCTCTCTTAATAAAGCAATGAATATATTTAGGATAAATTTACTGGTAGATAATTCGGAAACCAAAGGAGCCCCAGTTATCTATGAGAGAGTTCCTACTCTTAAAGGCCTCTTTGGCCAAATTAATTATCGAGCTGAAATGGGCATTCTATATGCTGATCATCTCAGTATAACTCCAGGGAGTCTACATAAGGCAAACGGTGGATTTTTGGTCATAGATCTCTGGGAAATTCTAAAAAATCCATTAATTTGGGTGATTTTAAAGCGAGTCCTTCTTCATAAAAAGCTCCACCTCATGGGTGGAATGATGGAAGAGATTCCAGTCCCTCATGTGGGACTTTTGCCAGATCCTGTTCCTTTTAAAGCCAAGGTTTTTTTAATTGGAGATCCCTTTCTTTATTACTTACTTTCAACTTATGATGAGGAGTTTCAGGAGCTTTTTAAAATAAAGGCTGAATTTGATCCCCTTCTTCCTCTTGATGAGGAAACAAAAGAAAGTTTTCCAAAGATTGTCAAAAAGATGATTGAAGAGGAAGGGCTTAAAGAACTCTCTGCCTCGGGATTGAACGAACTTTTGAAATATACCATATATGAGTCAGGAAATAAGAAAAAAGTGAGATTTATTTTAGAAGAGATAAAGGGACTTCTTAGGGAAGCTCACGTTCTTTCCACTAATGAAGAGATAACAGGTGAAGATGTTAAGCGAGCTTATAAGGAGAAAATTTTTCGGGTAAATCTTCTTGAGGAAAAAATCAGGGAAATTATTAAAGAGGGAAAGTATTTAATTAAAGTTGATGGAAAGAGGGTAGGGCAGATAAATGGTTTAAGTGTGATAAGCCTTGGGGATTATGCTTTTGGAAAACCTTCAAGAATTACTGCCTCTGTTTATCCTGGTTCAAAGGGAGTTATTAATATTGAGAGGGAAATTGATATGAGTGGCCCCATTCATACCAAAGGGGTTTTGACCCTTTCTTCTTATATTTTTCACAAATACAGTTCAGATTTTCCCCTTCAACTTTCCTGCACCCTAACTTTTGAACAGGCCTATGAACCTGTTGAGGGAGATAGCGCATCCTGTGCTGAGCTTCTTGCCATTCTCTCTGCTATTTCTGGGATACCTTTACGCCAAGATATTGCCATAACAGGCTCCATTGATCAATTTGGAAATATCCAGCCTGTAGGGGGCATAAAAGAAAAAATTGAAGGCTTTTATAGGGTATGTAAAATTCTTAAATTTACAGGAACTCAGGGAGTAATTATTCCCATTCAAAATTTGGATAACCTTCTTCTTGATGATGAAATTCTTGAGGACATAAAAAGAGAAAAATTTCACATCTATACTATTGAAAATGTGGACGATGCCATTGAAATTCTAACAGGAATGAAACCTGAAAAATTTCATAAAAAGGTTCTTTCTAATTTAAAGAAATTTTACGAACTCACCAAGGAAAAACCAGAAAAGAAGAGAAAGACCAAAAGGAAAAAGAAAAGTTAGCCCTTTCTTAGAACCCTCTTATCACCAATTCTTAGGGTGATTTTTTGTTTGTCAAGGTATTCAAGCATTGGAATTAGATACTTTCTGCTGACACCCTCTCCAACAAGCTTTCTAAAATCAGAAACCGTTAATTCCTGATTTTTTTCAAAAAATTTTCGCACCTTTTTTTCCACTTCATCCATATAGTTTCTGTGAATCACAATTTTTTCAGTCAGCTTTACAAGCCTTCCCTCTCTTAATAACACCTTAAAAAGTTCTTCAGCAGCTTGAAAATCCTTTCCAAATTCAGAAAGTATTTCATCATAATCTCTTGGGGTTAAACCTTCTTTCAAGAATTTTTCTTCAATTTGTTTTTTAAGTTTTTCAATATCTGATGAATCCTTTTTATAATTAGGCAAGAAATAAATTTCTTTTTCTCTTGCTATTTTTCCCTCGTTGAGAAGTTCTTCCAGGGCCTTTTCATAAAAAATATCCCTTGGGGAGGAAGAAAGTCTGCTTTTTAAAAATTCTTTGGTAAGTCCAAGAGAAAAGGGGTTGAATTGATGAAACTTTTCAAGTTTTTCAAGAATTTCCTTTTTAAGTTCTTCTAAAGCCTCTTTAGAAAAAAGAAGGGTTTCCTCTCCTGATTTTAAAACAATTAATTCCTGGGAGAGATTTTTAAGGAGATTTTCTAAAGTTTTCCCAAAAAGGGCAGTATGGAGTTGAAGATTTTTTATTTCTATGCCTTGCTCTCCTTTCTTTTTGACGTAATAAAGAAGAAGTTCTTCCTCTTTGGCAGTGGCAAGAAATTCTAATTCTTTTCTCTCCCATGGTTTGGTTCTTTTTCTTCTTTGAGAAAGAGGGTTTAGAATCCACCCACCTGCCACAGTTTCGTTTGTGCCAGGTCTTCTCAGAATAAATCTATCTCCTCTCCAGGCACAAACTGGTTTCTGAAGAAAAATCTGGGCAACATCCTCGCTTGAGGGCTCAAGAAAGTCTTTGTTAAAAAGAATAAGCTTTCCAAGGACCTCCGATGTTCCAATATAAAACATAAGATTTTCAAAGTTTTTGATGGGATGGGAAATTTCTCTGAGGACTCTAATCTTTAAATCAAGCCACTGAGAGGGCTCAAGAACTCCTTTTTCAGCAAGGATATCTCCTCTTTCTATCTCCTCTTTTTCCACTCCCGAAATATTTAAAGCTACCCTCATTCCAGCGAAGGCAACACTAACGGGCTCTCCATGCACCTGCAAATTTCTTACTTTTACTGATTTTTTATGGGGATAAAGCATAAGTTCCTGATTTGTTCTTACCTCTCCAGAAAGGGCTGTCCCTCTTACAACAAGGCCAAAACCCTTAATGGTAAATACTCCATCAATGGGAAGCCTAAAAGGAAGCTCCCTTTCTTTAATTTTTATGGTTTGAGCTTTCTCATCAAGAACCTTAATTAATTTTTCTTTGCCTTCAAGGGTTACTGCTGAAAAAGGAATAATGGGGGCTCCTTCCAAAAAGGTCCCTTTTAAAAATTCCTCAACCTCTGTTTTTACAAGCTCTAACCATTCCTTATCTACAAGATCTATTTTACTCAAAACCACTACGCCATCTTTGATTCCCAACAATTCACAAATAGCAAGATGTTCCTTGGTTTGTGGCATAATTCCCTCATCAGCAGCAATGACAAGAATAACAAAATCAATACCTGAAGCCCCAGCCACCATGTTTCTAATAAAGCGTTCATGCCCTGGAACATCCACAATACTTGCAAGAATACCAGAGGGAAGAAGAAGTTTAGCAAAGCCAATATCTATAGTTATTCCCCTTTCTTTTTCCTCTTTGAGACGGTCAGTATCTACTCCTGTTAGGGCTTTAACTAAAGCAGTTTTTCCATGATCTATATGACCTGCAGTGCCTATAACAACACTTCTTTCAGGTGTGCTCATTTCTTAAGCAAGATAGGAGAGGTCTCCTATTTCATAGATTAATTTGGAAAGATTATAAAGAAGGGAAAGTCTATTCATTCTTAGCTTTTCATCTTCAACCATGACAAAAACCTTGTCAAAAAAGGCATCAATTAGGGGCTTAAAAATTAATAGATTTTCAAGATAAGAAGAATAATCTCTTTCTTGACTTAGCTTTTCTAATTGAGGATGGAGCTTCATGAGAGTTTCATAAAGGTCCCTTTCTTCCCTTTCCTGTAATAAAAGGATATCAACCTCTGGAAGCTTCTCAACATCTACATTTTTGAGAATTTGAGATACCCTTTTAAAAAGGGTTGCAAGGTCCTGAAATTCCTCTTTAAGATAAATTTCCTTTAAGGCCTTTAGTTTTAAATATTGAAGATAGGGATTGAGAGGCTGTTCAATTACAGCATTAATAAAATTCTTACTAAATTGAAGACTGAGCATTTCTCCTTCAAATCTTTTCTTAACAAATTCAATTATATCAAGGAGAGCCTGATGATTTTTGAGAAAGCCCTGTTTATTCAGAAGATTCAGGGCAAAGTGAAAGATTTCTTCAAGATTAAGCTCAATCTTCCTTTCAATAAGGATTTTTATAATCCCGTAGGCAGCTCTTCTTAAGGCATAAGGGTCACCTTCACCAGTTACTTTTTCTCCAGCACCAATCAACGCTGTAAGATGGTCAATTTTATCTGCCAATGATAAAACAATTCCATAGGGAGTCTCAGGAAAGCTTTCTTCTTTAGGATTGGGTAAATATTGCTCATAGATTGCTTTAGAAATTTCCTTTTCTCCTTCAAGAGCTAAATAATGGGCACCCATATAACCTTGAAGGCTTGGGAATTCCTTTACAACCTCTGTTGCTAAATCTGCTTTAGCATAAAAACAGGCCTTTTCAACAAGGCTTTTATCTATTTCTGGAAAAATTTTTTGTCTTAGATATTCTCCTAAGGCTATTAATCTTTCAGTTTTTTCAAAAAGGGTTCCACATTTCATATGATATACAATGCCTTTAAGAGAATTTACTCTTTCTTTAAGAGGGATCTTTAAGTCCCTTTCATAGTAAAAGAGGGCATCCTCAAGACGGGCCTTGGCAACCCTTTCATGTCCCGTCCTAATAATATTTAAATCCTTGACCTTGTTATTATTTACTGAAACAAAATAGGGAAGAAGTGTCCCTTCTTCGTCCTTTAAGTAAAAATACCTTTGATGTTCTTGAAGGGTAGTAATAACCAGTTTTTCAGGAAGTTTTAAGAATTTCTCAGGAAAACTTCCAAGAATTGCAAAGGGATACTCTACAAGGTGGGCATTCTCAATGAGAAGATCCCTATCAATAATAGGATTCCCCTTTTGAGAGGCTACCTCGAAAATACTCTTTTTGGTAACCTCTATTCTTTTATCCACATCAACAAGAACAAAATTTTCCTCAAGAGTTTTCTGATAATTCTCCCAATCAGCAAAGGATAAAAAAAGTTTTTTAGGAGATAAGAAGCGATGTCCTATGGTAAAGTTAGAACTTCTTACTCCTGCAACTTCAAGGGGAATTACCTGATTTCCATATAAGCTTAAAATCCATTTGATAGGTCTAGCAAAATAAAAGTCATACTCACTCCAGCGCATTTTTTTAGGAAAGTATATTTCCTTTAGTATTTCCAAAAGAATTTCTGGGAGAATTTCATCAGTATTTTTTCCAAGAATAACCCTTTTGAAGCAGAAATATTTTCCCTTGGAAGTTTCTTTGATATAAAGCTCTTCAGGTGAAACTCCCATTTTTTTGGCAAATCCAAGAAGAGCAGGGGTGTACTTTCCCTCTTTATCAAGACCTATTTGAAGGGATGGACCAAGGATCTCCTCTTCTCGATCTCTCTGCCTTTCTGAAAGGTCTCTCACAAAAAGTGCAAGCCTTCTGCAAGTCCCACCAACCTTTATTTCTTCAAAGGTTAATTCCTTTTCTTTTAATTTTTTTTCAGCAAGATTATAAAGACTCTCAAGCGCTGGCTCAATAAAGCGAGCTGGAAGCTCTTCAGTTCCAATTTCAAAAAGAAGGTTTTTCATGGCTTTTCCTTTTCTAACCAGGTTTCGGCTGCTTTTTTGGCAAGAGCCCTAACTCTTGCAATAAAATTGGCCCTTTCAATGGGAGATAGAGCTCCTCTTGCATCAAGAAGGTTAAAGGTATGACTGCATTTTAAGACAAAGTCATATCCAGGAAGACACAAGCCCAGCTCAAAAAGCCTCTTTGCTTCGGCTTCATACTTATCAAAGAGTTCACGCAATAGCTCTATATCAGCAACCTCAAAATTGAAAATAGAATACTCAACTTCACCTCGTAAGTGAACCTCTCCATAGGTAATTCTCTCATTCCACTTTAAGTGAAAGACATTATCAACACCCTGAAGATACATGGTAAGTCTTTCAAGGCCATATGTAATCTCCACAGAGACGGGTCTACATTCAAAGCCTCCTACCTGCTGAAAATAAGTAAACTGAGTAATTTCCATACCATCTAACCAAACTTCCCAGCCAAGGCCCCAGGCCCCAAGAGTAGGGGATTCCCAGTCATCTTCCACAAAGCGGATATCGTGGTCAGCAGGGTCAATTCCAAGATATTTTAAGCTTTCAAGATAAATGTCCTGGATGTCTGAAGGAGAGGGTTTTATTAAAACCTGGTATTGATAATAGTGTTGAAGCCTATTGGGATTTTCTCCGTATCTTCCGTCTGTTGGCCTCCTTGAGGGAGCCACATAGGCACAAGCCCAGGGTTTTGATCCAAGAGATCTAAAAAAAGTTGCCGGATGAAAGGTCCCAGCTCCTGCTTCTATATCATAGGGCTGTAAAATAATACAACCCCTTTCCGCCCAAAACTGATTTAGTTTAGCTATAACTTCCTGGAAATACATTTTTAAATAAGTTCCACCTGTTTTTCGCCTTCTTGCAATTTTTCCACTCTTCCAAGGATATAGACTTCTTCATTTAAGGCCTTCAGAAAGGTTAAAACCTCCTCCACTTCATCTTTTTCTACAATTAATATCATTCCGATTCCGCAGTTAAAAACATGATACATTTCTTCCTCACTAATATCTCCCAGGTTTTGTAAATATTTAAAAATAGGGGGCCATTCCCAGGCCTTTTTCTCAATCACCACTTTGCAATTTTTAGGAAGAATTCTTGGAATATTGTCAAAAAAGCCGCCCCCAGTGATATGGGCAATTCCTTTAATTTTTAATCCTTTATTTATAAGAGTTATTATGGTAGGAACATAGATTTTAGTGGGTTGAAGCAAAATCTCTCCTAAGGGCTTACCTAATTCAGGTGGAATGTAATCTAAGGATAATTTTTGCTCTTCAAGAATAATTTTTCTGACCAGAGAAAATCCGTTACTGTGTAAACCATTTGAGGCAATTCCTAAAACTATGTCTCCTATGGAAATTTCGGAACCATCAATAATTTTTTCTCTATCTACAATTCCCACCACAAATCCAGCAACATCGTAATCCTTTTCAGCATACATGCCTGGCATTTCAGCAGTTTCTCCTCCTAAGAGGGCACACTGGGCCATCTCACAACCAGTAGTTATTCCTTCTATGAGTTCAGTAAAAACCTTTTCATTGAACTTTCCCATAGCAATGTAATCAAGAAAGAAAAGAGGTCGTGCGCCTGTGGTAATAATATCATTAACGCACATAGCAACAAGGTCAATTCCAATCCCCACATGATGATCTACAAGCTGGGCAAGTTTTATTTTGGTCCCAACACCATCTGTTGAGGCAACAAGAACAGGATTCCTACAACAGGACACATCAAGGGAAAAAAGTCCCGCATAGCCTCCAATGGATGCAATAACCCCCTTTTGGGAAAGCCTTTTTGTTCTTTCTTTTACGATTTCCACAAGAAGATTAGCTTTGTCTAAATCAACTCCCGCCTCTTTATACCTTTTTGCCTCAGCCATCCAAAAAAACCTCCATAAACCTCAACCCCAAGCACCTTATTTTAGCTCATTTTTCTTTTTATGACAAGTTTTAGAATAAAGAATGTTATTGCAAAGCAATTTTGTCACCCTTCATTGCAAACCTAAAAAGACATCCCCTCTCATGATAGATTTATCGGCTCAAACCTTCATCAGGAGGTTTGAGCCTATGGGAATTAAATATAAAAACACTTAAAATGTAGACACATGAAATGTGAATACATTAAATGTGTTCACCTAAAACAAAGCCTGCATGGAGGAAAGCCTCAGAGAATCTTAAGGAGATTTTAAAATTTACCATCCAAGTGGAAAGCTTATTCATTATGAGGAATTTGGTAAAAAAGTGGGAACTTTGTCAAGAAAGGAAACTTCGGATAAAAAGGATTAAGAAGAAGGATGCCTTTTGCCTTTGCAAATCGGGTGACCTTTTCGCTCTGCAATAACAGTTTTAGAATAAAGAATTTATCTAACATTGAGTTTTAAAAAAATTAATTTATATTTCTAATAATTAATATTTCTTTGGGGTAATACTTATGAATCTTTACAAAAAAATAAAAAAACTAATAGGAAAAGCCATATTTGGTTATGACCTTGTGAAGGAGGGGGATAGAATTTTAATAGCCCTTTCAGGGGGAGAGGATAGTCTTGTGTTAACGCATTTTTTATCAGAATGGAGACATCTTTACCATAAAAATATTTCCCTTTATGCCATACATTTAGATATGGGTTTTAGCAAAAATGAAGAAGAATATGAAAAAGGAGTTGAATATTTGAAAGGTTTTTGCGAGGAAAGGGAAATTACCTTTATCTTTGACAAAATAAATGCTGGTGAGATGGCAATTGAGACCTATGATAAAGGGACAGCTTCACCCTGTTTTGTTTGCTCTTGGCATAGAAGAAAATACTTTTTTAATCTTGCGAACAATCTTGATGTTAAAAAAATTGCCTTTGGCCATAACAAAGATGACGTAATTGTTACCTTTTTTATTAATATGTTTTATTGTGGAGAGCTTTCAACTATTCTTCCCAAACAGGAAATGTTTAAAGGAAATCTCTATTTGATTCGTCCTCTATACTTTGTTGAGAAAGAAATGATTTCAAGATTTGTTAAACAAAAGGGCTGGAAAATCCTTGCAAATCCCTGTCCCTTTTCGGGAGAGACCAAAAGGACCTTTTGGCATAAATTCTTAAAAGAAAATATCTTTGCCAAAGAGCCTATAATCAAGCGTAATGTCTTTTCTGCCATTTTTAAACCAAGGCTTGATTATTTACCTCAACCTCCTAAGAAAGGCAAGGCTTAAAATTAGAGGAGATTCTCTTTAATTAAGGTTAAGGTTTTCTCAAGGGCCCCCTTTTTACTTTGAAAAATTTGATAAGCCCTTTCTGCCATATTTTGAGCAAGTTCTTTGTTTTCAATGAGAATTTTAAGTGCCCCCTTAAGACTTTCAGAGGGAACCTGTAAAAGCGCTCCCTCCTTTACAAAATCAGCTACAAAGGGAAAGTTACTCATGTAGGGACCCGTTATTACAGGCTTTTTCCAATAGATGGCCTCAAGAGGGTTTTGCCCTCCATGGGGAATAAAACTTCCTCCGATAATTGCAAGATCACAGATCTTATAAAGTGATGCAAGGAGACCCATTTCGTCAAAGAGAAGAATTAACCTCTTACCAAATATTTTTGAAGAGCCCTTTATCTGGGAATATCTAAAAAACTCAATTTCTTCTCTTATGCGTCTTTTAATTAAATCTTCTACTTCTTTGAAGCGCTCGGGATGTCTTGGGACAATTATTAAACTCCCCTTGTCCAGAGCTTCTAAAAAACATTGAAGAATTATTTCTTCCTCAGTGGGGTGGGTGCTTCCTGCAACGATTATAGGTCTTGGTAAATCCTTTAGCTCAGGAAAATCTCTTTCAGGGATAGAAAGCTCAAATTTGAGATTCCCAACCACCTTTATTTTTTCAGAATTAACTCCGATTTTTCTGAACCTTTCTGCATAAATTTCCTCCTGGACAGCAAGAAATTTTAATTTGTTTAAAAGAGGTTGAAAAAGGAATTTAAAAAGCCTGTATCCTTTGTAAGATCTTTCACTGATTCTTCCATTTATCAGAGCAACTGGAATTTTTTCTGAAACTACTTTTATTAGATTGGGCCAGATTTCTGTCTCTGTTATTAACAGTGCCTTTGGTTTTATTCTTTTTAGAAAGGTGAGAAGGGGCCCTTTTAAGTCAAGAGGTAAATAATAGACCTCAACAGGTAGCCCATTAAATCGATTTTTAGCAACAAGTCTTCCTGTTTCAGTGATTGTGGTTAAGACAATGTTGTAATTCTGAGTTAGCCTCTTTATTAGAGTAGCAATAGCAAGAACTTCACCCACAGAGACCGCATGAATCCATATCGCAGGTTTTTTCTCTTCAAAAGATGGGGGTTTTATAAAGCCAAGCTTTTCTTTAAGCCAATTAAGTGGTTTTTTCTTTCTTTTTTTAAAAAGTTCCCTGGGCAAATAGAAAAATATAAATCCAAGAAGATATAAAAAGGAATAGAGGCTATACATTATCCAAGAGAATCAAAGAGACTTGAGTAAAATTGTGATTTCTCTCTCTTCTAAAGCTGTGATATTTTTCTTTTAGACAGTGAGTGCACTCAGGGGAAATCCAGATATTTTCCTCAGGTATTCCCAGTTTTTTAGCTTGATAAAAGTTTAGATAGGATAAATTTAAAAAATAATGCTTTTCCTTTTTTTGAAGGAAAGGGGGTTTTTTAAAAGCTGAAGGAAGCTGGTCAATTAGGTCTTCTTTCACCTCATAGCAACTTACTTGGATGTGTGGACCAATAGCCACAAAAAATTCTTCAGGTTTAAAACCTATGGAAAAAATTTTTTCCAAGCTTTTTCGTAAGATTTCTGCTAAGGTTCCTCTCCAGCCGGCATGAACCGCTCCAATAATCCTTTTATTTCTATCAGCTATTAATATGGGAAGACAATCTGCAGTCATAACTCCAATGGCTAAATCTTTGGCAGTGGTAATTACGGCATCACCTGTCTCAAAAGAAGCTCGCTCATCAATGAAAAGAACCCTATCTGAATGAATTTGCTTTGGAAAATAAACTTTTGGAAAAAGTAATTTTACTTCATCTTTGGGAATTTTTTTGCTGAAAAACCCTTTTATTCCTAATTTTTTGAAAAGCTCTGGTTGATAAAGCATTTATGTATTTTCAAGAAACTCCTTTAATTTTTCTTTCAATTGTCTTAGGGCTTTTCCTCTGTGGCTGAGTTGATTTTTTACTTCTGGAGGTAGCTCTGCAGCAGTTTTTTCATAATTGAATTCTTTTACCAAAAAGAGGGGGTCATAGCCAAAACCAAAACTACCCCGGGGAGAAAAGGCAATTTGACCTTCCCAAAAGCCTTCAGCTGTAATGTATTTCCCTGAGGGATGATAGCAGACCATGACACAAACAAAGCGGGCTCCCCTTTTTTCTTGCGGTAAATCCCTCAATAATTCGAGAAGTTTTTGGTTGTTTTTTTCATCTGTTGCATCAGGGCCTGCAAACCTTGAAGAGTAAACCCCAGGAGCTCCATTTAGGGCTTCTACCTCAAGGCCAGAATCATCAGCAAGTGAAAGAAGGCCTGTTTTTTCTGCATAGTATTTAGCCTTTAAAAGGGCATTTTCAAAAAAGGTCGTACCCGTTTCTTCAGGAGGGGGAATTTCAGGAAAATCCTTTAAAGTTTTGATTTCAAGTTCAAAATCCTTTAAAATTTCTTTAATTTCTCTTATTTTTCCCTCATTAGTTGTGGCTATAAGTAGGGTTTTAGGGCTCACCGAGGGCCTCCTTTTGTTTTTTAATAAGTTCTTTTATGCCTTTTTCAGCAAGCTCCTTCATCTGCAAAAATTCCTCCCATGGAAAGGGCATTTTTTCTGCTCCAGCCTGAATCTCTGCAATTTTTCCACTCTCTGTGAGAAAGAAATTGGCATCAACCTCAGCAAGGGTATCCTCTTCATAATTAAGATCAAGATAAAAATTTTCTCCAATTTTTCCAACACTAATTCCTGCTACATACTCTAAAATAGGATCTTCTGTTATAAGGCCCCTTTCAAGAAGTTTATATATAGCTCTTTTTAAGGCCACAAAGGCACCTGTCACTGAGGCTGTTCTTGTGCCTCCATCGGCATTTAGGACATCACAGTCAATCCAGAGGGTGCGCTCTCCCAACTTGGACAAATCTGTAACTGCTCTCAAAACCCTTCCTATAAGCCTTTGAATTTCCTGTGAACGGCCCTTTCTTCCCATGGTCTCCCTTGGAGTTCGCTCTACCGTTGCTCCAGGAAGAAAGGCATACTCTGCTGAAATCCAGCCTGTGCCTGTTCCCTTCAAAAAAGGAGGAACCTTTTCATCAAGACTTACTGTGCACAAAACCACTGTATTTCCAAATTCAATTAGGACCGAGCTTAAAGGATTTTTAAGAAAATCCACTATTATTTTCACCGGTCTTATTTCATCAAAGGCTCTTCCGTCTGCTCTCATGTTTTAACTCTCCCACACTGAGTTTTATCTGATACCTTTCAGGTAAATAAATAAAAGTTTTTTCTAAATGAATGGCTTTTTTTGGACATAGCTCAAGACAGTTAAGACATCTTATACACTCAACAGAATTTAATTCTTGAGGTATCTTAAGATTCATGGGACATATCTTTTCACAAAGGGAACACCTGTTGCAAGCTCTATCCTCCCATCTAAGCCTGAGAAAACTAAATTTGTTAAATATACCATAAATGAGCCCTAAGGGGCATAAATTCTTGCAAAAAAATCTAATTTCCATAATACAGAAAAGTAAAATTAAAATCAAAAGAAAACTTTTTAAAGCAAAGATATATCCTATTTTGTTTTTCAAAGAGGGATTAATTAAGAGGTTGAAATAGCCAGCTTCTAAAGTGCCAGCAGGGCAGAGATACTTGCAAAACCAGAGAATACCATAGCCAATTTCTTTAATAAAAAGAACTGGAAAAAGAAAGACAAAAAAAATGAGAAGAAGATGTTTAACATAGCGTTCAACTCGAAAGGGTAGGTGAAATTCTCTTTTGTAAAAGGGGATTTTGTAAAGAATTTCCTGAAAAAAACCAAAGGGACAAAGCCAGCCACAGACAAATCTTCCCAAAAGGAGGCTAAAAAGGAGAACTTGGGAAAGCACATAAAAAAAAGCCTGAGAGAGATAACTAAGGGGAAGCAGTCTTGCTGAAATCATGATTTGTTGAATTGCCCCAAGGGGGCAGGAAAAAAGTGCAGCAGGACAGGAATAACAGTTTAAACCAGGGCCACAAAAACTTTTAAGATAGCCCGTATAAATACTTCCCGTTGAAAAAAAGCCTATGTAGCCGTTATGAAGAAGTGTTGAGAGGATTTGTATGAGTCTTCTTAATTTAAAAATCTTCATTTTCCTCTAAACCCATGCAGGAAAGACAAAGAATACTTCCTCTTGAATGAAGGAATTTTGCTCCAGTGAAAAATCCAGCTATTAGGGAGAAAATCACTAAAATTAAGAAGAAAAGGGGTAAGTATTTAATAAACCTTTTCATGCTAAAGATCTCCGAATAATTTCTGCAAGCTCTTCTGCAAGCTCTCTTGCAAAATCTTCTGTAAGGGCCTCAACCATAACTCTATATTTTGGTTCTGTACCAGAAGGTCGGATAAGGATACGCACTTTTTCACCCAGTTTTTTGTTAATAGCCTCTATTTTCTGAGAAAGCCCTGGAATTTCTTCAACAGGCTTTTTCTCTTTTACCTTTATGTTGATAAGTATTTGGGGAAACTTCTCAAAGGGTGGGTAAAACTCAGAAAGAGGCCTTTCTTTTTCTTTGAGAATAGTTAAGAGTCTTAGAGCACAGAGAAGACCATCACCAGTGGTTGCCTTATCAAGAAAAATAATATGCCCTGAAGTTTCACCTCCAATAAGGGCTCCCCTTTCCCTCATTGCCATAACCACATATTTATCTCCCACTGGAGTGCGAATAAGTTTGAGACCCTCCTTTTCTAAAAATTTTTCAAGCCCTTGATTTGTCATAACGGTACCAACCACATAGGGAGAAGCTAAAAGCTCCTTTTCTTTAAAATAACGAGTAAAAAGGGCAAGGAGATCATCTCCGTCCCAGAAATTTCCTTTATCATCTATCACAGCTATTCTGTCTCCATCTCCATCAAGGGAGATTCCTATGTGAAGGTCCTTTTCTAAAACCAAATTTTTGATTTTTTCGGGATAAAGGGCCCCGCAATTTTGGTTTATATTCACTCCATTTGGTTCACAGGAAATAGAATAAACATTGGCTCCTAATTCATCAAGCACAAGAGGCCCTATTTGATAGCAGGCTCCGTTTGCACAATCAATCCCTACTTTTATCCCCTCAAAATTAATATATGGAGGAACAACGGATTTTAAATGCACAGCGTATCTACCAAGGGCGTCTTTAATGCGAAAGGCCTTTCCAATATTCTCCTTATAGGCCCTTTTTTCTGAAAAGGTTTCATCAAATACAAGTTTTTCGATTTTCTTTTCCTTATCCTCTGATAATTTAAAACCTTCTTGATTGAATATCTTTATTCCATTGTCATAGTAAGGATTGTGAGAGGCAGAGATTACTATTCCAGCATCAGCCCGCATATCTTTGGTAAGAAAGGCTATTCCAGGGGTTGGAATTGGTCCAACAAGATATACATTTACTCCCATTGAGCAGAGCCCAGCTGTCAAGGCTGATTCAAAAAGATAGCCTGATAATCTTGTGTCTTTTCCTATAATTACTTTACTTTGATGGTTATTTTGATTTCTAAACAAATATCCTACAGCTCTGCCAACCTGTAAGGCAATTTCAGGGGTCATGGGAAATAAATTTGCTTCTCCACGTATTCCATCTGTTCCAAAAAGTTTATTCATATAAGAAACCCCTTGAAATGAACTTAATGAGTTAAGTAAA
Organism: uncultured Caldimicrobium sp.; assembly: GCA_964595655.1. GTDB lineage: Bacteria > Desulfobacterota > Thermodesulfobacteria > Thermodesulfobacteriales > Thermodesulfobacteriaceae > Caldimicrobium. The sequence continues at coordinate 22,269 of CAZQQV010000002.1, forward strand.
TAATTTTAACTTTATTTGGTTGAACTTCAAGGACACCCTCAGGATAAATAATTTTGGCTTCCACTATTTTGTGAACCTTTAATTCGAAAATATCAATTTCTTCAGTTTGAACCTCTTGAATGTCCTTTATATCTTCCCAGAATCCCTTCAGAACAACTACATTTGGTTTTAACAAAATTTTTACTTTTTCTTCTTGCACATTTATAAAATTAACCCTTACAGGTACTTTCTTTGTAGAAATTTTTTTTATCACAAGGGTGACATAGGCAGGATTTAATTCTTTTACTTTGATATCCTTGGGAAAGTTAAGTTTTTCAATGGGAATTCGAATTTGATAAACCCCTGGAGAATACTTTGTGACATCAAGTTCAATTTGAAGGGTAGAAGAATTAATAGACCTAAATTGACTTCTTGTTCCAGTTATAATTATACTAACTGAACTTGGATTGAGTTCATAAACATAACTTTTATCTTGATTTCCCTTTAGGACTACGGGAATTTCAAGGCGTTTATCAACAGGTTTTCCCCAGACAACAAAATACCAGAGAGTTGTTGCCAATAAAAAAGAAATTATTTTTAACTTATGCTCTCTTTTCACGGGATTCAACCAGTTTTAATCTCTGCCACCAAGGTGCTTTGGTTTCAAAGCCAAGCAATTGAGAAAGCATCTTCCTTAAGGTGGCTGGAGTTACATCTCTTGTAATTTTTCCTCCAACAGCAATGGAGATTTGCCCTTTTTCTTCTGAGACTATTACCGCTACAGCATCAGTAATCTCAGTTATACCTATAGCTGCTCTGTGTCTTGTTCCAAGATCTTTGGCTATATCAGGATTTGTGGAAAGGGGCAATACCACCCCTGCTGCCTTAATTTTTCCCTCACTGATAATAACAGCTCCATCGTGAAGAGGTGATTTAGGATTAAAAATACTTAAAAGCAATTCTTCTGAAATTTTGGCATCCATTAGAGTTGCACCCTCAAGATAATCCTTTAAGCTTATTTCTCTCTCAAAAACAATTAAAGCTCCTATTTTCTTTTCTGCCATAACCGAGACAGCTTTTACTACCTCTTCTATACTAAAAGAATACTGAGCTTGAAGTCTAGAAAAAGGAGCTTTACCAATCTGAGCAAGAGCCTTTCTAATGTCATCTTGAAAAATGATGATCACTAAGATCAAAATAGAAGAGAGAAAAGTATGAAGAAGCCAGTTCAAGGTTAAGAGCTGAAAAATTTCCGAAAAAAAATACAAAAAGACAAGAAAGGTCAAACCTGCAACCATTTGAAGAGCCCTTGTTCCTTGAATGAGGAGTAAAATTCTGTAAATGATAAAAGAAACAACCAGAATATCTAAAAGATCTGTTATTCTTACAGATTTGAAAAAATCAGTAAAAAAGTTTAAATCGAAATTCAAAGGCCCCCATCTCCCCAAAAAAACTTAAAGGTATTCAATACATCTTGAATTAGGGAAACATTATGAACCCTTAATATATGAACCCCTTTTAAGAAAGAGTAAACCGCAAACCCAGCTGTCCCTGCGTCTCTCTCTTTGGGTGGTTTTTTAATAATTTCACCAATGAAACTCTTTCTTGAAGGACCTAAAAGAATTGGTCTTTCCAATTCCATAAATTCTTCAATTTTTCTGATAATTTCTATATTGTGTTGAAAGGTTTTCCCAAATCCAAGCCCAGGATCAATTATTATTTTTTCAAAATTTATACCTTTCTTTGTCAAAAAATCTAATCTTTCGTAAAAATAGTTTTTAATTTCCTTTATTACATCGTCATACTGAGGGTTTATCTGCATGGTCTTTGGTGTGCCTTTAATATGCATTATTACAACAGGACATTGAAAATCTTTTATTACATTAACCATATTATTATCAAATTGACATCCTGAAATATCATTAACAAGATCAGCCCCATTTTCTAAGGCAAGTTCTGCAACCTTTGCCTTGTAAGTGTCAACAGATATAATGGCTTCAGGAAAGGTTTCCCGTATAGCCTTTATCACTGGTATAACCCTTTTTATTTCTATCTCTTCAGGTACAGGCTCAGAAAAAGGGCGTGTGGATTCACCACCAATATCCAAAATATGTGCACCACTATCTAATAAGTGTTTTGCTTTTTCTAAGGCCTTTTCAACAGTTTCTGCCTCTCCTCCGTCCGAAAAAGAATCGGGCGTCACATTGATTATGCCCATAAGATAGGGCAACTCTTTCCAATCAAATGTAAAATCTCTTATTTTAAGAGGGTTAAGCATCCTGTAAAATTAGATGCAGAATTTAACTAATTTCCTTGCAAAAGCAGTTTAAATTTTTCACTGTCTATGGTTTCCTCTTCAAGAAGAGTTTTAGCAACCAGATGAAGTTTATCTATATAAGTCTGAAGAATTCTTTTGGCCTCCTCATAGCATTTATTAATAATTTCCCTTGTTTCCATATCAATTATTTTCGCAGTCTCTTCTGAATAATCTTTGATTTGGAAAATTTCCTTTCCAAGAAAGATGGGTTCATCGCTTTTTCCGTAGGTGAGTGGCCCTAAATACTTACTCATTCCAAATTCACAAATCATTTTTCTTGCAATTTGGGTTGCCCTCTTTAAATCATCTCTTGCCCCTGTGCTTAACTTTTGAAAGACTAATTCTTCACTTACTCTACCTCCAAGAAGAACTGTAATTTTTTTGAGAAGATATTCCTCAGTATAAATATGTCTATCATCAAGGGGCAATTGCTGAGTTATACCCAAGGCCTGACCCCTTGGAATTATACTTATCTTGTGAACAGGATCAGGATCTGGAAGATAATGTGCAACAAGGGCATGACCTGCCTCGTGATAGGCAATTATTTTCCTCTCTTCTTCACTTAAAGCCATTCCTTTTCTTTCTTTGCCCATAAGAATTTTATCTTTGGCCTCTTCAATATCCTCCATTTCGATGAATTCTTTACCCTTCTTTGCTGCAATAAGAGCTGCCTCATTCATCATATTTTCAAGGTTTGCCCCTGTGAATCCGGGTGTACTTTTCGCTATAGCCTTTAAGTCTACCTCTGGAGAAAGTTTGAATTTTTGGGCATAAAGCCTAAGAATTGCTTCTCTTCCGTGAAGATCAGGAGGTGGAACTACCACTTGTCTATCAAATCTCCCTGGTCTTAGAAGGGCAGGGTCAAGAATATCGGGTCTGTTAGTTGCAGCAAGAACAACTATTCCTTCAGCTGTGTCAAATCCATCCATTTCAACAAGAAGTTGATTTAAGGTCTGTTCTCTTTCATCATGACCACCCCCAAGCCCAGCCCCTCTCATTCTTCCTACCGCATCAATTTCATCAATAAAAATTATACAGGGAGCATGAGCTTTAGCCTGGGCAAAAAGATCCCTCACCCGGGCTGCCCCAACACCCACAAACATTTCTACAAAATCAGATCCACTTATACTGAAAAAGGGAACCCCTGCTTCACCTGCAATGGCTTTGGCAAGAAGGGTTTTTCCGGTTCCCGGTGGCCCAACCAAAAGAATACCCTTAGGGATGCGGGCCCCAAGTCTCGTGAATTTCTGAGGATTCTTTAAAAATTCTACCACCTCCTGTAATTCCTCTTTTGCCTCTTCAACACCTGCAACATCTTTAAAGGTAACCTTGGTCTCTCCCTCTTTGATTAATCTTGCCCGAGACTTGGCAAAAGAAAAAGGTTTATTGCTTGGCTGAACTTGCCTTAAAAAAAGAACCCATAGAAAAATCAAAACAATAAAAGGCAACCAGGAGATCAAAAAATTGGTAACCCAATTGTTTTGATTTTCAGGTCTTACATTTATTTTTATGTTTTGCTTCTTTAAAAGGGCTAAAAGGTCTCTATCTTCTGGGAGAATGTAAGTGGTAAATTCCTTACCGTTCATTAATTTTCCATAAACCTTTTTCCCTTCAATGGTAACCTCATGAATCTCCCCTTTCTCTACCTTTTCAATGAACTCCGTATAAGAAATATTTTGAGTTGAATAAAAACCTGAAGTGGTAAAGAAAAAGTTATATATAAGTAAAATCAGGGCCCCAAGGAGGACCCAAAGAATTAAACCTTTAGCGATATTTTTCATCTATGAAACCTCCCATTTTGCAGCATTTCTGAAAATAAATTTATTACAACTTTCTTTAAATTCAATGTGGTTTAGAGATTAGTAATCCATTAATCCATTAATTGGAAAAGCCAGACTTTTTCAGTCTCCTCCCTTACTAAGTAATTTGGATGGGTATATACATTCCACACTCCTATAATAGTTCCATCTTTTTCAATAACTGGGAGCTGATCTCTTAAGTAAGAAGGTATTCTCTTTTCTTGCAATAGTTTTTTAAGTTTCTTATGCCCAACGCCTGGAAAATATATTCTATCTCCGGGTCTCCTTTTTCTTATCAAAAAGGGAAGTTTTAAGTGATCTCCTGAAATTTGAAAATTTTTAGAATCCTTCATAGGAGTTTCCTCTTTATTAATGAGGGTAATTTTTATTTTTCCTATGGGTAATTCATAAAAACCTTCCTGGCTGATAAGAATTTCGTAATAGGGAATGGTAAAGACCTTCTGGGTGAATCTGAGATATCCAGGGCCTCGATAGGCAAGAAACTTTCCTGGAAGATAGACAGGGCCCTTGGCTTGTTTCATCACAAGATTATCAAGAGAAAATAAATGTCGTGAAGTAATGCGAAAAAGAGGGATCCCAGCCTCTTTAAAGGCCAAAAAATATACCCGTCTTCTTATAACAGAGGGTAATTTTTTGAGTTCTGAAATTTGCAAAATCAAATCATCTTCCCAGAATTTTTTAATATTCTGATAACTTTGGATAGCAAGTTTTTCTATAAGCTCCTCCTCTTCACTTATTATTAAAACCGTTCTTTTCAGAGTTTCCCTGATTTTTGGATTAAAATGTTTCTCTAAAAAGGGAATGAGAAGCTGTCTTACCTTGTTTCTTAAAAAACGAAGATCCTGATTGGTTGGATCCTCACGCCAACTTAAGCCTCTCTCTAAAGCAAAGTCCTTTATTTCCTCTTTACTCACAAATAAGAGAGGACGAACAATGAGATCCTCTCTAATAATAGGAATACCTGCAAGACCTCTTTTCCCAGTGCCTTTTATAAGTTTTAAGAAAACCTCCTCGATGAGATCATCAAGATGATGGGCAAGGGCAATTTTGTGAAAATCGTATTTTTTAGCAAGGTTATACCAAAGATTATACCTTAATTCTCTTCCTGCCATTTCTAAACTTAAGCCTTCTCTTTTGGCATAGAGAGAGACAGGTGCAGCTGTGTAAAAGAAGGGAATTTTTTTTTCTTTACAAATTTGATAAACAAAGAGGGCATCAAGATGGGAATTTTTACGGATTTTATGATCATAATGGGAGACAAAAAGTTTTATTTCAAACTCCCTTTGAAGAAGATAAAGGGTCTCTAAAAGAGTTATAGAATCTAATCCCGCTGAAACAGCAACTAAGACCCTATCCCCTTTGCGAAATAAATTATATTCCTCTATAACTTTTTTAATTTTTTTCAGAAACAAGTTTTAGCAATTCCTTTGCGGCTTTTTGGTGATTCTCAAAGGCCTTTTTTGCCAGCTGAAGAAGAGAATATTTAATTGTAGTTGGGGCTACAGGAGGATTGTAAACCTCAAACAATTGTGATGGAGGCTTAGGAATATCAATCTTAAGTTTTTCTGAAAGGGATTTATACAACTCATCTTTACTTTCTGGTGTTGCAATTTCTGGAATCCCTCCCTCAAGCCTCTCAAAAAAACCTAAAATGGAAGAAAGGTCATAACGCTTGTAAAAATTTTCTGTTTTTTCTTTTAATATCGTATATTCTTGTTCAAATTCCTGTAAAGTATTTATATAATTTTGATAAGCTTTGTAAAGATTTTCGTAAATTTTCAAAAATAATTTTACAAAGCGAGATTTAGAAGTTAATCCAAAGGGAACATTTTTAATTTCTGAAAACACCTTTCTTTTTATATTTGAAGATTCAAGTATTTCTGGAGAATAACAGGCTTTTAAAGGAAATCTGGTGATGTTTTCAAATTCATCAATAAGGGATTCTTCTTTAAGCATAAAAACTAGCTGACAGATACTAAGAATTAATTTTTCTTCCTTCTTGGCTAATTCTTTTTTGAGATCTTTAAGAAAGTCCTCCCAGGTTTTTTCAAGGGCTACCTTTTCTGAAAAATAGGCTTGAGCTAATTCCCTTTTAATTTCTATAGAAAGCCCCTCTGAAAGCTCTTCCCATTCACTCATTTTTCCCCTCTGGTTTTAATGGTAATATCTTCAAGATAAAATTCTACAGGGCCGGAAATCTCATTAGAAACGGTGTAAGTTACATCAGCTATTTGAATTATTACATTAGGATAGACCTTTTGCAAGACTTTGACAGTCCTTGTTCTTAGGTCTTTTAAATTTTCTCTATAACCTTTAAGAGTTTCCTTTAGGGTTTCTAATTTAGTTTTTATTTTATTTTTTTCTTCAATTAATTTTTTTAAAATTTTTTCATGTTTTTCTGAGAATCTTCCTTCTTTTTTAATTTTTTCTGCAAGCTCTATTCCCCTAAGGATTTTATTTAAGGTTTCCTTATAAATTTCTTCTTCCTCCAATTTTTTTAAGTAATTTTCCACAATTTCTGGTAAATAGCCTGCAGAAATTTCAGTTTTTGTTTGGGCAGGATTCCCTAAAATTTTTGCTTTAATATCTCCAGAAGCGCAAACTTTTCCTCCATAAATTAATCCCTTTCCCTCAAGAACTTCCAAATTTCCCTTAACCTTGGTTTGAGTAAATACTAAATAATCCTTCACAAAAAGAACACCTTCTACATTTAATTTACAATGTTCTGCTCCTTTTAAATAGGCCTCTCCTATAACTTCAACATTAGTGTCTTCCCCTCTAAGAATACCATCACAAAAAAGTTTGCCCTCTACCTTAAGGGTAACTTTATTTTCCGTTGACCCTTTAAGTTCAAGAACTCCTTTACATTCCACTTTAAAACCATATTTTATATCTCCCTGAATAATTAGCTTTTCTCCAATAAAATGAATATTACCTACAGAAAAGTCCACATCCCCCTTAAGAACATATTCTGGAAGGATTTCAATTTTCCCCTTATCATAAACAACAACTCCTGCAATTTTAGCCCTTATTAAATTTTCCTTTTCATCGAGAAAGACATTTTCTCCCAATTCAAAGCTCTTTTCTTCTTTTAAGGGGGGAGGATCTATCACATCTCCCCAAATATTTAATCCAGGTGTAGGAGGAATGGAAGGGTGCCATTTAGCAATAGGTTCACCTTGAGTGGCACAAATTATTTTCTGAAATTTTTCCCGTAAATCTTCTGCTTCCTCTTCTGATACTTCAGGGAGTTCTTCAAGTTTAGCAAAAAGTTTTAAAAATTTAGGAAGAAATTCAATTCTTTCTGGAAGACCCTCTTTTGGAAGCTTGGCCTTAGCCACAATTACTTTTCCATCTATAACTTCTGGCTGATCAAGGACCAGTTGAATCCCATTCTTTCTAAGACATTCTTTTATATCTTTCCAGTTTTCTTCAAATTTTTTTTTGACCTCTTCATCTAAAAGGGGGTCTTCAAGATAAACATAAAGATCATCTGAAGAGACTTTAAATAAAAATTCGCAACAAATTATACCAACTTCTTTTGCTTCCCTTCGGTCAACTATTTTTTCTTCCAAGTCTTTTCTTCACCCCTTATAAGCCTTTTGATATTGTCTTTGTGTTTAATCCAAATTATGATTGCAAGAAGAATTCCACAATATACATATTCGGAGGGATACCGAAAAAGATAAATAAAGAGAGGTAAAAGGGCGGTTGTTAAAAGTGACCCCACTGAGACATAATTGGTTATATATACAGCTAAAGCAAAAATTAAAAGGGCTGGAATTAGGGCCTTGGGAGTGAGAATTAAGAAAGTTCCAATGGTCGTAGCAACTCCTTTTCCTCCCTTAAATTTTAAAAAAATGGAAAAAATATGCCCCGATACTGCAAAAAAGGCGCACCCGGCATATAAAAAGGGCGCTTCTTGAAAGTCATAAGAACTTAAGAATCTAACTAAATATAAAGCTAAGATTCCCTTTCCTGCATCCCCTAGAAAGGTAAGAATTCCCCATTTTTTTCCAAGAAGTCTTGCTACATTGGTAGCACCAGGATTTTTACTGCCTTCCTTTCTTGGATCAACTCCCTGGGGAAGGGCAATAACTAAAGCAAAGGGTATGGAACCAAATATATAAGCTAATAAAAAGTAAAATAAAAATTCAAGCACTGCAATTTTTAATAATCTACCCCTGGAATTTCTACTGAAACCACTTTTGGAGTAATAAAAACCATTAGTTCAGTTTTGGAAAGATTTTTTTCTCGTCTTTTAAAAAGTTCTCCAACACCTGGAACATTGGATAATCCAGGAACAGTATCTAAACTATCTCCGATATCATCAGTTTTGATGCCGCCAATAACTAAGGTTTCTCCTGTATTAATTAATACTCTTGTTTTAGCATATCTTGTTAAAAGCGCAGGCACATTATTTACCACTCTTCCCCAATCGGGAGTGCTTTTTTCAACTTCTATATCAAGGTTGATTCTATTATCTGGAGTTACATGAGGGGTAACTTTAAGTCTTAATACCGCATCTATAAATTGTGTGGTTGCCACTCCATATTGGGTCAGTTGAAGATAAGGAATCTTATAACCTTGCTTAATTTCAGCATCCTGATTATCAAGAGTTAAAATTTTGGGTCTTGCAAAAATTCTTGCAACTCCTTTTTGTTCAAGGGCTGAAAGCTCAGCATCGAGAAGAAGAACACTTTTTCCAATATGACCAAAGGCAAAGCCAATGTTTGTTGTCCCAGCAGTTCCAAGATCGACAAGATAGCCAGCAGGGAATCCTACACTTACAGTTGAATTTCCTGGTCCATATCCTCCAGGATAGGTATAGCTTGGAGTGCCCGTTGTAATGGATGGGGTTTTACCCACTCCCAAGATGGTGTGTTCTGAACCTTTAAAGGCCGCCCCTCCCCATCTAATTCCAAGTCTATGCGCATAGGTATCCTGAATTTCCACTATTCTTGCCTCAATTAAAACCTGCTTAGTAGGTTTGTCCACTTCCTTGATTATTTTCTCAATCTCAGCTAAATTTTTTTCAGTATCCTTAACGATGATTATATTGGAATTTGGCTCAAAGGTGATTTTTCCATCTCCTGTAACTATTTCTTTAATTTTGCTTACAATAATATCTCCTTTTACATATTTAAGTTGAAAGGTTTTTGTAATAAGTGGGCCTCTTTCTTGAATATCCTTAAGTGAGGTTAGGTAATCTTTATATTTATCTTTTTCTGCTTTTAATTCATCGAAAGTTGCAATGCGAATAACATTACCAAGTTTAACCATGGCAAGCCCATGATTAGCTAAAATAATGTCAAGGAGTTGATCCCATGGGACCTGTTTAACCTTGAGGGTAATAGTTCCCTTGACTTTATCACTAACGACAATATTTATATTTCCAACTTCGGCAAGTAACCGAAAAACTGCATGCAGATCCGCCTCCTGAAAGTCAATAGATACCGGTTGACCTGTATATTTTTTGGTGAAGGGCAATTTAATATCTGTAGTAGCCATTGGATATGTGTATTCGGGTAAGGGTAAGGTATCCTCGTAAGACTTGATAATTTTATCTCCTATTATTTGGGCCATAACTGGTTTTTTTAGATCTTCCCAAATAAAATCAAGTACAAGTTTGTTTTCGTATGCTGAGATTTTAAAATGAAAATTTTTGTATGTTTTTAATTCTAATATTAATTTATTTTTTTCATAGGAGATATTAAATTCTTTTATTATATCCTTTGGAAGATTTTTTAACCAGTTGGTTTCTTTAATAGTAACATCATAAAAGAGAATAGTAAGAGTATTTTCTGTGGCATTGATATCGTATTTTGGCTTAAACTCAAAATCGAAAATTAAACTGTTTGTAGGTTCCTTTAAGTAATATACTTGTTTCAGCACATTTTGAGGTGTGGCACTAAAAGCTAAATTGATCGCAAATAGAAAAACTATGATTGTTAAGATAGGAATAATTTTATACTTTTTCATCTATTGCCTCTCCTCTTTTAAATATATTTTTCTTGTGTTTTTTATTTTTTGTCCAAAGATATTTTCACTTACTTCTTCTATAACAATATAATTATTTCCAATTTCTTTAATAGTTGATTCACCCAGTTTATCTCCCTCTTTAACAATGTAGCCCTTTTTGGTAGGATCCTGAAGGAGAGCTATTTTTTTATTTTTAGCTTTTACAATTCCAACAAGTTCAACAGGTATAGCGGTTTCTTTTTTAGCTAAAACCTGATAAGTTCTTGGTGTAATAAAAGGATTTTTAAGTGAATTAATATCAATAGAATAAGATTTTTTATTTATTTCTTCTTTCCATTTTTCAAGCTCTGTATCTTTTATTACTGGAGATGGTATAGTGGGTTTTTTAATAATCTCTTCTTTTTTTTCTTTACAACTTGTCAATAACAATAAACTAAAAATGAGAAATAATAATCTCAATTTCATTTTTTAACCTGAGTTTGATTTGAGGTTTCTCCTGTATACTTATAAGTAATAAAGCTACTTTTAACAATCAATTTATCCTCTTTTTGCTGTGGTAAAACTTCAATATTGTTCAATGTAACAAGTCGTGAAAGATTTTCAACTTCATTTAAAAATTTAATAATATCATAAAAATAGCCTTTAAATTCTATCTCAAAAGGGATAATATTATAATAATCCCTTTTTTCTTCTTGGTAAGGAGTAAATTTTAATATCTCAAGTTTATGTTTTCTTGCTAATTCAGAGACAGTTTTAAGTAATTGGGGAATTTCTTTTTCTGTTGGTAAAATATTTTTTATTTCTTCCAAAAATTTTTTTCTTCTTTCAACCTCTGTTTCAATTATTTTTTCTCGTTTAACGAAAGATTCAAGCTTTGCCAATTCAAGTTCAATTTTTTTTATATCCTCTTTGATTAAATTAATTTTTTTTGTTGTTGGTATATAGTAAAACTTATAATAAATAAAAAGGGGCAAAATAATTGTTATTAACACAATTAATATCTTTTCTCTTTTTGTACTTGTTTCTTCCCAGGAATAGATTTTTTCTTTTATATTATCGAGTTTTTCCTTTAAGGACATTTAAAATTTTACCTCCATCTCAAATTCAACAAGTTTAAAATCTCCCATGCCTTTTTGATAGGCAGTTTTTAAATTAACATTTTTGATAATTTCTTTTTTACTTTCAAGAGACTGCATGTAAAAAGCTAAGAACTCCATATCTAAGCTAATACCTTTTAGGTATGCGCTATCATTTTGTATTTTTAAATTAGATAACATCAATTTTTCAGGTTGAATTTCTTTAATTACTTCAGCTAAATATTTTAAATTTTTTCCTTGATTTCTTTTAAGATTTACGATCGTTTCTATTCTTTTTTTAACTTCTTCATTTTCCCTTTCAAGTTCCTTTACTTTTTTGGTAATATTTTTATATTTGTTTAGTAATAATTGTTTTTCATTTTTTTCTTTTTCTAAGGTTTTAATTTTAGAATAGTTATTGTAAGTAACTGAAATTAAAGTTATAACTAAAAATGATAAAATTATAAAATAAATTTTTACAAAAGTAAAAGGCCTAGTTTCGGGCTTTACTTCAGCAACTCTTTTTGGTAATAAATTAAATTTTAATATCATGGCTTAAATAAAATCCTTTATTGCAGCAGCTAAAGCAAATATTCCTTGAGTCAAGATAGTATTTAAATATTTTGGGTCTATATTTTCTGAAATGTCTATTTTATTTTTTATATCTATTTTTCTTACTTCTACTTTTAATAAATTCGATAAGAGTGAATGAATATCTGGAATTTTTGCTCCTCCTCCTACCAAATATAGTACTTCAGGTGAAAAGTGATACTTTGATTTTACAATTTCAATTCCCAAATTTATTTCCTCAATTAAAGTTTTAAAATAATTTATATAAATTTCCTTTATTTTCATACCTCTTGCATCTGATGGAGGATTAAATAGAAATCTTTCTGCCATGTCAGAAGTAATCTTTAATTCTTTCATAATTTGCGCTTTTATGGTTTTAAAGCCCAAATTAAAAAGCTCTCGTGTATATAGTGGAACCTCTTTATTTGAAAAATGAATTTTTACTTTTTCGTTACCGAGGTCAAGCACGGCTTTATTTTCAGGCCCATAAAGATATTCCAAAAAATTATGTACATTAATAAAATCAGCATCAACATTTTCTAATGAATAGCCAAGTGTTGAAAGAACATTCATTATCTTTTCAATATTATCTTTTTTAGCAACAAGATAGTAAACTTCATATCCGTTTTTTTCTGGCATAATAAAATAACTATAATATACATCTTCTACTCTATAGGGAATTTCGTCATTTATTTGTTTTTCAATTTCCTTAAAGGCTTCTGGATTACTTACTGAAAATTTTCCAAAAATAGTTACCTCAAAGGGAAGAGACAGAAATACACTATGTGTTGCAGGATTTAAATTAGAGAATAGATTTTTTAAATTGCTTGTCAATAAAACTTGATCATTGACTATATTATTTACAATGGCTGTGTCAAAAGTTTTGGCTTGAGAGAAGCCTTTCAAAAGAGGTCTATCGCCTTTAAGAGAGACTTCAGCAACCTTTAAGGAATATGAACCAAGATCTAAACCAAGATGTGATACTCGAGGGGATTGAGCTAATTTGCTTAAAAAATATTTTAAAAATTTCATATCCTTTATAGATATACAGATTGGCTTAATTTGTCAAGGGGTAATTTTAACTTGAAATTGGTTGCAAATCTTTAAAAATTGTTTATTATTAATTTTAAAAGCCCGGGTGGCGGAATAGGTAGACGCTGTGGACTTAAAATCCACTGGGGGTCTCCCCCCGTGCCGGTTCGAGTCCGGCCCCGGGCACTTTCCCTTAAGAGGAGTATAAAGAGGAGTATAACAATGCCCATATTTGAATTTAAATGTTTAAATTGCGGAGAGGAGTTTGAGGTTTTACTCAAATCAAAGGAGGAAATTGGTGATGTTAAATGCAAGGTCTGTGGCTCTTCTCAGGTAGAGCGTTTGATGAGCGTTGTAAACTCTATTATTGGAGGAGGATCAACCAAGGAATCAGATAAACCAAGAATTGCCGAATCTCACTCCTGTCCCACAGGGACCTGCACTCATCTTGAATTACCAGGATATCAAAAATAAATTTTTGTCTTCAAAAAATGCTTAATATCCTTGTTTCCATAAAACAAGTTCCCGACACTACCAATATAAGAATCAATCCAGAGACAGGGACCTTAATTCGAGAGGGTGTTCCATCTATAATTAATCCTTATGATGTGATAGCCTTAAGTCTTGCTTATTATCTAAAACATCAATTTGGCGGGTCTATAACGGTGATTACCATGGGACCTCCTCAGGCAAAACTTGCCCTGAAGGAAGCTGTAGAATTCGGAGCAGACCGAATTATTTTACTTACCGATAAAAAATTCGCTGGAGCAGACACTTTAGCAACAAGCTATACTTTAGCTGAAACCATAAAGTATCTTGAAAGAGAAAAACCCTTTCATCTTTATCTTTTTGGAAAACAAGCAATAGATGGAGATACCGCTCAAGTTGGCCCAGGAGTTGCAGCTCGTCTGAAGGTCCCTGTGCTAACCTATGTTTCTAAAATAGAGCATCTGGATCTTAAAGAAAATATCATAATAGTTCACAGAAAGGTAGAAAGGGGAATAGAAATAGTTAAAGCCAAACTTCCCGTTTTAATCACCTGTGAAAAGGATTTGGCTAAACCTCCATTTTTGCCTTTTTCAGAAATCTTAAGGGCTGTTAAAGCAGAGCCAGAAATTTTTACCGCGGATGGGCCACCTAATTTTGAAAGAGATAAACTGGGATTAACGGGATCTCCAACACGAGTTAAAAAGGTCTTTACTCCTGAATTGAAAAAGGAGACCGTTATTTATGATTTAAGTAAAGTTTCTTTAGATGAGGTGGTAAAAAGAATTATTGAAACATTAAAGGAAAAGAAAATCATATGAATGAGGTTTGGGTATTTATTGAAGAGTATAATCGGAAAATCCATCCAGTTTCTTTTGAATTGCTAGGGGTTGCAAGAAAGCTTGCTGAGGATCTTTCAGGCAAGGTGGCTGCTCTTCTAATTGGAGATAACATCAAATCCCTAATTGATGAGGTTTTTGCTTATGGTGCTGATAAGATTTATCTTGTTGAGCATAAGGTTTTGTCTTATTACAGACATATTCCCTACGCCTATGTTTTAGCAGAGCTTGCCAAAAAATATAAGCCAGAAATATTTCTCATTGGGGCAACCACTCTTGGGAGGGATCTTGCAGGAGGTGTTGCAACCCTTTTAGAAACAGGGCTCACAGCTGATGTGACAGAACTTGCTATTGATCCAGAAACAAAGAATTTATTGATGACACGCCCTGCCTATGGGGGAAATATTATGGCAACAATTGTTTGTCCCAATCATAGACCACAAATGGCTACCGTTCGACCAAGGGTTTTTCCAATCCCTGAAAAAAAGGAAGGACGGTCAGGGGAGGTGATAGAAGAAAAAGTTGAACTTTCTGAAGAAATGGCAGGTGTTGAAAGAATTAATTTTATCCCCAAGGAGGAAACAGTTAATCTTGAGTATGCTGAGGTTATTGTAGCAGGGGGAAAGGGAATAGGGGGAAAAGAGGGGTTTGAGATATTAAGGGAGCTTTCTCGTCTTCTTAAAGGGGAGGTTGGGGCATCAAGGCTTGCTGTTGAGGCTGGCTGGATATCTTATGAACATCAAGTAGGACAGACGGGAAAAACAGTTCGACCCAAGGTGTATTTTGCCTTTGGAATTTCTGGAGCAATTCAGCATAGAGCTGGTATGCAAAATTCTGATTTTATTATTGCTGTAAACACAAATCCTGAGGCACCTATCTTTAAAATTGCTGATCTTGGCATTGTTGGAGACTGGAAAGAGGTTGCCTTAGCCCTAATTAAAGCCTTGAAGGAGCTCAGGGGTTCTTGATGGAGACCTATTCCTTTGATGTGGTTATTGTTGGAGGAGGGCCAGCAGGCCTTGCCTGCGGAATAAAACTTGCTGAAAGAGGGGTAAATACCCTCTTAATTGAAAGAGGCAGGTTCTGTGGAAGTAAAAACCTCTTTGGAGGTGTTGTATATACCTCATCTATAAAAGAAATTGTTCCTGAATTTCCCGAAGTTAATCCAAGCCCTGTTGAAAGGCCTGTAAGTGAAGAGGGATATATCTTATTTTCAAAAAAGGGGATTGTAAAATTTTTTCACAGCAAGGAAAATCCCAAGGAGGCCTTTACAGCTCTTAGGGCAAGGTTTGATGCCTTTCTTTCTGAATATGCCCTAAAGAAAGGTCTGCTTATTGCTCCCAAAACCAAAGTCGTGGATCTAATTTTTGAAAACTCAAAGATTTCAGGGGTTATAGTTGATAGACCAAGAAGTTTCCAAGATTTAAGGCCTGCTGAGGTTAAGGCAAAGATAGTTGTACTTGCAGAGGGTGTAAATCGTCTTCTTACAGAGAAAGCAGGCCTTGTCAAAGGTCCTTTCACCCCAGAAGAGGTAGTTCTTTCCATAAAAGAGGTTATTCAGCTTCCAAAGGGGGAGCTTGAGAGAAGACTTGGTCTTAGGGAAAATATGGGAATTGCTGCAGAACTTGTTGGTGAAATTACTTCAGGCCTTCCCGGAACAGGCTTTCTTTACACCAATACCAATACTCTTTCCTTTGGAATTGGAGTTTTTCTAAGCACCCTTATTAACTTAAATATTAAGCCCTATGAAATTCTTGAAGGGGCAAAAACTCATCCTTATCTTAGAGAGCTTTTTGAGGGTGGTGAAATCCTTGAATATGGAGCTCATCTTATTCCAGAATGGGGCCTTCAGGGGCTGCCCAAGCTTTATGGAAACGGTGTAATGATTGTTGGAGATGCAGCTGGCCTTGTTAATCCCCTCTTTCGGGAAGGAACAAACTTAGCCATTTATTCTGGCCTTATGGCTGCAGAAACCGCCCTTGAAGCCCTTGAAAAGGGTGACTTTTCAGAAAAAACCCTCAAAGCCTATGAGGAAAGATTTAAAGAAAGCTATATTTATAAAGACCTTGTATTATTCAAAAATTTAAAAAAATTTTTACTTACAAATAAGCAAATTTTTGATACCTATCCTGAAATGATTTACGAAATTTTTAGTCTTTACTTTTCTGCCCAGGGACGGTATAAAAAAGAAGTAATGAAGGAAATTTTTAAAGTTATAAGAAGAAAAAGAGGGTTTTTAGGTCTTTTAAGGGACATTATAAACTTTGGGAGGCTCTTTTGGTAAAAAAGGGTGTAAACATTGATGAAAAAATAGGGGCAACCAAATTTTTTGTAGATGAAGACTATGCCCATCTTAAAATAAGGTCCCCTGAAATTTGCAGGCAGTGTTCTTTAAGACCTTGTTTAAATTTTTGTCCAGCGGGGGTATATCGTCTTACAGAGAATATGATTGTTGTGAGTTATCAGGCTTGTTTGGAGTGTGGGTCTTGCAGAGTTGGGTGCCCTTACAGGAATATCCAGTGGGATTATCCTCGGGGAGGCTTTGGTGTAAGCTATAAATTTGGGTAAGGGGTTTTAAAAATGGAGAGGTGGAAATGGTTTTTAGAAATTTTTTATTATACCTTATTTTTAATTGTCCTTTTTTTTGGAACCTATATTCGCTTTGAAGATGCTAAAATTTGGAATCAAAATAGGTCTCAATTTTTTTACAAAGGAGAACCCTTATATAGTGAGTATGATTCCTTTTACTTTGCGCGATATGCTTTGGATATGAAGGAGGGGCTTTTTAAAAGTGGAGCAATAGACAATTTTCGGTTTTTTCCTGATAATTCTTCTCAAGCTAAACTTTCAGAAAAAGAATCCTTTGCGGTAAAATATTCGCTTTCAGGTAATTTTATAAGCTATCTATTTTACAAATTGTCGGAAATTACTGGAATGAATATTGCATGGTTGACCTATTATTTAATCCCCTTTCTTGCTATTACTGTGGCTATTGTTTTGTATTTGTATTTTCATTATCTTAAAATGCCCCTTTGTGGAATTATTGGAGGTTTAATAGCAGTTTCTGCACCTATGTATCTTGGAAGAACGGGGCTTATGAGATTAGACCATGATGTCTTAAATTTAACTCTTCCTTTTCTTACAGGCTATTTTTTCTTAAGATTTTTTGAAAGCAAAGACTTAAAAAAGAGATATATCTGGATAACCCTTGCAAGTTTTACCCTTTTAATTTACTATCTCTGGTATGCCCATGCCAATTTAAATTTTGTCTTGGTCTTCACCTTTTTTGTAGCCTATTTTTGGATACCTTTAAAAAATCTTCTCTTGAGAAAAAAAGAACCTTTTAAGGTAAAACGTGAAGATTTAATATTTTTTAGCATATTAATTCTTCCCCAAATCTGGTATCTCTATATAGGACCGTATCATCTTTATGAGCAGGTTAAAACCTTGGTTTTAAATATTAAGAGTCCAACAGCTGCTGAGCGTCTTTTTAAAGATTTTCCAAACATTTTTATGTCTATTTCAGAATTGCAAAAACTGGAATTCTGGGAGGCCATTTCCTCAGTTGTTTTCAATAAAATTCTTGGTGTCCTTGGACTAATTGGGGCTTTTTTGATGTTTCTTTTTCATTTTAGAAAACTTCTTTTTCTTTTTCCCTTTTTTGGAATTGGCCTTTTAACTTTTATTTCAGGTGCAAGATTTGCCATGTATCTTTCTCCCTTTATAGGTCTTGGCTTGGGTTATATGATTTATTTCTTTTTTGAAAAGCTTTTTCCTGCTTTAGATATTTTTAAAGAAGAAAGAAAACAAAGGCTTATTATAAATCTTTTTGGAATTTTACTATTTTTAACAGCCCTTATATCTCAAAAAGAGGCTTTAGGACTTGTTAGCACACCCAAGATTTATGCCTCCTTAGTAAAAGATATGGAATGGATTAAAGAAAAAACTCCCAAAGAGGCAGTGATCTGGACCTGGTGGGATTATGGTTATGCCTTTCAGCTCTATGCAAGAAGGGCAACCTTTCACGATGGTGGCTCTCAGGGAAGTCCAAAGACTTATATGATTGCAAGATCCTTTGCAACCTCTGACCCAAAAGAAGCCTGGTTGATTACCTCCTTTGTCTCCAACTATGGATTAACAGGTCTTGCCAATCTCTTGAAAGAAGGCCTAACTGCTAAAGAAGTCATGGAAAACATAAGAAAAGGCCTTTATCAAAAACCGCTTAAACAGCCTGTCTACTGGGTTTTTACAGGAGATTTAATAGCCAAATTTGGCTGGATCCATTATTTTGGAAGCTATGACTTTGACAAAAAAGAGGGCCTCTTTGGGAAAATTATAGCCCCAAATTGCAGAATTATTTCTGCCAATTTAATTCAGTGTCCAGATGTAGGAAATGCTTTGATAGATCTAAATAATGGGTTAATAAATTTTTCTAATAATTCTTTACCCATAAAGAATTTTTATTATTCAGATGGAAGGGACATAAAAAGCAAAAGGTTTTTTGATCAGGGTTTAACTGTGGAGATAGTTAAAACACCTGACAATCAAACAGGTCTTTTTATATTAGAGCCACCCTCTGATGAAACCTTATTTAATGAAATGTTTATTTTAAGAAAATACGATTCCAGGTATTTTGAACTGGTTTATGATGACTTTCCAAACATGGTAGTTTACAGAGTAAAACCTTAAGAATAAGTTGAGGGGGGGAACTATGAAGATGCACCTTTCGGAGGTAGAAATGAAGCCTCATCCTAAGTTTGAGGGTGTAAAAATTGGATTTATAACTACTAAAGAGAGGACAAAGGAAATGAGTATAACCCTTTTAGAAATTTCACCAGGGATAGAGATCCCCTCTCACACTCATGAAAAAGAGGTTGATAGTATTTTTGTTTTGGAGGGTGAAGGTGAACTCTTTTATGAGGGTAAATGGTATCCTTTAAGAAAGGGAGATATAGTTGTGGTAAAACCTGGGGAACTTCATGGAGTTAGAAATACGGGAAAAGAGCCTCTTTTTTGTTACATTGTGCATGCTCCAGCTCTTTGGTAAAATAGGAGCTTAATATGGATATTCACGAAAAGGCAAGGATACTAATCTCAGCCCTTCCTTATTTTAGGGATTTTTATGGAAAAATTATTGTCATCAAATATGGCGGTCATGCTATGGTTGCAGAAGATCTAAAGCAGGCCTTTGCAGAGGACATTGTTCTTATGAAGTATGTTGGTATTAAGCCCATTATTGTTCATGGTGGTGGTCCTCAGATAAGCCAGGTCATGGAAAGAATGGGATTAAAGCCTGTGTTTATTGAAGGCCAGAGAGTTACCGATGCAGAGACTATGAATGTAGTTGAAATGGTTCTTGTAGGGACAGTGAACAAACAAATAGTTAGTCTTATTAATCAGGCAGGTGGAAGGGCGGTTGGCCTTTCAGGTAGAGATGGAAATTTAATTGAAGTGGAAAAAATGACCCTCTATAAATATACGGGTGAAGATAGGCCTCCAGAAATCATTGATATCGGTAGAGTGGGAAAAGTCAAAAAGGTAAACCCTGAGGTTTTATTAACTCTAATTGAGAAAGATTTTATACCTGTGATTGCACCTGTGGGAGTTGGCCCTGGAGGTGAGGCCTATAATGTGAATGCTGATCTTGTGGCTGGAGCAGTGGCAGGAAGTCTTAAGGCTGAAAAACTAATCTACCTTTCTGATGTCTCTGGAGTTTTAGATGAAAAGGGATCTCTTATTTCCACACTTTACTTGGATGATATTGAAAAGTTGATGGAAAAGGGAGTGGCTAAGGGAGGAATGATCCCTAAATTAAAAAGCGCTAAAAAAGCTTTAAATAACGGGGTTAAGAAAGTTCATATCATTGATGGAAGAATACCTCACAGCCTGATTATAGAGCTTTTTACTGACGAAGGCTTAGGCACCCAAATACTTCCCAGAGTTGAGGAGGATATTTATGAGTCAGATTCAGCTTCCACCAAGTTATAATCCCAAAGAAGTAGAGGATAAGTGGTATAAAATCTGGGAAGAAAAGGGTCTTTTTGAACCAACCTATGATCCTCAAAAACCGAAATTTTCCATGGTTATTCCTCCTCCTAATGTTACAGGTTCTCTTCATATCGGACATGCCTTAAACAATACTATTCAAGATGTTCTTGCAAGGTATAAGAGAATGGATGGCTATGATGTTTTGTGGATTCCTGGAACTGATCATGCTGGCATAGCCACACAGAATGTAGTTGAAAGAGAGCTTGCAAAAGAGGGGCTTACCCGTGAAGCCCTGGGAAGAGAAAAATTTTTGGAAAGAGTCTGGCAATGGAAGGAAACTTACGGAGGAAGAATAATTGCCCAGCTAAAAAAACTTGGCGCAAGCTGCAGCTGGAGCTATTTAAGATTTACTATGGATGAGGGTCTTTCTAAGGCGGTGAAAGAGGTTTTCTGCAGGCTCTGGGAAGAAGGACTAATCTATAGGGGAGATTACATCATAAACTGGTGCCCCAGGTGTCATACAGCTCTTGCAGATCTTGAAGTGGAATTTGAACCAAAGGCTGGCAAACTTTGGTATCTTAAATATCCCCTTGAGGATGGCTCAGATTTTATTGTTGTGGCTACAACAAGACCAGAGACTATGCTTGGAGACACAGCTGTTTCCGTTCATCCTGAGGATGAACGATATAAAAAATTTATCGGAAAAATGTTGCGGCTTCCCCTTGTAGGAAGATTAATCCCGGTTATTGCAGATAAAGTGGTTGATCCTGAATTTGGAACTGGTGCTGTCAAGGTAACCCCTGCTCATGACTTCAATGATTTTGAAATAGCTAAACGTCATAATCTCCCCTTGGTTAAAGTAATTGATGAATCAGGAAAAATGACAGAGAAAGCTGGTCCCTATGCAGGTCTTGACCGCTTTGAGGCAAGAAAAAAAGTGATCGAAGATTTGAAAAAAGAAGGGCTTTTACTTAAGGAGGAGGATTACGAGGTTGTGCTTGGTCATTGTTATCGCTGCGGAACAGTGATTGAACCCTTGGTATCTCAACAATGGTTTGTAAAAATGAAACCCCTTGCGCAGCCTGCAATTGCAGCTGTTGAATATGGCTTTATTAAATTTTATCCTGAATCTTGGAAAAATTTGTATTTTGATTGGATGAAAAATATTAGGGATTGGTGTATTTCACGCCAGATCTGGTGGGGGCATCGAATTCCTGTTTGGTATTGTAAGTCCTGTGGGGAGGTAATAGTTTCAAGAGAAGAGAATTTAGAGGTCTGTCCCAAGTGTGGGAGCTCCTCACTTATGGCAGAGGAAGATGTGCTTGATACCTGGTTTTCTTCAGCACTTTGGCCTTTTTCTACCATGGGCTGGCCAGAGAGAACTAAAACCCTTGAAACTTTTTACCCCACTTCTGTTTTGGTTACAAGCTTTGATATCATCTTTTTTTGGGTTGCAAGAATGATTATGATGGGAGAACACTTCATGGGAGCAATTCCCTTTGAAAAGGTATATATCCATGCCCTGGTAAGAGATGAAAAGGGACAAAAAATGAGTAAAAGCAAGGGTAATGTCATTGATCCTCTTGAAATGATAGAAAAATTCGGCTGTGATGCCTTAAGATTTACTCTTGTCGCCCTTGCTGCTCAGGGAAGAGATATAAAACTCTCTGTCAATCGTATTGAAGGGTATAAACATTTTATAAATAAAATTTGGAATGCAGGAAGATTTGTCTTGATGAGTCTTGATGGACTTAAAAAAGAAAATCTGGAAAATCTACGATATGAGGCATTACCACTTTTTTCCAAGTGGATTCTCTTTAGGTTAAAAGAAACCATAAAAAAGGTAAGAGAAAAATTAGAGGAATTTGAATTTGATCAAGCAGCGATGGCTATTTATCACTTTTTCTGGGACGAATTTTGCGATTGGTATTTAGAGATTTCAAAAATTTATTTAAAAGATGAAAAATATAAAAACTCAACTCAAGCAGTTCTTTATAAAGTTTTCTCTGATTCTTTAAAACTACTTCATCCCTTTATCCCCTTTGTGACCGAAGAACTTTGGAGCCATTTACCTTTTAGAGAAAAAGACCATCTTTTGAATACTTCCTATCCAAAAGAATTTGTAATTGAGTTTACGCAGGAAGAAAAAAGAATGTCTGAACTTGTAATTAATATCATTACTGCCATAAGAAATATAAAATCTGAATATAACTTGGCCTCAAAAAGGGATTTACCAGTATTTTGTGTGGTTGCCAGTGAAAAAATTAAAGATCTAAATGAGCAAGAAGATATTATAAAAACTCTCTCCAAATCAGAATTTTTTAGTCTTTCAGAATCTCATCAAAGAAAGCAAGGAGAAATTTTTGTTTTGATTGAGGGTGGGGGTGAGCTTTATATCGATTTAAGCAAGTATATTGACTTTGAAAAGGAAAAAAATAGGCTTAAAAAAGAGATTGAAAGAACTGAAGAAAAGTTGAATCTACTTAGGAAAAAACTGGAAAATCAGCAATTTTTGGAAAAAGCACCTATTGAAGTTATAGAGAAGGATAAGAGAACTTATGAAGAATTAAAGGAAAAATTAGAAAAATTAAAGGCCTTGATTAAGGGATTAGAAAATGCCCCAGGATAGAAGGCTTTATACTCGGTATCAAATCAGTGTTGAGGCTAAAACAGGATTACAAAGTGGGATTGTTCTACCTGCTCAAGCCTTGGATATAAGTATTGAAGGTGTCAGATTGAGAGTGGAAGGGATCCCTCCTTTTAAGGTGAATGATGAATTATTCATAGTTATTAAGGCTAATCAAACTATAAAACTTAAAGGAAAAATAAAGTGGATTAAATTTGAAAAAGGTTATACAGATATAGGGGTAAAATTTGATCAGCTTGATATTCAAACTTCACAACATTTATCCAAAATTCTTTCTGAGATGGCCCTTTCTGACCTTGAAGATAAATATCTTATATAATGGAAAAAAGATATTATACCCGTTATCCAATTTTATGCGATGCCATTGTAGCTTTAGAATCAGGAATTAATTTTTCTACTGAAATTAGGGATATAAGTGTTGAAGGTGCAAGAATAAGAATTTATGGATGCCCTTTTATTAAAGAGGGAGATATAGTTTATTTGAACATGAAATGCAAATATAGAATAAAACTCAAAGCTCAGGTTAGATGGGTAAAGAATTTTGAAAAATGGGTAGAATTTGGAGTAAAATTTATAGACATGAGTACGCAAGATCAGGAAACCTTATCAAAGTTGGTTTCAGAATTTGCCCTTTCATCTTTAAGTGATATTTATTTAAAATAATTATTTAGTTCTAATTTCACTACTTTTGAAACACCCTTTTCTTCCATGGTAACACCAAATATACTATCAACTTCCTTCATAACATTAGGATTATGAGTTATTAAAATGATTTGAGAATTTTCTTTTATTTTTTTAAGCAAATTTATGAATTTAAGAGAATTTTTTTCGTCTAACGGAGCATCTACTTCATCAAGAATACAAAAAGGGCCAGGTTTTGTAAGATAAAAGGCAATTAATAAAGCAATAACACAAAGAGCCTTTTCTCCACCTGAAAGAATATGAAGGTGCTGAATCCTTTTATGGGGAAGAATAATTTTAAGATCAAGTCCTGCTGTCAATGGATCTGCATCAGTAAAATATAACTCTGCATTTCCTTTCTCCATAATTAGTGGAAATATATCTTTTAATTTTTGATTTACTTTATTTAATGTGTCATTTAATTGATTTTTAGCCTTCTCTTTAAGTTCTTTTAATAACTCTTTTAAATCATATACTGTTTTTTCAAGATCCCTTTTTTGGTCTAATAAATTGTGATATCTTTCTGCAACTAATTCAAATTCTTTAATACTTGCTAAATTAACATCATTGTAATTTTTTAATTCCCTTTTTAAAGTTTCAATTTCTTTATCTATTTCCTCCATATTTAATTCTATAGAATTACTATAGATTAAATCCCTAGTATTTGAATCTTGCAATTCTTTTCTTTCCTCTTTTAATTTTTCAATAGTTAAATTTAGTTCAACAATTTTAATTTCATAATTGTGAATTTCTATTTCTAATTGCTTATATTGATTTTCATAATCCCTTTTTAATTTATTTAATTCTCTTAAATGTGTGCTTTTAGTGGAAATCTCTTCTTCAAATTGCAATTTTAAGTCTTCACATGATTTTAATTTTAACATAATTTCTTCTTTATTCTTTTTTAAATCTGTAATTTCCTTTTTTAAAGCGGAAATCTCACTTTTTAATTGTTCAACAGAGGATTTTGTGTTTTTAATAGCTTTTTCTATGTTTTCAAGTTCTTTCTGTAAATTATTTTTTCTTAGAATTAAGTTGTTTAAATCCGTTTTTAATTTTACAAGATCTTTTTCTTTATTTATTATTTGCTCATTTAAATGATGAACTTGGATTTCAATTTTTTTATATTCTTCTTCAACTTCCTTTTTTTGATTCATTAATACATTTAATAAAGATTCTATTTTTTCTAAGTCCTTGGTTGATTCTTCGATTAAGAGTAAAGTTTTTTTATTATTTTGGTTTATTTCATTTAATTTTAAGCTTAAAAATTCTTTTCTTTCTACAAATTTAGCATAATCCAAATCTATTTTTTTTAATTCGTCTTGAATATTGTTTAAGGTTTTATTTAAGTTTTTTATTTCATTCAATAAAAGGTCCTTTTGTTTAATCAGTTGTTCTTTCTTTTCAGAAAGTTTTAATTCTTTTTCCTTTAATTCGTTAATTTGATTTATTATTTCAATTTTTCTTTTTTCTAAGTTTTCGTATTCCTTTTTTAAAGAAAAGTATCCTTTCCTTTTCTGTGCTAAATAAAGGATAAAGCCAAAGGGAGTAAAGAGAAGTTTTTTATCTTTATCGTAAACAAAAAAATTTTTGTTTTCATAAATAGCGTTTGGGGACAAATTTTCAAATAGAATTTTAGTATTTAAATTATCTAATCTATCTCGTAGGAAAAATTGTAAATTTTCTTCAGGGTATTTATTAATGATGTTTTCGATATCTTTAAGGTCATTAACTAAAATAGCTTTTAAAAGATCACCATAAAAACTTTCAAGAATAAAAATTTCTTCCTGTGATAAATTAAGCGATTCTCCAAGAATCTTGTTAGAAAAAAAGATTAATACATTTTTTTCTTCTTTTAATGTAAGTTCACCTATTAATTTTAAACTAGCTTCAATAGCGCTTAATTCTCTTAATTTTTCTCCTTTTATGTTATTTAGAATTTTTAAATCTTTTGATATATTTGCAATTTCTTTTTCAATAAAGTCTATTTTTTTTTCAATATCTTTCAACTTAATTTTTATTTCTTCATCCTCTTTCTTTAATGAAGCCTTTTTGTTTTCTAAATTTTCTAACATAAGTTGAAAATTATTTAAATTTTCATTAATTGAAAAAACTTCTTTTTCATAAAATAGTTTTTTTTCTGTAAGATTTTTAAGATTTTCTTTTATTTTTAAATATTCATAATTCATCTTTTGAACTTCATTATTTAAGTAATTTAATTTTTCAGCCTTTTCTCTAAAAAACTCATCCTTTTCTTTTTTCTTTCTTTTTAAGAAGTTTATTTCCTCTTCTATCTCTTTTACTTTAAGATTAATGGATTGTAAAGTATCATTTATTTTTGACAGTTCTAATAGAATTTCTTCTTTTCTTTTTTTATTAATTTTATCTTTAACTTCTTCTTTATCTTTTTTACTAATTAATTCACTTTCTAATTTATAAATCTTTTTTAATTTTTCTTCGATTTTTATTTGTGATTCCTTATAATTTTCATATTCTTTTTTTAAATTTTTTAATATTTTTTCTTTTTCTATTAAGATTTTATATTCCCTA
This sequence comes from uncultured Caldimicrobium sp., assembly GCA_964595655.1. GTDB lineage: Bacteria > Desulfobacterota > Thermodesulfobacteria > Thermodesulfobacteriales > Thermodesulfobacteriaceae > Caldimicrobium. The sequence goes on from CAZQQV010000002.1 coordinate 48,236, forward strand.
TTTTCTTCCTCTTCTATTTCTTTTATTTTTTCTTTAATCTTATTTAGTTCTATTTTGAAATTGTTTAACTTTAATAAATAATCTTCTTTAAGTTTTATAGAATGTTTTAATAAATACTCATTTTTTAGAATAAGCAGTTTTTTCAAGTTTTCTTTAAGATTTAAATACTTTTTAGCCCTTTCTGATTGCTCTTTAAGATGCAAATATTGAAATTCTACTTCTTTAATAATATCATTTAGTCTTAAGAGATTGGTTTCTGTATAACTTAAATTTTTTTCTGTTTCTTCTTGAACGAATTTTAATTTAGAAATACCTGCTAAATCTTCAATAAATTTTTTCCTTTCTTTAGGTGAAATTTCAAGAAATTTGTAAATTTCACCTTGATCAATGATACCATAACTTTGCGGATTAATTCCCATATCTAAAAACAAAAAATGTATATCCTTTAATCTACAAGGTTTGTTGTTAATATAAAATTCTGACTCTCCATCTCGATAATATCTTCTTATAATAACTATTTCCTCAAAATTCCTGTATTTTTCTAAAATTGGAGGGTCATGGGCAAAAACTAATTTGACCTCTGCAAAATCTATTTTCTTATCGCTATTTCCAGAATAAATTAATTCAGATAAATCTTTAACCCTTAATCTCTTTGTGCTCTGTTCTCCAAGAACCCACTTTATAGCATCAAGGATATTGCTTTTACCTGCTCCATTTGGACCTACAATGGCAGTAATCCCCTTTGAAAAATTAAGAATAGTTTTATAGGGAAAGGATTTAAAACCGTATATCTCTAAGCGCTTGATATACAAGGTTCTTACTGAAAAGAATAATTTTCCTAAGTATAATCCAAGTTTTTCAAAAAAATAGAGTGATTAATAACTTTCAGAGATATTTGAAAGATTAAGTCTGTTCTTTTAACATCAGGTATTCCTTAATCTCATGAATTAAAAGGGCAGGTGTTTTTATGGGATAATGAAGGTGATCTGCGATTTCCTCAATAGGTATTCCTTTAATAGAAATTCCTGCTAACTTTTCTTTGAGCTCATCAGCTGAATTTACAGGATAATGGAGGCCTTTGGATTTTTTAAGGATCATATAAGCCCAAGGTACATCAAGGGCCTTTACAAGATCTGTTGCAACAAGGCTACAGTAATAGAGTAAAGTTTGAGCTTCTTTACCCTCTTTTATTTCTTTATAAGCTAATTTAGCAATACCACCGGCTGTATGAACCTTAAGTTCTCTTGCCTCCTCTGCAAGCATTTCTTCCATAGCTTTAATTTTATGAAGGGCAAGCTCTGGGTCTGCACGGAGAATATTTCTTACGGTGTTTTTTGTAAGACCCACCTTTTGGGCTATCTCTTCATCGGTTTTCATATACTCTTCTTTCAAAACTATAACAAAGGCAGCTCTTGCAAGGGAGGGAAGCCAGGTAAGGGTTCTGAACTCCGCAAGTTTACTTAAACCGCCAAGTAACTCAATGGATTTAAAGAAAACCCTGGTAACAAGATGTTCAATTTCTTGTTCAGATACAACAGGGGCACCGATTTGAATTACCATATAGCACCTCCTTAATTAAAATTTTTTGCTTCCAATGGGTTCTTTTATCACTACTAAGCCTGTTTCAGTAATTTCCAGAAAATGCGTCTTGGTATCATGCCCACACATTCGACAACCATCAATACGGAAAAGCCTTACAATTTCCCCAATTTCTTTTTTATAAAGCTTTGCTTTGAAAGTGGAATCAATCAATTCTTTAGCCAGAACCATAGTTCCGTCTACAATGTGCCCTACAGCATAGCCACCTGCAGCCTCTGCTGTGAGTTCTTCATGGCCACTTCTTTTCTGTGATACAAATAAAGCCGTTTGATACCATTTTTTCATAAAATTAAAAAGTCTTCTTACAATTGAACGAGCAAGCATTTCCTTGGTTTCAAATAGCCCTGTTATAGAGTCAATAATAGTGAATTTGATTTTAAATTGCTGAATGGCATATGCCAAGGTAGCTAATAAATCCGGAATATTATCTCTAAGCCTTCCTGAACTTGCAGCATCAATAAGAATTATATTGTCTTCAAATTCAGAGAAATTTAACCCCATAGCTTCAGCCCTAAGTTTGAGAGAGGCTACTACAAAATTAGCCGGGGCTTCAACTGTTATGAAAGCTACTTTATCTCCCTGACTTGCTTGTTTAACAGCAAATTGCTCAACCATAAGGGATTTACCTGTATCAGAGACCCCTGTTATATTAAAAACAGAGTAAGCAGGTATACCTCCAAGATTTTTCTTAACAATTTTCCCATTTTCACTGACTACAATAAAAAAAAGCTCATCAAGCCCCTGGATTCCTGTGGGAATTCCATACAATTTAGGGGCCTTGGCTAAGGCTTCACTTCCTTTAAAAATAGATTTTAAATCAGGCTCACCAAAGCCCTTAAGCTTTTCTTCCTCCTCTTCTACTTGGTATTTCTTGATAACTTTTTCCATAGCGGTCTCCTAAAATTGTTAGGTTTATTAAAAACATTATAATTATTGCAGAACAATAAGTCAAGAAAAAGAGGGAATGGAGTGACATCCCCTTAGAAAGATCAGCAAACCCAAACATTATACTAAAATTGCAGGTAACGGATTTCCCTTTGATTTTTCCTGGAATAATTCAGTGTTGTAAATATGTAATTTTCAATTAGAATACTTAGGAATTTCTCTATCTGGAGGTTTTATGAGAAGACTTTGGGATCAGCTGGCCTCAGCCAAACTTGCTATAGTCCTTTTTTTTGTATTGGCAGGTTTTTCTATTCTTGGAACAATAATCCCTCAGGGCCAGCCAGAGGCTTTCTACCTCCAAAAGTATGGATCAGGTCTTGGTAAAATTATTCTCCTCTTTCAAATTCATGATGCCTATTATTCTTGGTGGTATATCAGTGCCCTTTTTCTTTTTCTTGCCAATCTCATAGCCTGTTCCCTAAAAAGACTTCCCTTTACTCTGAAATTGTATAAAAAAGATCCCCTCGAGATTAATCCACAGAACCTCCCCAACAAAATTGAAATCAATTTGAATGCAGAACTTTCCCGTGTTGTAGCTTTCATTCAGGATAGATTAGCCTTTAAAAAGGGAAAAGAGTTCTCAAATGAAGGAATTCTCTTTTATAAACAAATCAATAGATATGCCTTTTTTTCTGTCTATTTTGTACATTTTTCCTTGGTTGTCATCATAATTGGTGCGTTAATAGGTGCTCTTTTTGGTTATAGAGGAAACATGAATATTCTTGAAGGGGAAAGTTCAAATATCGTGCAACCCTTTAGAAAAAAAGAACCCATCCACTTAGATTTTTTTGTAAAGTTAAACCAATTTATTCTTGAAACCTATCCAAACGGTATGCCTAAGGAATATATTTCCAATGTGACTTTTATTGAGGGCAATAAAACTTCTCATGCTATAATAAAGGTGAATCAGCCAGCAAAATATAAGGATATTACCTTTTATCAGGCAAATTATAATATGATTCCTGAATTTAAAATTAAAGTCTCCTTAGATGGAAAAACACAAGAGCTTGCGTTGAACCCCTTTGAGCCGATAAATCTAAATAACCGTTATAGTATTGCCCTAAAAGATTATGGACAGGCTCATGGATTTATTTATTTAATGGTCTGGATTATTGATGAAGAAACCAGTCAAACAAGCGAGGGGCTTATAATCAGTGGTTTTCCTCCCTTCGAGGCCAATCTCTCTGGTAAAAAGCTTACTCTTGAATTTATAGATATAGGAAAAATTTACTATATGACTGGGCTTCAAGTTAAAAAAGATCCAGGCAAATGGGTAGTTTATTTGGGATTTATTCTCATGATGTTTGGTTTATTTTTAGTTTATTACTACGATCCTCAAACTTACTGGATTTATCTGGCAAATGGAGAAAACTCTTTAAAAATAATTCTTGGAGCCTATGCCAAAAGGGAGCGTCAATCTCTAAGGACTAAACTTGAAGAATTAGCAGAAAAAATAAAAAAGGAAGCCTGATTCAAATTATTCTTTCTTTTTTTTGATTTTTGGTTTCCGGTTCAAGATGAATTGTGACATGGATTTCAGGATGGGTCTTTTGGATATTTTTTTCAATTTCATCACAAAGATCGTGGGCTTCCTTTACAGAGGTCTCACCTGGAACAGTTAAGTGAAATTCTACAAAACCTTTTCTTCCTGCTTTTCTGCTCTTGAAGTCATGATACTGGGCCTCCTGAATTTTACTCTCTGAGATAGTGGATTGGATGATTTCATGAATACTTTTCGTTTTTTCCTCATCCAGTCTTACATCAAGTAGTGAATTTAATGATTCTTTTAGGATTTTATATCCTAAATAAGAAATGTTTAGTCCCACTAAACTGGCAAAGAGAGGATCTAAATACCAAAAATTGAAAATTTTGGCAAAAATAATTCCTAAGATAATTCCTGAAGTGGTAAGAATATCTGTAAGAAGATGAGAGGCATGAGAAAGAAGAATAGGGGAGTTTTCCTTCTTGCCCTGTCTGTATATTTTATAAGAGAGAAGTCCATTTAGAAGTGCTGACAATAAAATTAAGGTGAGCCCTTTTGCAAAGGATTGTATTTCCCCTGGTGAGAGAAATTTTTGATAGGCTTTCCAGAGAATGGAAAGTGAGGCTGCAAGGATAAATAAAGCTTCTAAAATGGCAATGAGATATTCAACTTTTGTATGACCATAAGGATGTTCAGAATCTGAAGGTTTAAGAGATATCTTTGTCCCTATAAAAGCAAATAGGGCTGAAAAAATGTTCACAATTGATTCAAGGGCATCAGAATAAATGGCCACAGAACCAGTAATAAAATAGGCAAAATATTTGAGAAAAAAGATCAAAAGACTAATAAAAAAGCTCAATCCTGTTAATTTTAAAGCCTTAGATTCTACAGAATGAGAGTGTTCCATATTAATCTTTGGCCCTTTTTATAGTAATTACTGCGAAAGAAAAACAGATTATCCCTATAATGGCTAAAATCAAAATGTTATGATAATGAAATTCCTCCCCAAATGCAATTGCTCTAAGAGTTTTAGAAACAAGGGTCAAAGGTAAGATTTCTATTAGAGGTTGGATAAGAGGGGGAAGATTTTCTACGGGAAAGAAGGTTCCACCAAGAAACATCATGGGAGTTATAATAAAATTGGTGATGAGGGTTTGATCAGCATGGGACTTAATACTCATGGCTGAAGCAAGACCAAGGGATGCAAAAATAAAGGCATTAAGAAAAACCACAAGAAAAAAGATAGCACTAAAATTGAGCTTTACTCCGCCAAGGTAGTATCCAAAGGCCATGATGATAAAAACTGATATAAAGGCTCTTGTAACTCCTGATAAAATCTCTCCTAAGGCATAACTTAATGGAGATAAAGGAGCACTTTGAAATTCTTCAAACACCTTTAAATAGAATCTTGCCACATTTATTTCCACATTTATGGCAAAGGCCTGAAGCATACTGCTTGCTGCAATAAGACCTGGAATTAAAAATTCAAGATAGGATCTTCCCATAATATTTATATGTTTTCCGAGACCTATTCCAAAGGCAAGAATATAAAGAAAGGGATTAACAGAAAAAGATAACAATACCTTTATGAAACGTTTTTGCAAAAGAAAAAGTTCTCTAAGATAAACCGCTAAAAAGCCTTTCATACTCGCTCACCCGTAAGCTTAATAAAAACATCCTCTAAATTAACCTTTCTTAAACTTACATAGGGATAGGTTTGAGAAAATTTTAACAAGGCCTCTTCTGCCTCTTCTTTATTTTTAAAAAAGTGGGTTACCATTCCATTATTAGAGTATATGTCTATGGCAAAATTTCCAAGTTTTTTGATAAAATTTGAGGGGGTATCAATGGCAATAATTTCTCCTTTATTGATAAAAGCCACTCTATCTGAAAGAGCTTCTGCCTCTTCCATATAATGGGTGGTGAGTATAATAGTGGTTCCCCTTGCCTGTATGCCCTTTATAAAGCTCCAGATTTTTCTTCTAATGTGAGGATCAAGTCCAACGGTTGGTTCGTCAAGAAGGAGGATTTCTGGAGAGTGCATAAGAGCTCTTATGATTAAAAGGCGCCTTTTGAGCCCACCTGAAAGCTCTTTAACTCTGGATTTTTTTCTCTCCAAAAGATCTGCCATTTCAAGAAGTTCAGTTATTCTTTTTTTAATTTCTTTTATAGACATTTTAAAAAGAAGACCGTGAATGAAGAGATTCTCTTCAACAGTTAGTTCAAGATCAAGGTTAATTTGTTGAGGAACAAGTCCAATTTTGGTTTTAGCCCAGATTTCTTCGGTAAAGAGATTTTTACCAAAAATATAAATATTTCCTGAGGTGGGAGAGGTGAGTCCTGAAAGGATTCTTAGAGTTGTGGTTTTACCTGCTCCATTGGGGCCCAATAAAGAAAAAAGTTCACCCCTGTATACTTGAAAAGAGATTCCTTTTAAAGCAAAGAGGGAACCGTATTTTTTCTTTAAATCTTTTATATCTAAGGCTACATTTGTCATCTTGTGCGATTATTATATTGAAAGAGCAAAAAAATTCAATTTGAAAAAATTTTTTCTACAAAGAGACTCCCTTCTTCCTCAGAGACAATTTCAAAATTATATTTTAGAGCAAGTTT
>CAZQQV010000003.1:0-47438 GCA_964595655.1 uncultured Caldimicrobium sp.
AGTAAAGACAAAGATTTCTAAACTTTTTACAAAAGGGAGGCATTCAAAATGGGTGAGGCATTAAGGGAATTGATTATTGAAATGGGTAAAAAAGCAAAGGCCTCAGCAAGAGAGCTTGCTAAATTAAATACTACCATAAAAAATGAAGTTTTAAGAGAGGTTGCAAAGAGATTGAGAGAAAAGAGGGAAGAATTGAAAGAGATAAATGCCAAGGATGTCAACCTTGCGCTGACCCAGGGCTATTCAAAGGCCTTTATTGATAGGCTCACTCTCACAGACAAGGTTGTTGAGGCCATGGCAAGGGGGCTTGAAGAGGTAGCGGCTCTTCCTGATCCAGTGGGAGAAGTGGTGAAGATGTGGAGGCGCCCAAATGGTCTTCTTGTGGGGAAAATGCGCATCCCTCTCGGAGTTATTGCCATTATCTATGAAAGCAGACCCAATGTTACCATTGATGCAGCTGGGCTTTGCTTCAAAAGTGGAAATGCAGTTATTCTTAGAGGAGGAAAAGAGGCAATTAATTCCAACTTAGCCTTAGCAGATATTTTTAGAGAGGTGCTGAAGGAAAAGGGCCTTCCTGTTGATGCCGTTCAGGTGGTTCCAACAACAGAAAGAATTGCCATGGAATATCTTCTTGAACTTGAGGAATACATTGATCTTGTTATTCCAAGGGGTGGAGAGGGCCTAATTAGATTTGTTACTGAAAAGGCAAGAATGCCTGTTATTAAGCACTATAAAGGGGTTTGTCATGTCTATGTGGATGACGAAGCTGATCTTGAAAAGGCAGTTAATATTGCGGTAAATGCCAAGTGTCAGAGACCAGGGGTTTGCAATGCCATGGAAACCCTTCTTGTGCACAAAGACATAGCCCCTACCTTTTTACCACGAGTGGCAGAGGAATATAAAAAATACGGAGTTGAGATTAGAGGCTGTCCTGAAACCCTGAAATATATACCCTGGGCAAAGCCTGCCAAAGAGGAGGACTATGGCTATGAATTCCTTGATCTAATTCTTGCTGTAAAGGTGGTTTCTTCCCTTGAGGAGGCCATGGATCATATTGCCAAATATGGAAGTAATCACACCGAGGCCATTATTACGGAAAATTACACCAAGGCCATGAGATTTCTTCAGGAGGTTGATGCAAGCCTTGTGCTTGTCAATGCCTCAACGAGATTCAATGATGGAGGTGAACTTGGGCTTGGGGCTGAAATTGGTATTTCCACAACAAAACTTCATGCCTATGGTCCAATGGGGCTTGAAGAATTAACCACAACCAAATTCATTGCCTTTGGTGATGGACAAATCAGAACATAGAATAGGGCTTCTTGGAGGAACCTTTGATCCCCCTCATCTTGCCCATTTAAGAATTGCTGAAGAGTCTCGCATAGCCTTCAATTTATCAGAAATCTGGTTTATTCCAGCAGGGTCTCCCCCTCACAAAAGGGGGACTTTTTTTAGCTTTGAAGACCGTTTTAATATGCTCAAAGTAGCAATCAAGTTTAATCCCTTTTTTAAAGTCCTTGATATTGAAAAAGAAGAAACCCCCTCTTACACCCTAAAAACCCTTGAAAAATTGAAAAAACTTTATTCCCAAAAAGAATTTTTTCTTATTATTGGAATGGATGCCTTTCAGGAGATAGAGACCTGGTGGCATTATGAGAGATTTTTGAACTTTTGTAATTTAATTGTTGTATCAAGAGGTGCGGGAAATTGGAAAAGGGCTGAAGATTTTGTCAAAGATAGGGCTGAAAAACTTTGGGGAAAAGAAGCTAAAAAAAAGGCTTTTTTTCTTGAGGTCTTTCCCCTTGAAATCTCAAGTACTTTATTAAGAACCTATTTAAAGGAGGGAAGAAGTATAAGATATCTTGTGCCTGAGGAGGTTTATTTTTATCTAAAAGAAAGAGGGTTTCTCCAAGTATGAGAGGGCAACTAAAACAGGACATAACTCCCATGTTTCGTCAGTATTTTGAAATAAAGGCAAAGTATCCAGACAGTATTCTTTTTTTCAGATTGGGAGACTTTTATGAGATGTTCTTTGAAGATGCAGAAACAGTTGCCCCCTTACTTGGGCTTGTTCTTACAAAGAGGGAGGCTGGAAAAAATCTTACCGCTCCCATGTGCGGAATTCCTGCAGAAAAAAGTGAAATTTACATCCAAAAACTTCTTGAACTTGGATTTAAAGTTGCCATTTGTGAACAGGTTGAAGATCCAGCCTTGGCTAAGGGGCTTGTTAGGAGGGAGGTTGTTAAAGTTTATACCCCTGGGCTTTTCATTGATTTTAGTTTTCTTAAAGACAAAGAAAAAGTCTACCTTTCAAGCCTAAAGACTGGAAAGAAGTTTGCCCTTTCTTTTCTTGAGCTCTCCTGTGAGGAATTCTATTTTACCGAACTTACTCAGGACAGAGCCCTTTCAGAACTCCTAAAAAAGGAGCCCCGAGAGATCCTTCTTGAGGAGTCCCTTAAAGAGAGTGAACTTGCAAAATTTCTGAAACAAAATCTTCCTCAGGTCCATTTGAGTTTTCTTGAAAAGGAAGATTTTAAAAGTTATAAGGAAAAATTTTCAGCCATTACTGAATCAGAAGAGGTAAAAGAGGCTTTATCTGCTATTTACAGCTATCTTAAAAAATATCAGCCCGCACTTGCTGAGAGGCTTTCAGAACCAAAGTTTTATTATCCTGAGGATTTTTTATTTCTTGATGAGAATACTAAGAGAAATCTTGAACTTGTGAAGAATCTCCTTGATGGCACAGAAAAATACACCCTTTATTGGGTCCTTGATAAAACCAAAACCCCCATGGGCTCAAGATTATTAAAGGAGTGGATTCTTTACCCTTTAAGAGACCTTTCGGCTATAGAGAGAAGGCAGAGAACAATAGAATTCTTTCTTGAAAAAAGGGATCTTCGTGAAAACATCGCAAGAATTCTTCAAAAAATATCGGATCTTGAAAGACTGGGAAGCAGACTAAGTCTAAGGCTTATTAACCCAAAGGAATTAGCTCTCTTGCGTGAGGGCTTAAGATTTTTTCCTGAATTAAAGGCATTGCTAAGGAATTTAAGGGGTTCTTTAGACTTTCCTGAGGAATTAAAAAGGGTTGAGGAGGAGCTCTGCGAGGTTGAAGAGATTTTAAATCTTCTTGATTCAGCCTTAGTTGAGAATCCACCCTCAACTTTAAAAGAGGGGGGAATTTTTAAAAAGGGTTTTAATAAAGTTCTTGATGAACTCAAAGATTTAAGGGAAAACAGCCTTCTTTATCTTTCAAAGCTTGAAGAGGAGCTAAAAGCTAAAACAGGAATTCCCACCCTGAAAATTGGGTATAATCGGGTCTTTGGATATTATGTGGAAGTTTCAAAGGGCTATTTAAAAATGGTCCCCTCTTATTTTGAGAGGAAACAAACCCTTGTTAACGCGGAAAGATATGTGGTTCCAGAGCTAAAAGAGCTTGAAGAAAAAATTCTTTCTTCTGAGGAAAAGCTTAAAAATCTTGAATATGAGCTTTTTTTGGAATTAAGGGAAAGGGTTGCTTGCAAAGCTGAAGATATAAAAAGATCTGCAAGAGCCCTTGCAAAGCTTGATGTGCTTATTGCCCTTTCTGAAGTTGCTGAGAGATATCATTATGTTCGGCCAGAGCTAACTGAAGAGAAGGTTCTCCTCATTGAGGAGGGAAGGCATCCTGTGCTTGAGCGAATCCTTGGTGAAGAAAATTTTATTCCTAACTCCCTTGAGCTCAAAGAGGGAGAGGCTGAACTTATCATCCTCACTGGCCCTAACATGGGTGGAAAATCCACCTATTTAAGACAGAATGCCCTTATTGTAATTCTTGCCCAGATGGGAAGCTTTGTTCCTGCCAAGTATGCAAGAATTGGTGTTTTTGATAAACTTTTTACAAGAATTGGGGCAGCAGATGAACTCATTCGGGGAAAGAGTACCTTCATGGTGGAAATGAGTGAGTGTGCCAAAATTTTGAGAAATGCAACCCCCCGATCCCTTGTGCTTCTTGACGAAGTTGGGAGAGGAACAAGCACCTTTGATGGAATGTCCCTTGCCTGGGCTATTGCTGAATATCTATACAAGCACAAAATTTTTACCCTTCTTGCTACTCATTACTTTGAACTTACCGAGCTTTCCAAAAATTATCCTGCTATAAAAAACTTTCATGCTGAGGTAAGGGAGTGGGAGGATCAGGTTATTTTTCTTTATAGAATTCTTCCAGGGGCAGCAAGTCAGTCTTATGGAATTGAAGTGGCAAGGCTTGCCAATCTTCCTGAAGAGGTGATTCATAGAGCCAAAGAAATCCTTGAAACCTTGGAAAAGAAAAGACCAAGATTTCAAAAAAGACAACTCTCCCTTTTTTCAACGGATGAAAATTCACCAATTCTTGATAAAATAAAAAAGTTGGATCCGGACAATTTGACTCCCAAGGAGGCCTTAGAATTCCTGTATCAATTAAAAAGGGAGTTGGAAAAAAGGTAGTCGCCTTTTTTATTATCCTGATTTTAAATCTCCTTTTTTTCTCTTTTGCTTTCTCTGAGGAGATTTTCTATCATAAAGTTAGAAAGGGAGAAAGTCTAAGGGATATAGCAAGAAAATATGGAGTTAGCGTTGAGGATATAAAGGAGTGGAACAATTTAAAAGAAGAGAGGGTTTTTCCTGGAAAGAGGCTCCTTATTAAGAAAGGAGGCAAAAAAGAGGAAAAAAGCCAAGGAGGAGATCTCTATCACATAGTCAAAAAGGGAGAAACTTTAGCCTCCATTGCTAAAAAATACGGAGTTAGTGAAGAGGAGATAAAAAGACTCAATCAATTAAAGAGCAGCAAAATTGTTGCTGGTAAAAAGCTTCTTATTAAAAAGGCTTCAAAGGAAGAAAAGGGGGAATCAAGAGAAAGGGAAGCCATTAAATCTGAATTAACGCAGAATTCCTCACCTTCTGAAGAATTGATTTATCACCAAGTAAAAAGGGGTGAAAGATTAAAGGACATTGCCAAGAAATACGGAGTTACTGTAGAGGATATAAAGGCTTGGAATAATTTGAAAAGCGAAAAAATTTTGGCAGGAAAAAAACTAATTATTAAGAAAAAGAAGTCCTTACAAGAAGAGAGGGCTGAAGAAACCAAGCCTGAAAAGACTCGGGCAAAGGAAATTGTTTATCGGGTAAGAAAGGGGGAAACCCTGAGCGATATTGCCCAGACCTTTGGAGTGAGTGAAGAAGAAATAATGAGATTAAATAATTTACAGGGCAAAGAGTTAAAACCTGGGAAAAGACTTCTCATAAGGCTTCCTGAAAAGAAAACAGAGGAAAGGATTTCTGAGAAAAAGGTGCAAGAAAAGGAGAAAGAGCCTGAATCCCTACTTTCTGCCTTTGAGAAGGTAAAGAAGGAGGAAGAGCTTCTCAGAAAAAGAGGTCTTACACGAAAAGATTATTTGAGGTTTATTTCTAAATATAGACATCTTTATCTCCTATATCCCACAAGTGAGATTGCCCCTCTTTCCCTTCTTAAGACTGCAGAGCTTTATTATGAGCTTTATCACAAATCTTTAAGAAAGGAAGATGCTCTTGAGGCTGCAAAAAGATTTGAACTCTTTTTAAAGTCCTATCCTGATCATCCCCAGAGAGAACGGGCCTATTTAACTCTTTTAGAAATTTATGAGAGAGAATTGAGGGATAAAGCCCGAGCTGAAGAAATTAAAAAGAATTGGGGGATTCAGCTTTCCAAAGAAAAGTCTTTTAGGTCTAAGGAGACAAAGAAAGAGGAGACAAAGAGGGAAGCGATAAAAAAGGAGCCCAAAACTGGGGAAGAAAAGGCCCTTTCTTCTCGCATAAGTGAAACAAGTGAGACCTCTAAGCGTCCTTTGGAGATTTTGCCTGATTTAAAGAAGGTGGTTAAGGTTGAGGCTGTAACTGGTGAAGATTATACCCGAGTGATGGTTGATCTTAGCGGAGAGTTCAAGTATAGTTTGAATATACTTCCTGGAAAAGAGGATAAGCCCCCAAGGCTATATATTGATCTCTATCCTGCTCATTTGGATAATAAAGTACCGCGTACCATTGATCTCAAGGACAAACACTTACAGGCGGTAAGAGTGGGTCAATTTGATTCTCAAACTGTAAGAGTGGTTTTAGATTTGAATAGTCTTACTGATTACAAGGTATTTAAACTGCAAAATCCTCATCAATTAATTATTGATCTTTTGGGAAAGGAAAAAAAGGTTGAGACTAAGAGAGTGCAAAAGAGGGTTGCTTATGCAAAGAGCCAGAGTGAAAGAAAGAAAAGGGCTTCAAAGGAGGAGGGCCCTAAGGAGGAAGAAACTAAATATATTAATCTTGCTAGGCAATTTGGGCTTGGTGTAAAGAGGGTGATGCTTGATCCTGGGCACGGAGGTGAGGACCCAGGTGCCCTTGGCCCGAATGGATTAAAGGAAAAGGATATAGCTTTGAAGCTTGCTAAACTTGTGGGGAAAAAACTGGAAAGCCGTTTAGGAATTGAGGTTTTATACACGAGAACAGAGGATGTATTCATCCCTCTTGCTAAAAGGCCAGCTCTTGCTAATTCTAAAAAGGCCGACCTTTTTATTTCCTTTCATCTTAATGCCTCTCCTGATCCATCAGCCAAAGGCATAGAGGTTTACTATCTCAACTTTACCACAGATCCTGAGGCTATGAGAGTTGCTGCTTATGAAAACAGGGTGAATAATCAGGGACTTGCAGATCTTCAGGATTTGGTTAAGGCTGTTCTTGCCAACACAAAGCTTAATGAATCAAGGGATTTGGCAACAAAGATCCAAAGGGAATTGGTAAGGTATCTTTCAAGATTTTACCCTGATATCGTGGATCGTGGGGTAAAATATGCGCCTTTTCTTGTTTTAGTGGGAACAAGGATGCCTGCTGTACTCATAGAAGCTGATTTTATCACCAATCCTGAAATGGCAAAAAGATTTACCGATGAGGAATTTCTTGAAAAAGTTGCCGAGGGAATAACAAGAGGTATAGAGGCTTATATCCAGAGCCTTAAACTTTCTTTAAAAACCCCCTGATGAATAAAAATATTCTTGAAGTAGGGCTTGAGGTCTTTTTTTCTGAAGAAATTCATAGGGAATATCAAAGGGCAAAAATTGCCCTTTTGACCCATCAAGGGGCAGTAACAAGAGATTTTAAACTTTCCTATCAAATCTTTTATCAATACTTTCAAGAAAGGCTCCTTTTTCTCTTTTCTCCCCAACATGGGCTTTTCTCTGAAAAACAGGCTAACATGATTGGTTCCCCTGATGAGATAGAACCCTTTTTTGGTATCCCTGTAAAGAGCCTCTATGGCCCAAGGCTTAGCCCTGATCCTGAAGATTTGAAAAGGATAGATGTAATTTTTGTTGATCTTCAGGATGTAGGCTGTAGAGTATATACCTACATTTGGACTTTATTTCTTCTCATGAAGGTGGCCAAGGATTTAAAAAAAGAAGTGGTAATTCTTGATAGACCCAATCCCTTAGGAGGGGTTGTTGAAGGGCCCCTTCTTGAAAGGGAATATTTCAGCTTTGTAGGCCTTGATATTCTCCCCATGCGTCATGGCCTAACTTTAGGAGAATTAGCTCTTCTTTTCAAAAAAAGGCACTATCCAGATCTTCCCCTAAGAGTTATTCCCATGAAAAATTATTTAAGGGATAAACTCTTTTTCCACTATCAAAGACCGTGGATTCTTCCCTCACCCAATCTTCCAACCTTTGAGTGTGTCTTTGTTTATCCAGGAATGGTTCTCCTTGAGGGCACCAATCTCTCTGAAGGAAGGGGAACCACCCTTCCCTTTCTTATTTTCGGGGCCCCATATTTAAAATTAAAAGAAACCTTTGAACTTCTCTTAGAAAACTTTCCTTCTGAAACCTGGGGTGTTAAATTTAAGCCCCATGCCTTTGAACCCACCTTTGATAAGTGGAAGGAACAAAGATGTCTTGGCTTTCAAATTATCATAGAAAATTACCTTTTATTTAAGCCCGTTTCCTTTGCATTAAAACTCTTGAAATTAATTAAGAACACCTATGATGATTTTGCCTTCCTTGAGGGGCCCTATGAGTTTGAAAAGGAGAAAAAACCCATAGAGATTTTAATTGGAAATAAGGGGGTTTTAAACTGGCTTTTGGAGAAGGAAGAAACTCCCCTTGAAATCCTTTTAAAAAGGGACTTAGACCTATATTACAAAGAAATTGAATTTTCCAAGTTATACCATTAAAGAAATTTTTCACAAGGTTTACCCATTTTATCATAAAATTTTATAATTTCTTAAAATTTTGCTTTAGGGAGGTGTATTATGTTAAAAGTTCTCTTTCATGTTCCAGATTCTTCCCGTTTTAATGCCTGTTTGAGACAGGTGAATAATCTTTTGGCCACTCTTTCTGAGGAACCTTATGAAATCAGAGTGCTTATTAATTTTGAGGGGATAAAGGTAGTGGAAAATTTTGAACCCTATATGGAGATGTTTAAAAGCCTTTGTGAAAGGGGCGTTAAATTTTATTTCTGCCAGAACCCTTTTAAAGTTTTTAATATTTCTACAGATCTTGTGCCTCCTCCTGCCGAAATTATATCTTCAGGAATTAGAGCCCTTGTTGATTGGCAAAGGGAGGGCTTTATTTATATAAGGCCATAGTTTTAAAAATAAAGTCCTCTCAAAAAAGGAAAGAACTATGATAAAATTAGATTTATGCGAAAAAAGTGGGTCCTTTTTTTGTCTCTTTTCCTTTTGGTCTCTCTGTTGTTTTTTCTTAAAGAAGATCCCTTCAAGGGAATCTTTGGTTTTTTTCTAAAGCCCCTTTGGAATTTTGAGAGTATTCTATCCGAAAAATTCAGAAAATTCTTTTCAGATTATCTTTTTCTTGTTGAGGTTAAAAGGGAAAATCAGAAACTGAAAGAAGAAAATTTAAAGCTCAAGCAAGAGCTTGCTTATTTCATGGAAAGGGAAATTCTTTATCAGAAACTTGAAAAACTTTACAAGATTGAGTCTAAGCTTTCCTATCCCCAGGTTGTTGCTAAGATTATATATAAGGCTGTTGATCCCTTTTCTGATCAAGTAATCATTAATAAGGGTTCAAGGGATGGCCTTATGCCTCAGATGCCTGTTTTAGCCTTAGTAGAGAATGAAGGGGTTGGACTTGTGGGACAAGTGGTTGAGACCCATAAGAACTGGAGCAGAGTAATTCTTCTTACCGATCCCTCCTTTGCAGCGGATGTTAAAATTCTACGCACTCAGGACAGGGCCATTCTAAAAGGAAAGGGAGAAAAATTGTGTAGTCTTGAATTTTTACCCCTTTATAGTGAGGCCAAAATTGGAGATACCATCGTAACCTCTGGTCAAGACTTAATCTATCCAGAGGGTTTGCTTGTGGGAATTCTTTCAAATATATCAAAGGATCCTCAGGGCCTATTCAAAAAGGGCGAAGTAAAACCGGTAGTTGATATCTATAATTTAAACTGGGTTGTAATATTACTAAAAGTTCCTGAAATATCTATGTAGATGGATGGAAAAATTTTCTTTAATAAATTTTTTCCTCTTTTAATTATTATAACTTTTTTGAAAGGCGTTTTGGCTTATATTATACCAATTTTTCCCTTTGATTTTTATTCTGCTCTGTATCTTGCTTTAATTCCCCTTTTGAGCCTAAATTTTTACTCACTTTTATCTATCTTTTTAATTTCTATCCTAAAAGCTTTAGAAACTTATCATTCAACTATGCTTTTTGTTATGGTTTATTTTATTTTATTTATTGGTTTTCAATATCTTAAAAAAGGTTTTAAAACTGAAACTCAGTTCTTTCTATTTCTTTTCTGGGCCCTTTCTTTAGTATTTTTTCTTATTATTAAAACATACATATTTTTTAATACCCTTTCTTTAGCAGTTCTTGATTATCCTTTTTGGTTAAATTTTATAATGAAAACTTTAGGATATTTTTTCTTAACTTTTATGTCTTGTTTGAGTTTTCATCAACTTTTTAAAAGAATGATGAAGTTTAATGATGTTTAATAAATGGCATAAAAAAGAAAGGCTTGATGAAGAATGGGAAAAACGGGTTTTAATTGGCAAAATTTTGCTCTTTATTTTTTTGGGAATTTTATGGATTAGGCTATTTTATTTGCAGGTAATTAAGCATTCCTATTATTTAAATAAAGCTAAAACGAGATCAATTGTATCCTATGTAATCAAGGCTCCGAGAGGTGAAATTATAACATCAGATGGTGTTGTTGTTGCTACCAATCGTGCAAGTTTTCAGCTCTATTTAGATCTGGAAAATCTTTCAGATGAAGAGGGGATTCTTAAAAAATTAAGTCTCATTCTTAAGGAGGATTATGGAGCTTTAAAGGAGAGGTTTTATCTTGCCAAGAAGGTGAGTTTTGGAAGAGTTCTTCTTAAAAGAAATCTGAGCTGGGATGAGGTTGCCCGTATCATGGTTAGGCAATACTATCTACCTGGTGTTATTGTTGAAGTTGAAGCAGAGAGATATTATCCCTTTGGGGAGGCTTATTTTCATCTTCTTGGATATGTGGGAAGAATAAGTCAAGAGGAATATGAAAATCTTAAAAATAAGGGATATTCCTCTGAGGATTTAGTGGGAAAAAAGGGTATAGAAAAATTATACGAAAATTATTTAAAGGGAGTAAATGGAAGAATTGAAATTGAAAGAGATGCCTATGGAAGGCTTGGGAAGGTAGTAGGAAGAATTGCACCTGTAGCAGGTGATGACCTTGTTTTAACAGTGAGGCATGACCTCCAGATGAGGGCCTACGAGCTCCTTAAAGATAGAAGAGGAGCTGTAGTTGTCTTGAGTCCCCGGGATGGGGCTCTTTTAGCTCTTGTTAGTATGCCTGCTATTGATCCCAATAAGTTTATTTCAGGCTTTGAAGAGGGAGAATGGAGTTCTATTGTTAATGATCCCAAACGACCTCTTTTGAACAGGGCTATTCAGGCCTATCCCCCTGGTTCAACCTTTAAGGCGATTACAGCGCTTGCTGGTCTTGAGGCAGGGATAGTGAAAGGTCCAAACTGGAGTGTTTACTGCCCTGGCTATTTTACCTTTGGTTCTCATACCTTTCGGTGCTGGGAAAGAAAAGGGCATGGCACCGTTGGATTAAGAAAGGCTATAGCTCAGTCCTGCGATGTTTATTTCTACACCATTGGTTCAAGAATTGACATTGATTTTCTTGCAAAAATTGCAAGAAACTTTGGTCTCGGAAGTTTAACAGGACTTAATTTCCCTGATGAAAAGGGAGGTCTTGTACCTGATACATCCTGGAAACAAAAAAAATTTAAACTTCCGTGGTATCAGGGAGAAACGGTTAATATAGCCATAGGTCAAGGTTATCTTCTTGTGACCCCTCTGCAAATGGCAAGGGCTTACATGGTCTTTGCCAATGGGGGAAATCTTTATAGGGTATATGCGGTAAAGGAGGTGCGCTCAAAGGATGGAAAAATCCTTTATCAGGAAAAACCAGTTCTTGAGAAAAGGATAAACTTGAGAACAGATTTTCATCAATGGATCCTTGAAGGCCTAAAAAGCGTGGTGGAAGAGGGAACAGGTAAGGCGGCTCGTGTGCCCGGGATCACTGTATGGGGAAAAACAGGAACAGCCCAGGTGGTTTCTCTTCAAAGAAAAACCAAATTAACAGAGCATCATGCCTGGTTTGTGAGTTTTGCTGGCAATTCAACACCAGAGATAGTTTCAGCTGTTCTTGTTGAACACGGCGGTAGCGGTGGAGCAGTAGCTGCACCCGTTGCTGGTGAACTTTACCGAACTTATTATAAACTTCCATCGGCTTTCTCAAAAAGTGAAGTAAAAGAAGAAGTTATAGAAGAAGTTCCAGACATGGGACAATTGAATAACTCCACAAACAATTAAGGTTATGGAGAAAATAGAACGTTTTAAAGAATTTTTGCGGGAAAACCTTTTAGCCCTCCTTTGTTTTTTGGGGCTTATTTTGATCAATTTTGTCAATCAACTTTCTATGGGAGAATCCTCAGGATATCTTTTGAAAAACCTTTTATGGCATGCTATAGGTTTTGTTTTGTTTATGCTTTTATTAATATATTTCGATTACCGAAAGATTTCTTTTGGTTTGATATGGATAGCCTATTTCTTGATGGTTTTTTTATTATTAATTCTTGCTCTCTTTAAAAAAAGATGGCTAGTAATTGGGCCAATAAGTATTCAACCTTCAGAGTTTTTGAAGCTTGTTCTTCTTTATTTGTTGAGTTTTTATATTAGCAAAAAGGGTGAACTAAAACTTGAAAATTCTGAGGCACTTTTTTTACTGGGGATAATTTCTTTACCTCTTTTATTTCTTTTACCTGTTGATCTTGATTATGCCTTTATAATAGGGTTAATGTTTTTCTCCTTGTTACTTTTTTTCGGGTTTCCCAAGAGATTGCTTATTGTTCTTGTGCTTTTTGGTATTTTTGCTTTTGTAATTATTACTCCCTTGATGTGGAACAAGTTGAAGCCCCATCAAAAGGGAAGAATTTATGGATATCTTGATCCTGAGAAACACTATAAAACCTGGGGCTATCAATTAAGTCAATCCCTTATTGCTATAGGCTCAGGGGGGATAAAGGGGCAGGGTTTTAAAAAGGGATGGTCCACAAGGCTTAATTATCTTCCAGCTAAGAATACTGATTTGGCCTTTTCAGTTTTTGCAGAAGCCTTTGGGCTCTTAGGTGTAACCCTTTTTTTGAGTCTTTATGGATATCTTCTTTACTTTGCCTTGATGGTCTCAAAAAAAGCAAGGGATTTACTTGGGAAGGCCCTTGCTACAGGAATTTTTCTAATCTTGCTTTTGCAGGCCTTTTTTAATATTGGAGGTGCAACAGGCCTTTTACCCATGACCAGTATCCCTCAGCCCTTTCTCAGTTATGGTGGATCTATAACCATTTCTACTTATTTGCTTCTATCTATTTTATTTAACATAGCCTTTAAAAGAGTTTTCTTTAAATAACTTTAATTTTTATACAGAATTTTGACTTGACTTTTAAAAAAAAAGTTATAACCTCACTTGTTTAAAGATTTGAAATAATTCGCAAGGGGTTAGGCGATGCTCAAATTTGATATCACCCTCTTAGTGCAGATTGTTGAGGCAATTGTTCTTGCCTTTCTTTTGAATATTCTTTTAATTAAGCCAGTTATGAGTGTTATCAATGAGAGAAAAAACCAATTTAAAGTCCTTGAGAAGGAGATAGATGATCTTATTAAGGAGGCAGAAGAGGGGCTTAGAAATTATCAGGAGGCTTTAAATCAAGCACGTATGGAAGGATTGCAGAAAAGAGAGGCTATCAAAGATGAGGCAAGAAGGCTTGAAAGAGAGGAATTGGCAAGGGTTATGAAAGAGGTAGAAGCTCAGAAAAAGGAATGGGAAAGGGTGTTTAAGGAGGAATTTGCCAAACTTAGAGAAGCAGTCCTTTCTCAAAGGGAATTTTTTGCAACCCTTATAGTCGAAAAGCTCCTTGGGAGGAAGGTATGAAGAGACTCTTTGAGTGTCTTTTGGCTTTTTGTGTGGTTGTTTTTTTAGCAAATCTTTCCTTCTCTGCCGAAGAGGGAGCTCATCATGGAGTCACTCCAACACAGATTAAAAATCTTATTTGGTGGACTGTTAATTTTATAGTGCTTGTTATTATACTTTATAAACTTTTAAAGAAGCCTGTGATTAATTTTTTTAGAACAAGAAAAGAGAATCTTTTGAGGGAATATGAAGAACTTCTTGCTAAAAAGAAGGAAGCTGAAGCCAAATATCTTGAGCTTCAAGAGAAGATCAAAAATTTAAAGGCTGAGGCAGAGGCTATTTATAAAAATTATGTGGAACAGGGTTTAAAAGAAAAGGAGCGTATTTTAGAGGAGGCAAGATTTCAGGCAGAGCGTATTAAGGAGCAGGCTAAATTATA
Source organism: uncultured Caldimicrobium sp. (assembly GCA_964595655.1). Lineage (GTDB taxonomy): Bacteria > Desulfobacterota > Thermodesulfobacteria > Thermodesulfobacteriales > Thermodesulfobacteriaceae > Caldimicrobium. The sequence goes on from CAZQQV010000003.1 coordinate 13,898, forward strand.
TATGGCTCAGGAAATGGAAAAGGCAAAGGATATGTTAAGGGTTGAGTTAGCAGAAGAGGCAGTTAAACTTGCAGAAGAAATTTTAAGAAAAAATATAACTCCTGAAGATCAGAAAAGAATTTTTAGAGAGGTTATAGAACAAATAAAAGGGAGGAGTCTGAATTGAGAGCCTTAGCAACAGCCTTAAAGTATGCCAAGGGTCTTTTTATTGCAGGTAAAGAGTTAAATAAAGTTAAAGAGTTTGGTGAAGAATTAAAAGGTTTGACGGACTGGCTCAAGGGATATCCGGAAATTCTTAGGGCTTTGCAGAGCCCTATTTATCCACCTGATCTTAAGATGGAAATTCTTCAGGAGATTTTGAAGTATTTTAAGGTTGATCCTGAGGTGGAAAGATTTTTAAAATTACTTGTTGAAAGGCGAAGAATTCAATTTTTGGAAGAAATAGTTTCCATGTATCAGGCACTTTTAGATGAAGAATTGGGAATTGCGAGGGGAGAGGTAATTACAGCCTTTCCCATCTCTGAAGAGGAAAAGAAGGAGCTTGAAGAGGCTTTGAAGGGGGTTCTTAAAAAAGAGGTTATTCTTGAGGCAAGGATAGATCCTGATATAATTGGAGGAGTGAGAATTAGAATTGGTGATTATATTTGGGATGGAACTTTAAAGAGTCAGCTTGAAAAATTTAAAGAAATTATCATAAAGGGGGTATAGCCGATGGAAGCGATCAAAGCTCAGGAACTTAGCGATCTTATTAAAAAGAGAATTGAGGAATTTGAGAAGAAGATAGATCTTGAGGAGATGGGGGTTGTTATTTCAGTGGCAGACGGTGTGGCAAGGGTTTTTGGTCTTAGAAATTGTGAATACATGGAATTAATTGAATTTCCTGATAGTGGAGAAGTAGGAATTGCCTTAAATTTGGAGTTTGACAATGTGGGAATTCCTGTAATGGGAGATTATACAAAAATCAAGGAAGGAGATATTGCCAAAAGAACAGGAAGGGTTGCCTCAATTCCTGTAGGAGAGGCAGTAATTGGAAGGGTGATTGATCCAGTGGGAAGACCCCTTGATGGAAAGGGGCCAATTGAGGCAAAGGAGTTTAGAAGAATTGAGCTCAAGGCCCCTGGAATCATTCAAAGGAAACCTGTTCATGAACCCATGTATACTGGAATAAAGGCGATAGATGCGATGACCCCTATTGGAAGGGGACAGAGAGAGCTCATACTTGGGGACAGACAAACTGGAAAAACCGCTATTGCCATAGATGCAATTCTTGCTCAGAAAAATACCGATGTTTATTGTATTTATTGTGCAATAGGGCAGAAAAAATCAACAGTTGCTCAGATTGTTGAGATTTTGAGAAAGTATGGTGCAATGGAATATACTACAGTGGTTGCTGCCTGTGCTTCCGATTCAGCAGCTCTTCAATGGATTGCCCCTTATTCAGCCTGCGCAATTGGTGAGTATTTCCGTGATACTGGGCGGCATGCTTTAGTTATTTACGATGACCTCTCCAAACAGGCTGCCGAATACCGTGAAATTTCTCTACTTCTTAGAAGACCTCCAGGGCGTGAGGCATACCCTGGAGACATTTTCTATAACCATTCAAGGCTTCTTGAAAGGGCAGCCAAGCTTGATGACAAGTATGGTGGTGGCTCATTGACCGCTTTACCTATTGTTGAGACCTTACAGGGTGACGTTTCAGCCTATATTCCAACCAATGTTATTTCCATTACCGATGGACAGATTTATCTTGAGCCTGGTCTCTTTTTTGCAGGAATTCGTCCAGCTATTAATGTAGGACTTTCGGTTTCCCGTGTGGGAGGAGCTGCCCAGATTAAAGCCATGAGACAGGTTGCTGGTAGATTGAGGCTTGAGCTTGCTCAATACAGAGAACTTGCAGCCTTTGCTCAATTTGGTTCTGAGCTTGACAGAGCTACACAGAGGATTCTTCACAGAGGTGCAAGGCTTGTTGAAATTCTCAAACAGCCTCAGTATCAGCCTCTGCCTGTAGAAAAACAGGTTTGTATTCTCTTTGCTGGAACAAGAGGGTTCCTTGATGAGATGCCTTTAGAGGTTCTTGCTCAGTATGAGAGGGAGCTTTATGAATTTATTGAGAAAAAATATCCTGAGATTTATCAAGAGATAAGAGAAAAGAAGGAAATTTCTCCTGAGCTTGAGGAGAAGATGAAAAAGGCCTTAACGGAGTTTAATGAAGAGTTTAAGAGAAACAACAATATTGAGCCAGTACCTGTGCCCTAAGGGGGAATTAAAAGATGCCAAGTCTTAGAGATCTAAGAAAAAAGATTGATGCTATTAAAAAGATTGGTCAGATAACTAAGGCTATGAATATGGTGGCCTCAGCTAAGCTGAGGTCACTCCAGGGGCGTCTTGAAGGATTTAGGCCCTATAGGGAAAAGTTTGATGAGGTGTTGGAGCAGCTACTTAGTGCTCCTGGGCTTAATAAAGGAAGGATTCCCTATCTACAGGAAAGAGAACCTGTAAAGAAGGTGGGAATAATTTTAGTTACAGCAGACAGAGGCCTATGTGGGGCATTTAACAGCAATTTAATCAAAGAGGCAGAAAAATTAATGGGTAGATTTCAGCGCGAGGGAAAGCAAATTGAAATGATTCTTGTGGGAAGGAGGGGTATTTCTTACTTTCGCAGAAAGGTTCCTGTAAGAGAGGTTTTTGGAGATGTTATGTCAAGAGTTCTTATGCAGGATGCAAGAAGGATTGCCCGTTCAGCTATAAAGGCCTTTCTTGATGGAGAATGGGATGAGGTCTATCTTATTTATGGTTATTTTATTAACATCGTTAGACAAATTCCCAAGGTGGAGAGATTTTTACCCCTTTCATTTGAGATAACAGAGAAAAAGGTCTCAGGGGCTTTTATATACGAGCCAGATGAAGAGGAATTGCTTCCTCAAATTCTTCCCATGTATTTGAATACCAAAGTTTATTCAGCCATGCTTGAGACAGCGGTTAGTGAACAGGCGGCACGAATGACCGCCATGGATAATGCTAATCGTGCCTGCACCGATATGGTAAAACAGCTTACCCTTTACTATAATAAAGTAAGGCAGGCAAGCATCACCAAAGAACTCATGGACATAGTTGGTGGTGCAGAGGCAATAAAAGGATAAAAGTTTTAAAGGAGGGAGTGTTCTATGGCTGAGGAGAAAGTTTTAGGAAGAATAGTTCAGATTATGGGAACAGTGGTAGACGTTGAGTTTCCCCCTGGAAAGGTTCCAAAGGTTCTTGATGCTTTAAGAGTTACTAATCCTATGATTGATAATAGAGAGTGGAATCTCGTTTTAGAGGTGGCTCAGCAGCTTGGGGACAATATCGTTAGATGTGTGGCCATGGATTATACAGACGGTTTGAGGAGGGGTCAGGAGGTTCTCTGGACAGGGGGGCCTCTTATGGTTCCTGTGGGAAGGGCCACCCTGGGGAGAATTATTAATGCCGTTGGCGACCCAGTGGATGAAGCTGGTCCCATTCAGACTGATAAGTATTATCCCATTTTCAGGCCAGCTCCACCTCTTACAGAGCTTGATGTGCAGATAAAAGTTCTTGAAACAGGAATCAAGGTGTTTGATCTTCTTATTCCCTTCCCCCGTGGTGGTAAGATGGGGACCTTTGGCGGAGCAGGGGTAGGTAAAACGGTTGTTATGATGGAAATGATTCATAATATTGCCATGGAGCACGGTGGAATTTCCGTTTTCTGTGGAGCAGGAGAAAGAACTCGTGAGGGAAATGAACTATATCTTGAGATGAAAAAATCCGGGGTTATTGATAAGGCAGCTCTGGTTTATGGGCAGATGAATGAAACTCCAGGACACAGAGCAAGAGTTGCTCATACAGCAGTTGCCCTTGCTGAATATTTTAGAGATGAAGAGGGCCAGGATGTGCTCCTCTTTATTGATAACATTTACAGATTTACCCAGGCAAACCAGGAGGTTTCAGCGCTTCTTGGAAGGATGCCCTCGGCTGTGGGATACCAGCCAACTCTTGCTACAGACATTGGTGCTCTGCAGGAGAGAATTTGTTCAACTACCAAAGGGTCTATTACTTCAGTTCAGTGTGTGTATGTGCCAGCTGACGACTTAACAGACCCAGCCCCAGCAACTACCTTTGCTCACCTTGACGGAACAGTGGTTCTCTCCCGTCAGATAGCAGAGCTTGGAATTTATCCAGCAGTTGACCCCCTTGATTCTCAGTCCCGTATTCTTGATCCCAATGTAGTTGGATGGGAACACTATACAGTTGCTCGTCAGGTTCAGCAGGTTCTTCAGAGATATAAAGACCTTCAGGACATTATTGCCATCCTCGGAGTAGAAGAGCTTTCAGAAGAGGATAAAATTATTGTAGCCCGTGCAAGAAAGATTCAGAGATTCCTTTCTCAGCCCTTCCATGTGGCCGAGCAGTTTACAGGGCTTCCAGGAAGGTATGTAAAGTTAGAGGATACCATTAGAGGTTTTAAAGAGATTCTTGAGGGTAAGCATGATGATCTTCCTGAACAGGCTTTTTACATGGTCGGAACCATTGAGGAGGCAGTAGAGAAGGCTAAGAAGCTCCTTGAAGGCTAAGGAGGAAAGATTATGGCAAGGATTTTTTTAGAGATTATCACTCCTGAAAGAGTGGTAGTGAGTGAGGAGGTTGACATTGTTACCGCACCTGGAGTGGAGGGAGAATTTGGTGTTCTTGCCAATCATGCCCCAATGGTTGCCGCAGTAAAAATAGGGCCTTTGAGATACAGGGTTGGAGATCGGGAGGAATGGGTAGCTATCAGTGGGGGATTCTGCAAGGTTTTAGGCAATAAGATAACTTTTCTTGTTGAAGCAGCAGAAAGGGCATACGAAATTGATGTAGAAAGGGCTTTGAGAGCCAAGGAAAGAGCTGAAAAAAGGCTTCAGGAATACCAAACCAAGGCTGAAGAAATAGATTATGCAAGAGCCCGTGCAGCCCTTCAGAGAGCTTTAACCCGACTTCTTGTTGCTGAAAGAGGAAGGGCTGGTCATCCAAGATAAAGGCAAGAATTTTCTTTCAAGAGCTAAATTTTAGGGCCGGTTATTCTTAGAGCCGGCCCTTTTATTTTATGGATAAAGGGGTCCTTCGAGAGAGATTCAAAAAACTGAGAAAGGCCCTTTCAGAAAAGGATTGGATAGAAAGATCACAGATTATTTGCAATCATCTGATAAATTCAGATTTTTTTAAAATTTCTCAAAAAATTGCCTTTTATCACTATATTAATCGAGAGGTAGATTTAACTCCTGCCATGGAGAGGGCTTTAAATGAGGGAAAAGAGGTGTATTTACCAAAGGTTCATACAGAGGAGAGGAGGCTTACCTTTCATAGAATTTTTGATTTTAGGGAGCTTTCTCCTGGAGTTTACGGAATACCTGAGCCCCCTTTAAAAAATCCTCTTATTGAGGCAGATGCCATTGAGCTTATTCTTGTTCCAGGTTTGGCCTTTGATCTTCAAAAATTTCGACTGGGTTATGGAGGAGGCTTTTATGATAGATTTCTTAGGACTACAAAAGCAACAAAAATTGGAATAGCCTTTTCCTTTCAAATAGTAGAGGCCCTTCCCTTTGATTCCTGGGATGAAAAAATGGACTTTATTCTTACAGAAAAGGGCTTTTTTTGAGAATGGGTGAGCTTGAAGGTTTAAGAAGGCAACTTAAGGCAAATCTTGAGAAAGTGCAGGAAAGAATTGAAAGAGCCCTTTCAAGGGCTTTAAGGCCCAAGGAGTCTCTCAAGATTCTTGGGGCTTCAAAGAAACAGGCTCCAGAAAAAATACAAATTCTCTATGAACTGGGAGTTAAACTTTTTGGAGAAAATTATGTCCAAGAGGCTGAAAAGAAAATAGAGGCCCTGAAGGACCTTCCAATTGAGTGGCATTTTATTGGAAGGCTTCAAACCAATAAAGTCAAAAAGGCCTTAAGGCTTTTTAAAGTCATAGAAACCCTTGATAGAATTGAGCTTGCTGAAGAGCTTGACAAACGGGCAAGAGCAGTAAATATAAAAATCCCAGTTCTTATTGAGATAAACATTGGAAGGGAAAAGAGTAAAGCAGGAATATTTCCTGAAGAATTAAAGGCCTTTGCCGAAAAATTGTTAAATTTCTCTCACATTGAGGTGAGAGGGCTTATGTGCCTTCCTCCTTATGAGGAAGATCCTGAAAAGGTAAGGCCCTATTTTGCTAAAATGAGGGAGCTTTTTGAAGAGTTAAAACCTCTTTTTGGTGAGGCCTTTTCAGACCTTTCCATGGGAACAAGTAATGACTTTGAAGTTGCCATTGAGGAAGGGGCAACCATTGTAAGGCTTGGAACAATTCTTTTTGGAAAAAGGGAGTGAAAGAGGCTATCCTCTTTCTCTTTTCCATTGCCCTTTACTTAGGTTTTTTAGCTGCCTTTTATAAATTACCCCTCTTTCTGATTTTTCCTTTGATATCCCCTTCATTTTTTTATTTTGAAAGAAGGAAGGTTTTCCTCTTTCTTTTTTTCCTTTTGAGCTTTTATTTCCTTGGAAAATTTTACTTATTTAATAAAGAGCTTAGGCGAACTCCAGAAAAAGAGAGGTTTATTTTTAAAGTTGAGAGGGTTGAGCCCTACTATGAAGGCTTTCGCGTTTTTGCTCAGGCAGAAGCCTTGGGCCTCATTGAATTTACCACCAAAAAGGGGGGATTAAAACCAGGTCTTCTTTGTGAGGCCTCTTTTGCAGAAAAGAGATGGTATAAAAGATGGAATCCCTTTTTTCCTGAGGAAAAGGAAATTTTTCAGTTAAGAGAGGTTGAGGGAATATTTAAGCTACTTGAAAAGGAGGAAATTTATTGTGTGGAAGATAAAGGCAACTTTATTGAGAAAATGAGATTTAAACTCTTTCAATTTTCTGAAAGCCTTTCCCCTTTAGCCAAAGGTCTTTTTCTTGCCTTGGTTCTCGGGGTTGAAAATCAGTTACCACGAGAGTATCTTGAAACCCTTAAAAACCAGGGACTTTATCACCAGCTTGCAATTTCAGGCTTTAATTTGGCCATTCTTTACGGTTTACTCTATAAATTTTTTCGTTTCAGTCTTGGCTATACCAATCTCATTAGATTTGAAATTCCCTTGCAGATCTGGGCTTATCTTTTGGCTCTACCTGGAGCCCTTTTGGTTTTAATTTTCTCAGGATTTCAGCCTCCAGCTTTAAGAGCCTTCCTTTTTCTCAGTATATATCTTTTAAGTAAAATCCTTTTCAGAAGCACTCCTTCGGTTCTATTGCTGTTTCTTACTGCAGATATTCTTTTAATTCTTAAACCTGCACTCATTGGAAGCGCATCCTTTCAGCTCTCCTTTCTTGCAACACTTGCCCTGATACTTGGAGATTCCTTTTTTAGAGAAAAACTGGCAAAGAGGATTTCTTTTAACTTCCTTGAAAAGCTTCTTTATGGGCTTTTCATCTCAATATTAGTTAGCCTCTTTGTTTTCCCTATTATTATAAATCTTTCGGGTGAAATTCCCTTAGCAACTCCTCTAAATAATCTTATTGCAACTCCCTTTTGGAGTTTCATCTTTATTCCTTTCTCCCTTTTTTCTGCCCTTATTTTTTTTATCTCCGAAAAAGGGGCTACTCTTTTAATGGAAGGAGTTGCCTTTGTTTTTTCGCTTTACCAAAAAATACCTCTTTTTGAGTTTCTCTTTAGGCCCTCCCTTCCGGTTAATCTTTTTCTTCTTTTCTGGTTTAGCTCTTTAATTGTGAGCCTTATTATTTGGAAGCTAAAACTTAGAAATTTTCACAAAATAGCACTAATTGTCCTCATAAGTTTAGGTGGATACTCTGTTCTAACCAGTCTCTATGAAAGAACCGCCTTTTTTGTTTTGCCAAAATTCTTCACCATGAGGGCGTATCTAATCAAAGATGGAAAGGATTTTTATTTAATTACCAGAGAAAGAGATGAATCTTCCTTGGAAAGAGACCTTATTTTTATTCCTTTATTAAGAAAATTGGGAGTGGAAAAGTTAGAAGGGGTGCTCTTTCTTGAAAAGTCCCCTCTTGAAGAGTATCAAAGACACTTTGCAATAGAAAAGGAATTTCAGACCTATGATCTTCTCTTTTTAGAGAGGAGAATTTTTGAAAGGGGGCCTGAATTTATTCCCCTTTCTTCAAAGGCCTTTCTCATTGAATACAAGGGCTTTTCCCTTCTTGAATATCAGGGGAAGGAAAAACCAGGGCTTAAAGCAGAATTTAGTTTGAGTACCTTTTTCGATAGCCAAAAAAGAGAGGTTGCTTATTTCTTTTTTCCCAAAGAGAATTATATTTTAATGCTAACTGAAAAAGAAAGGAGAGAGAGTATTTGGGCCTCTCTTTTCTTTCCCCTAATTCCCTATTATATAGAGGAAAAAAAAGGACTTAGGCTTGATTATCAAAAAAGTCCATAAGGGTGTGTAACTAAATGAGAGCCTTTGAGACCTTTGAACACGGAGCTGATATTGGAATAAGAGGTTATGGAAGGACCCCTGAAGAGGCCTTATCCAATCTTTTAAAGGCCCTTGCCACAGTTATGGTTGAAAATCCTTCCTTTTTAAATGTTAAGCCTGAATTAGATGAAGAGATTTCCCTTTCTGCAGAGTTGATGGATGAATTAATGGTTGTCTTTGTGAATAAGGTTTTGAGTTTATCTTCGCTAAATGAGGCTATTTACTATCACTTTGAGGGAGCCTTGAAAGAGAAAGAGGGCCTTCTTTTTCTTGAGGGGAAAATAATGGGAGTTCCTTACGATTATGAGAAGTATGGCTATGGAGTAGAGGTTAAGGGCGCAACCTTCACTCTTGCTAAATTTGAGAAGATAAATGGCCAGTATGTGGCGCAATGTGTGGTTGATGTATAATGGAAGCTGTAGAAGTTTTATCCATAAGGCCTGAACCTCCTAAAGCCGGTTTTGCCAACTTTGACACAGAAAGGCTTCTCAGTTCACTTCCTCAAGATCTTAAAAATTTTTATATAAAAATAGATTTTGAACTTTTACCAAAATTACCTCATCTTTTGAGATCTAATGATAGCCTTTATGCCCTTTTCATAAAGGAAGAAAAACAACTTTATCTTGTTGATGTAAGGAAAGAGCAGCCAGAAAGGGTTCTTGGTTGTGCCATAGACCTTGGAAGCACAACTATTGCCTTTTACTTTTATGACTTTCTTACGAGAAGTCTCCTAAAGGAGTATTCCATTGAAAATCCCCAAATCAAAATTGGAGATGACATTCTTACAAGGCTTCACTTTGCAAGAAAAGTAGAAAATCTTCGCTATCTTCAGGAGATTACCCTTTCAGCAATTAACGAGGTTTTAGAGAAAGAAGGTGGAAAGGATATCTATTTTGTCTCCCTTTGCGGAAATACTGCCATGACTCACTTTCTTTTGGGCTTGCCTGTGAATTATCTTATTGTTGAACCCTATGTTTCTGCTGTAAAGTGGATTCCCCTTCTTGAAGCCAAAGAGTTTCAATTAAAAATTCATCCCAAAGGGAGGGTTTTTATTTTTCCTCTTGCAGGAACCTATTTTGGTGGAGATTTGATTGCCGGGCTTTATGAGATTGACTTAAGGAATAAAGAGGGTTTTAGTTTTTATTTAGATGTGGGAACTAATGCTGAGGTGGTTGTCGGCGGGAGAGATTTTTTGCTTGCCTGTGCAGGAGCAGCAGGCCCAGCCCTTGAGGGAGGAATTTTTGAATGTGGTATGCAGGCAAAAGAGGGTGCCATTGAGAATTTCACTTTTAATGAGGAGAAAAAAGGCTTTGAATATCAAACCATAGGTCAAACCAAACCCATTGGCTTTTGCGGTTCAGCGGTAATAAAATTGATAGCAGAGCTTTTTTTAAGGGGTTTTATCACTCCTGAAGGAAAGTTTGATAAAGAGAGGGCAAAGGATTTTCTTTTTGAAAAAGATGGAGAACTTGCCTTTCTTCTTGTTCCTGAAAAGGAAACCGCAACAGGAATTCCCATTTACATAAAAGAGGGAGAAATAAGAAGTTTTCTCAGATCAAAAGGCGCCATGTACTCTATTCTTTCCCTTCTTTGTGAAAAGGTGGGAATTACCTTTAAGGAGATTGAAAAATTTTATGTAGCTGGAACTTTTGGAAATCATATAAATGTTAATTCTGCAGTGATTCTTGGAATGCTTCCTGAGGAGGCCCTTTTTCGAGCTGAGCCTCTTGGTAATGCAGCAGGAAAAGGGGCTTTAAAATTTTTGAAAAATCCTGACTATGAAGAGGTAAAAAACATAGCTGATGAAATAACCTACATTGAATTGAATATTGAGCCCAGGTTTATGGAGCTTTTAACTGGGGCAATGCTTATTCCCCATGTCAATTTGGATCTATTTCCAAGGGTGAAAGAACTTTTAAAGGAGAAAAGGGCATGTTTCAGGCAGTGATTGTAGGAAGACCCAACGTGGGAAAATCTACGCTTTTTAATACCCTCATTGGTGAGAAAAAGGCCATTGTTGAGAAAACTCCAGGGATAACCAGAGACTTCATGGTGGACTATGTGGAACTTGAGGAAGGAAAGGGAATTAAGCTTATTGACACGGGTGGGATTGATTTAAGTGAAAGGGACTATTTTTCTAAAGTTATTCGGGAGATTGTAGAAAAAACACTCTATCAGGCTGATCTAATTCTTTTTGTGGTGGATGCCAAGGAGGGGTTAACTGCCGCTGATGAGGAAATAGCAAGTTATTTAAGAAAACTTGGAAAACCTATTTGGCTCATTGTGAATAAAGTGGAAAGTAAAGAGGATGAAAAAAAGGCCCAAGAATTCTATGCGCTTGGGTTTTCAAAAGTTTATTTTATTTCTGCAAGAGAAAAAAAGAATATTCCTCTTCTGAAGGAGGCTTTGTATGAGATAGCTAAAGACAGGCTTCAAAATCTTCCTGAGGGTCCCATAATAAGAGTTGCCATTTTTGGAAGACCCAATGTGGGAAAATCTACCCTTCTTAATAGATTAGTTGGTTATGAAAGAGTAATAGTTTCAGAAATTCCGGGGACAACAAGAGATTGTGTGGATGTTCTTCTTGAGAGAGAAAAGGGGCCCTCTTTTCTTCTTATTGATACACCAGGAATTAGAAGACGAGCAAGAATTGAAGAAAGAGCTGAAAAATTTAGTGTAGACAAGGCCTTAGATACCCTAAAGAAAGTGGATGTGGTTTTATTCTTAATTACTGCAGAAGAAGGGATAACCCATCAGGACAAAACTCTTCTTAGACAGGTTGACAAAAATTACAAGGCCTGTCTCCTTCTCATCAATAAATGGGATCTTTTCGAGGATAAGAAGGGTAAGGCAGAAGTTTTTTTAGAGCTTGTAAGACACCATCTCAAGTTTTTGCCCTGGCTTCCTATCCTTCCCATTTCAGCAAAGTCTGGCCTTAATGTGGAAAAGATTTTCTCCCTGGTTGAGGAGCTCTATGCGGAGTATCACAAAAGAATTCCCACTGCAAAGGTAAATCAACTCATGGAGGAATTGAAAAGAAAATATTCTTTCAATGTAAAAGGCAAGCGACTAAAGGTTTACTATGCCACACAGGTGGAGGTAGCACCACCTACCTTTGTGGTTTTTGTAAATGTTGAGCCTGAGGAAATCCCAAAGAATATTGAGAAGTTTTTTAGAAGAAGTTTTCAGCAGGGTCTTGGTTTTGAAAGGGTTCCGGTGAAAGTGATTTTTAGACTAAGGAGCTGAGGGAGAAGGGCTTTCGGCTTTAGCTTTAAAACCTTCAGGTGGTCCATAGTGGATGGTGAGAGTTATTCTTCTATTTCTCGGATCATAGGGGTTATCTTTAAATAGTGGATAATTGTCAGCATATCCTACAACTTCAATAATTTTTTCAGGGGGGACCCCATTTTTTTCAAGTTCAAGCATGGCAGTTATAGCCCTTGCTGTTGAAAGCTCCCAGTTTCCAACCTTGCCAGCCCTTGTAGTGGATGCATCAGTATGCCCTTCAACAGAGATAAGAACTGGTAAATCCTTTAGGGTTTCTGCAAAAACTTTTAGAATCTCTTTCCCCTCTGGCAATAATTCAGCGCTCCCTGGCTTAAACAAAGGTTTATTTACCAATTCCACAATCTCAATGCGAACAACCTTTTCTTTAAGAGAGGTTTCAGTAACTTCAATGAGCACATGCTCCTGAAGGCTTTTCAATCTCGTTTCAATAATTTTTTTGAACTTTTCTCCTTCTCCTTTTACAGGTGGAAGCTCCTGAGCTAAGGATTGAACTTTCGGGCTTTGCATTTTACCTGTTCGATAAAATTCCATAAGCATACTAACTCCTGCTTTTGAAAATATATTAAATTTTTTGAAATAAGCTGCAACCTGTGCCTTGGTTTTGGGTTCCATAAGAGTTACTAACCACAACAATAAAAAGAAGGTCATCATTCCTGCAAGAAAATCGGCATAGGCGATTTTCCAGGATCCACCGTGATGGCCACCTGCGATTTTTTTAACGCGTTTGACTATTATAGGAGGGGTGCTCATTATTTCCTCTCTTTTAATTTGGCTTCAAGTTCTGCAAAGGATGGTCTCATATGAGGAGGAATGGCTCTTCTTGCAAATTCAACGGCAATCTGGGGGGCACCTCCTCCAATGAAGGATACAATGGCAGTTTTTATTACTGTGAGGTATTCTTTTTCTTCCAGGGCAAGTTTTTCCATTCTTGCAGAAAGGGGAGCCATAAAACCGTAACAGGTTAATATTCCAATGAAGGTTCCGGCAAGGGCTATGGAGAGATGGTGGGCAAGAACTGCAGGGGGTTCATCGATTTTTCCCATAGTAAGGATAATTCCAAGAACTGCAGCAACAAGCCCAAGCCCTGGCATTGAATCAGCAAGGGCTAAAAGTCGATGGGCAGGCTCTGAAGCCTCATGATGAATAATTTCAATCTCATTTTCTAAAAGGCTTTCAAGTTCAAAATGGGTTATATTGGTTGTAAGAATAGATCTAAAAGTATCCCTTATAAAATCAAGAACCACATGATTAGCTAAAATTTTGGGATAGGCTGAAAAAATCTTACTTGCTTCGGGATTTTCAATGTCCTGTTCAATGGAAATAAGACCTTCTTTTTTAATTTTTTTGAAGATATCATTTAATAGTAAGAGCAAATCCACATAATCATCCTTGGTGTAAACAGCAGGTTTGGTAAGAGCCTTTATAACTCCTTGGATAATTCCTTTTACTACAAGCATATTGTTGGCAGTAAGTAAAGAACCACCTGCTGCTCCAAAGATTATTAACCACTCAACAGGCTGAATAATTATGGAAAAATTTCCGTGTTCAAGAGCATATCCACCAAAGACACATAAAATAACCACTATAAAACCAACAATAGCTGGCATGCTCTAATATCCCTTTTTTTCTCTTATGAGCTCCCTTTCTTTTTGTAAGACATAAAAACCAAGTTTTTCTTTGATATAAGGAGGCAAATTTATCCATTCCAGAGCCACTTCATAATAGTCTTCTTTTTTTTCACACCTTAGAATTTTTCCGTAAAGATAAAATCCAAGAGGTTCATATAAATCAAGGACCAGTTTAACTTCTGCAAAAGAGCCTGGTTCAAAGGGAATTTCAGAGGGGAAGCGAAGCCCTTTTTCACTTAGGTTTACCTTTTTAAAAGGAAGCTTATTAAAACCCTCCTTTTCTCGGGTTAGAAGATTAATCAAATAATCCAATTTAGCATTAATAAGTTTTAACCAGTTATTAAGGGCTTCATCTAAGGTGTCTTTAATTGGGATGTAGGAAAAGAGGGGAACATCTCCAACCATTCTTGCCCTGCTATTTTCTAAATCCCTTTCAGAAATAGGCTTCACCTCAATTGGTATTACCACATCAATTCTTACGGCTTCTCTTTCCATAGTTATCTTCCTGGGCTTTATATTTTATCGGCTTTCTATTTTTTTACTTTAGGAGTTATTATAACTTTTCTCACTCCCTTGACAAGAAAAATTTGATAATTACAATACCTTGTTAAAAATCTTCGAAAGGAGGTGCAATTATGTCTGGAGAGGTTCTTTATGTGGTGGGGCATAAAAATCCTGATACAGATTCCATTTGTTCAGCTATAGCCTTTGCTTATCTTTGGAATGAGTGGAAAAAAAGAGGAATTCTTGCTCAGATGAAAATGCCTGAGCTTGAGGCAATTCCAGTGAGACAGGGTGAGCCCAACGCAGAGACCAAATTTGTTCTTGAAAAATTTGGCTTTCAAGTTCCTGAACTTATGACAGATGGCGCTGGCAAAAAGGTTGCTCTTGTTGATCACTCTGATGTGGTTCAAAGCGTGGATAACTTTTCCCAGGCAGAGGTTGTGGCTGTAGTTGATCATCACAAGATTGGAGATGTAGCTACTCCCAGCCCAATTTTATTTGTGAATTTACCTGTGGGATGTTCAGCAACTACATTAAAATTCCTCTTTGATAAAACAGGGGTAGAAATTCCAAAAAATATTGCTGGAATTATGCTTTCAGCCATCTTGAGTGATACCGTTATTTTTAAATCTGCCACTACCACTCCCATGGACAAAGCTGCTGGTGAAGAGCTTGCCAAAATTGCAGGGGTTGAAGATATCACCAAGTTTGGAATTGAAGTTAAATCCAAACTTTCTGATGTAAGTGGAATGTCTGTAAAAGACATTATTATGAGAGACTACAAAGATTATAACATGAGTGGAAAAAAGGTTGGGGCTGGACAAATTGAGGTCATTGATCTATCTCTTATTGAGGGAAGAAAGGATGAAATTTACAATGAGCTTGTCAAAATGAAAAACGAAGGTGGTTATCACACCATTGTGTTTATGTTAACAGACATAATGAAAGAGGGCACAGAGCTCTTTGTTGTAACAGATGATGCCTCTATTATTGAAAAGGCCTTTGGAAAGAAACTTGAAGGCCGCTCCATCTGGCTTGATGGAGTTATGAGCAGAAAGAAGCAGGTAATTCCACCTTTAGAAAAGGCCTTTGCTGGTTAATAAATTTTCACCGGGGGCTTTTGCCCCCTATTATTCTTCCCAGACCTCTTCAATTTTCATACTTATATCACAGGCCTTTACAGAGTGAGTTAAAGCCCCTGAAGAAATATAATCCACGCCAAGCTCTGCATATTGAGATATATTCTCTTCGGTTATACCTCCAGAAATTTCCACTTTTATTTGTGGCCTTTTTGCCTTTATTATTTCTAAAGCCTTTTTTATGTCTTCAAGGGAAAAATTATCAAGCATAACCACATCCACAGGAGCCTTACTTTCAAGGAGAAGCTCAAGCTCAGAAAAAGATTTAACCTCAATTTCTACCTTAAGATGAGAAGGAAGATGAACAAGTTTTTCAAGGACCTTTTCAAGCCCCCCTAAGGCTTTTATATGGTTATCTTTAATTAGTATTCCGTCAGAGAGTGAAAAACGATGATTTTGCCCTCCTCCCACTCTTACAGCATACTTTTGAAGGATTTTGAGACCAGGAAGGGTCTTTCTTGTATCAAGAAGTTTGGTTTTTTCAGGAAGAAGGCGGGCCATTCTTCTTACCTTGGTAGCAATACCTGAAAGATGCTGTAGAAAATTTAAAGCTACCCTTTCACCTTTAAGCAGACTATGTACTTTACCTTCCACATAGCCAATTTTGGTAAACTTGGGAACTTCACTTCCTTCAGGATAGAGCCAGAAGATACGGATTTGGGGATCAACTTCGCGAAAAACAGCTTCTACAACGGGTTCTCCACAAATAACTAAATCACTTTTAGCAAGAAAATAGGCCCGACCAAAGAGAGTAGGAGAAATAAGCAACTCTGAGGTTTTATCCCCAAAGGGAAGATCTTCCTCTAAGGCTTTAAGAACAATTTTTCTTATCTGCCAGGGCTCCATTTTTTATTTACCTTAAAAATTTTAAAACCTCTGGAAAAAAAGAAGATAGAACTTAATTTTTATGTTAACCAAAAGTTAATCTTTGTAAAGGGCAAGGAGGAATTCTTATGGAAGAGCTCAAGGCTAAAGAAGGGATTTCTGCCCCTGAGACATCGCAAACCGAGCCTTCTCAGGCTGATTCTGTTTCTTCTGAAGGTGAGTCCAAGGATATTCAGAAGCTTGAAGAAGAACTAAAGGAGTGGAAGGAGAGGGCTCTTCGGTATGCAGCAGAAGTGGAGAATTTAAAAAGGGCCTTCAA
Source organism: uncultured Caldimicrobium sp. (assembly GCA_964595655.1). GTDB lineage: Bacteria > Desulfobacterota > Thermodesulfobacteria > Thermodesulfobacteriales > Thermodesulfobacteriaceae > Caldimicrobium. Next base: position 30,060 of record CAZQQV010000003.1, read on the forward strand.
GAGGGAAAAAGAGGAATATTATAAGTTTGCTTTAGAGAGTGTTTTTAAGGAACTCTTGCCTTCTATTGATAATCTTGAGATGGCTTTAAAGGCCTTTGAGACCTCTTCTAATCTTGAGGCCTTAAAACAGGGGGTTGAGCTTACCTTGAAAGTGCTTGTTCAGACCTTGGAAAAATTTGGCTTGAAACAATTTGAACCAACAATAGGGGATCCCTTTCATCCCCATTTTCATGAGGCCCTTCAGGTTGAGGCCCATCCAGAAATTCCAGATGGAGGGATTGTTAGGGTTTATCAAAAGGGATATACTCTGCATGATCGAGTGATAAGGCCTGCCTTGGTGTGTGTTTGCCAGGGTGGTCCAAAAAGAGAAGAAATTCAAAAGAAAATTGAAGAAGAAAACGATGAATCCAATGGAGAATAAAACTTTATGAGGAGGGAATAGCCATGGAAAAAAAGGGACCAATTGTGGGAATTGATCTTGGAACTACAAACTCCTGTGTGGCTATTTTTGAAGGAGGCGAGCCCAAGGTTATACCCAATAGAGAAGGAACCCGCACAACTCCCTCTATTGTTGCCTTTCAGGAAAGTGGGGAAATTTTAGTTGGTCTTCCTGCAAAGAGACAAGCAATTATCAATGCTGAAAACACCATCTTTGGTATCAAAAGACTTATGGGAAGGAAGTTTAACGATCCAGTGGTTCAGGAATGGAGAAAAAGGGTTCCTTACAAAATTGTTGAAGCTCCCAATGGAGATGCCCATGTAGAGGTTCGCGGAAAGCGTTACAGTCCCCCAGAAATCTCTGCCATGATTTTAAGAAAGATTAAGCAGGATCTTGAGGAATACCTTGGTCAGGAAGTAAAGGATGTGGTAATCACTGTGCCTGCCTATTTTGATGATACCCAGAGACAGGCTACAAAAGATGCTGGACGGATCGCTGGCCTTAATGTAATAAGGATTATTAATGAGCCCACAGCTGCCTGCCTTGCTTACGGGCTTGAAAAGAAAAAGGAGGGAATCATCGCAGTTTTTGATCTTGGAGGTGGAACCTTTGATATTTCCATCTTGGAGGTGGGAGACGGAGTTTTTGAGGTTAAGGCAACTTCTGGAGATACCTTTCTTGGTGGTGAAGACTTTGATATGAGAATTGTTGATTGGCTTTGTGAGGAATTTAAGAAAGAGCATGGAATTGATCTAAAGCAGGACAAAATGGCGCTTCAGAGGCTTAAAGAGGCAGCAGAAAAGGCAAAAATTGAGCTTTCTTCAACCCTTGAGACCGAGATTAACCTTCCTTTTATAACCGCTGATGCCACCGGTCCAAAACATCTTGTTATGAAGCTTACAAGGGCCAAACTTGAAAGTCTTGTTGAGGATTTAATTGAAAGACTTGAGGAGCCCTGTAGAATTGCCATGAAAGATGCAGGTATTACGCCCAAAGATATTGATGAGGTAATCCTTGTTGGTGGAATGACCCGTATGCCAAGGGTTCAGCAAAAGGTAAAAGAAATCTTTGGAAAGGAGCCTGTGAAGGGTGTTAATCCCGATGAAGTAGTGGCTATGGGGGCTGCCATCCAGGCTGGAGTTCTTAAAGGAGAAGTGAAAGATGTTCTTCTTCTTGATGTTGTGCCCCTTTCTCTTGGAATTGAGACCCTTGGAGGAGTTTTTACGGTTATTATTCCCAGAGGAACAACCATACCCACAAGAAGAAGCCAGATTTTTACAACAGCAACAGACAATCAAACCGCTGTTACCATTCATGTGCTTCAGGGAGAAAGACCTCTTGCCAAAGATAACAAAAGCATTGCAAAATTTGACTTAGTAGGAATTCCTCCTGCACCAAGAGGAGTTCCTCAGATTGAGGTTACCTTTGATATTGATGCTGATGGAATTCTTCATGTTACAGCCAAGGACCTTGGGACTGGAAAGGAGCAATCCATTGTGGTAAGGCCAAGCTCTGGACTTTCCGAGGAAGAAATCCAAAGAATTCTCAAAGAAGCCGAGATGTATGCTGAAGAAGACAGGCGTAAAAGAGAGCTTGCTGAGGCAAGAAATCAGGCAGACTCCCTTATTTATTCCGTTGAAAAAACCCTTAGAGAGCTCGGAGATAAAGTACCTGAAGACCTAAGAAGGGAGGTTGAAGAAAAGATCAGGCATCTCAGAGAGACCATGGAAAAAGATGATATTAATGCTATAAGAAGGGCAAGTGATGAGCTCACTCAGGCCTCCTATAGACTTGCTGAAATGCTTTATAGAAGTAAAACCCAAGCAGGAACTGGTGCTGAAGGAGCCTCTGCTCAAGGTGGTTCAAAGAAAGGCGGAGATGAGGTCATTGATGCTGATTTTGAAGAAATGAAATAATGCCACCCATTGGAATTACTCTGGGCGACCCTGCCGGGGTTGGCCCAGAGATTCTTGTTAAAAGTTTCCCTCACTTAGAGAGAATCAAAACTAAATTTATTGTCTTTGGAGATAAGGCCTATCTTGAAAAACTTTCTCAAGAATTTAACATTTCCATCCCCAAAAATGTGGAAATTCTCCCTCTTTCACATCTTAAGGTTTCTCCAGGAAAGCCAAATAAGGAGACTCACCGTGCAAGTATAAAGTATCTTGAAGAGGCTATAAGCTTTGCAAAAAAGGGAGAAATTTTTGGTCTCGTTACTCTTCCTATTAATAAAGAGGCCTTTGAGGTTTCTCAACTTCCCTATAGAGGACACACTGAGATGCTTGCAAAGGAACTCTCAGCTCAAAGCTATGCCATGAGTTTTTATGGGAAAAAATTGAGGGTTTCCTTAGTCACAACTCATATTCCCTTGAACAGGGTTTCAGAAAATTTAAGCCCTGAGAGAATAGTTGAAGTTTCTCGCTTGAGCTTTGATTTTATGAAAAGGTTAAAAGGAAAAGAAGATATAAAAATCGCTCTTTGTGGTCTTAATCCCCATGCAGGAGAGGGAGGTCTATTGGGAGATGAAGAAGAAAGAGTTATAAAACCAGCAGTATTAAGGGCTAATGAGGATGGAATTCCTCTTTTTGGGCCCTATCCAGCAGATAGTCTCTTTTACTGGGCTCTTCAGGGAAGATTTGACTTTGTCATAGCCATATACCACGATCAAGGTCTTATACCCTTTAAAATGCTTCATTTTAGGGATGGCGTTAATCTCACCCTTGGGTTACCCATTGTTCGGACTTCTCCTGTTCATGGCACAGCTTACGATATTGCAGGAAAGGGGATAGCAGACATTGGGAGTTTTCTCTCTGCAGTGAAGCTTACTTTTAACCTTTCCAAAAAATGGTAAATTTTATTTATGAAAAAGTTCTTTTTTATCCTTTTTGCCCTTTTAATTCTGTGCTTCCTCCTCATAGGGTTTATAGGCCTAAATCTTGAGTATTTTCTAAATCATGATCCCTTCAAGAAAAAGATTCAAAACTATGTCTATTCTCTTTTTGGGATAGATTTATCCTATAGAAAGGTTCATTTGAATTTATATAAACTTAAAATTGAGGTTGAAGATTTAAAGGCAAAAGGAGAGGATTTTTCCCTTCTCCTTCCCAAGGGAAGATTCTTTTTTTCAAAAAAGAAACTCCTTAAGGGGAATTTTTATCCGTCGGTGGTTTATCTCAAGGACCCTTATCTTTTAATCAAAGCCCCAAAGGAGAAAAAGCCAACTGAAGTTCAGAGGTATTCTCAATATCTTTTGGATTTGTCCCCCTTGTCTTTATGGATAAAGAATGGAACCTTTGAGTATCATGGGGAAAAGGAAAAAGGTCTTTTAATAAAAGAAATTAATCTTCTTGCTGAGAATAGGGCACCCCAGGTTCTCTTTCAATTAAATAGCACCTCCAATTTCTTTGCTAAACTTAATTTTGAAGGACGCTTCAACTATCAATCCCAGTTTTTTGAAGGGACTCTAAGAATAAAAAAATTTGATTTTGGAAAGCTCTCCTTTCTTACCAATAAGGATTTCATAAAAAAGAGCGAATTGGATATTTCAGTCACCCTTTCCTTTGAAAAGGATACTCTTAATGTGGGCTTTTCAGGGGCAGCTCCATGTTTAGTGGTAAATAATCAGTCACCCTCCTGGATTTGTGGTTTCTTTCAGGGGGCCTTTGTAGGAAATAAAGATTCCTTTGAATTGAGGGTGTCTCCTCTTGATATGAAATATCCGGAAATAAAGGGAGAAATCCTATTTAAGAGGGACAAAGGAGAATATTTCTTGGAAGCAGGCCTTAAAGCCCTAAATCTCTCCCAAATCAAAGAAATCCTTTCACCCTATCTTCCTGAAGAGGTTAAAAAAGAATTTTTTGAAATAGTCAAAGCAGGGACCTTTGAAGAAATTTCTTTTTCCTCAAAGGGTAAAACTTTAGAAGACCTCGTTGATATTAAAAATATAAAGGTCTCAGGCTTGGTGAAAGAGGGAGAGGTTAATTTAGCTATGCTTCCTCTTTATGCGAAAGACCTTGAAGGGAAACTGAGTCTTGAGAAGGGTAGTCTTAACTACGAAGGAAGCGCCCTCATGGAAGGGCAAATTTCTTCAGTGGTGAATCACTTAAGGCTTAATCTCCTTGCTAAAAAAATGAGTATTCAACTCAGTCTTGACTTTGAAGGAGAAAGCAAGTTAGTCAAGGAGATTGCAAAGAGATTTGTTGATAAAAAGGAGGTTTTTGAAGCCTTTGAAGTGGATGGGCGCTTAAGTGGTTCCCTTGAAATTAACGGAGAGCTTTCCAAACCGGAAATCACACTTAGTATTAGACCAAGAAATACTGCCATAAAAAGTGCTCTCTTAAGAGATTGGGTTTTTCTCAAAGAGGGTGAAATAAAATATCTTGGAGGACGGCTTTCCCTTAAGGATCTCTCCCTTGAATATGGAGAAAATCATGGCCAAGGAATTTCAGGCGAAATTTCTCTAAATAACGAAAGCTTCAACCTATTTGTTAAAAGCTTTGAAATAAAGAGGATTTTAATGGAGGAATTTGCAGAAAAGAGAGAGGTTATAAGGGATATCCTTGAAAAATATCACCCTGAATTTGAAACCCTAACCATCAACAATCTCTCCTTTGAAGGCAATTTAGAAAAGTTGAGAGAAATGGGACTATCTGATTTAATGCCCTTTCTTTCCTTTGAGGGAGAGGTTAAATCATTAGCTTTTGAAATGCCAATGATTGAAGGAAAAGAATCTAAAAAAACGCTTAGGATACATTCTCCTTTAGTAAAATTTGGGTTTAAAGATGGGGTTATTTCCATTTTTGAAAGTGAGTTTTTCACAGAAAATTCTACTTTAACTGTTTCAGGAGCGTACCATTTGAAAGATGCCCTTTTAGAAATTAATGGAAGGGGCCTTTTAAATAAAAAGTTAGCGGAGAAATGGGTGGAGCTAAAAGAAAAACTTACCTATTTGAAAGATCTTCCTTTAACCCTAAAATCTTTCCACTTGGTTTATTCCAAAGAGGGTGGTCTTCTCTATAAAGGCGAGCACCTTTTGGGTGAGCTTAAAATTGCGCTTGAGTTAAAAAGGGAAAATAGTTTATTCATTCGGGGAGAGGTCAAATCCCCTAAAAGTAATTTTAACTTTGAGGTTTCTAAAAAGGCTGAGCTTTTTAACCTTTTCTATGAAGGAGGGGCTTCCTTTGAGGAAATATCTGAATTACTTGAAAAGCCCATTTTTGAAAGGGGATTTCTTGAAGGAGTGATAAAGGGAGAGATAAATTCAACCTTTTTTACTAATAGAGAAAAGGGAGCTTTTAGCTTAGAGAACCTTCCTAACTTATTAAGAGAATTTCTTGAGAAGAGGCCTTTAAAAATAAAAGGAGCTTTCACTCTAAAAGATTTAAGATTTAAAGGGGGTTTTAATTTTTCAGGAGAACTTCTTTTTGAAGATGAAGAAATAAAGGGAGATAAGCTTATCCTTGGTTTTAATAATTCCACTCTCATAGGAAACATAAAGCTTGGATTTAAGGAAAGCTTCATGGATTTAAAGGGAAATTTTGAGATTAAAGAAGTAAATCTGAAGGAGAGGCTAAAAGGGGAGGAGATAGAGGGCCCCGCTATGAAAGAAGAGTCCCTTTATGAAAAGTTAATAAGTGAGATGCCTATAAGAGGTGAAATCACGCTTAAAGTGGCCAAACTTAAATTACCAACCTCCCATGAGGTAAGTGAAATTTTTCTTAAAATAAGTAAAGAGGAAAAGCTTTTTAAGGTAGAGGCACCAGAAATAAAACTTTGCAATTTAAATTTTTATGCAGAATATGAAAAAAATCCCAAGTTTCAATATCTTTTTGTGGATTTAAAGCCAGCACAAGGTGATCTTCTTGATCTATTTTCCTGTTTGTATCCTGAAGAGATGCCAAGGATTATCTTTGAAGGTCCCTTTCGCCTTCAAGGTTTCTTTTACACCGATGGAGAAAAGACCCTTTTAGAGAATAGTTATGGGAAAATTGAAGTTACCTCAAAGAATGGATATATGTATAGAGCCCCTCTCATTGCGAGGGTTCTTGGTTTTCTGAGTCCCATTGATTTGTTTAGAGGAAAAATTCCTAATTTGGAAAACAATCTTTTGCCCTATGAGGAGATGGATTTACTGGGAGAGTTTAGAGACACCTCTTTTAATTTGGAGAGCTTTTTCCTTTCAGCTTCAGGCTTTCGCATGTTTGGAACTGGTCCTATTTCTTTAAAGGATAAAAGCTTAGAGTTAACCTTTTTGGTTTCACCCTTTAAAACCTTAGACATAATCCTTGAAAATATTCCCTTTTTTAATAAATGGATTTTAGGGAAAGAGCGAATGTTTATATATATTCCTATAGAGGTAGTTGGCACCTATGAAAATCCCACAATCTTTCCTCTTCATCCTGCAAGTATAGGAAAGGGGCTTTTTAGATTTATCTTTAAGTTTTTTGGAATTCAAGAGGATTTCTTCAAAAAACCAGAAAACTTTGAAAAATTTAAAAAACAAGAGCTCCTTAAAGGCAAAAGTGAAAATTCTTTACGAAGATAAATATCTTCTTGTTGTAAACAAACCTGCAGGACTTATTGTTCAGGGAGCAAAAGAAAAAGAGGAATCCCTCCTTTACAGGCTTAAAGAGTATTTAAAGGAACGGGATAAGAAAGAGGGAAATCCCTTTCTTGCTGTGGTTCATCGCTTGGATAAGCCTGTAACAGGAGCTCTTCTTTTTGCAAAGAGAAGTAAAACTGCAGGAAAGCTCTTTAATATTATACAAGAGAAAAAGTTTGAAAAGGTTTATCTTGCAATGGTTGAAGGAGCTTTTAAGGAAGATTTTGGAATGTGGATTGATGCCACAGAGGAAGGGAAAAGGGCTATCACCTTTTTCTTTTTGCTTAAACATATGGGCAGAACCTCCCTTCTTTTACTTTATCCTTTTACTGGAAGAAAGCATCAATTGAGAAAGGCCCTGTCTTTTCGGGGCTATCCTATCGTGGGGGATATACGCTATGGATCGAAAATAAGGGTTGATGCCGGAAGGGCCATTTTGCTTCACTCACTATATCTTCGGCTTCCCCATCCACACAGGGAAGAAACTCTTGAAATCCTTGCCTATCCCCCTCACTATTTTGGTAAGTTCTCCCTTGACAAAAGCTCAATTTTGGAGTTTCTTAAGAATGTTAAAAAAGAAGTTGAGGGAGTCTTAACATGTGTCAGGCAAGAATCTGGGTAAAAGTAAAGGGTGAAGAAAGAGAAGTGGCAAGAGACATAACTCAACTTGAAGTTAAAGGAGACGCTATTATTGTTAAAACTTTCTTTGAGGCGCCGAAGGAAATAAAAGGTAAAATAAAAGAAATTGATTTTTTAAAAGCCAAGGTGATTATTGAGGCCGATGAGTTTCCAGGGTAATCCTGAAGAAGAGATTATTCTTTGTGCAAGGTGTGCCTGGAGAGAGTTCTGTGTAAAAAAGTTTTCCATGGATAACACAAAACCCATCAAGTGTCCTGATTTTTCGCTTGACTTGGAACTTGTGAGAAAGGAGAGAGAGGGTGATAAAGAGAAGGATAAGGGAGCTTCTTAGAGGGATTCTTAAAGCTAAATTTCCTGAGCAGGCTGAGCTTTCCTTTGAAATTGAAAGGCCAAGGAGAGCTGATTTTGGAGATTTTTCTACCAATGTTGCCCTTATTCTTCAGGGAAAGGTAGGAAAAAAGGCAAGAGAACTTGCTGAGCTTTTTCTTTTGGAGCTTCAAGGGAATCCACTTTTTCAAAAAATAGAGGTTGCTGGCCCTGGATTTATAAACTTTTGGATAAATCCTGATTTCTATAGAGAAAACCTAAAGGAAATTTTGAAGAAAAAAGAAAGCTATGGGGCTTTGGAAATAGGAAAAGGTAAAAAAATTCACATAGAGTTTGTTTCAGCTAATCCCACAGGTCCTTTACATATTGGACATGGAAGAGGGGCGGCTTACGGAGATGCCATCTCAAGGATTCTTAAATTTGCAGGTTATGAAGTCTATAAAGAATATTATATTAATGACCGTGGAACCCAAATGGAAATTCTTGGGGCCTCGGTTTATTTGAGAGCAAAGGAACTTTCAGGGGAAAATGTAGATTTTCCCAAGGATTATTATCAAGGAGATTACATAAAAGAAATTGCCAAAGAAGCTTTGGAAATATATCCAGACTTATTAAATCTTCCTGAAGATGAGGCAATCTCTCTTTGTAGAGACCTTGCCATAAAAAGGATCCTTGAGGATATTAAGAGTGATCTTGAAAACTTTAGGGTTTATTATGATAACTGGTATTCTGAAAAAAGCCTTTATGAGAGAGGAGTTGTTAATGAAGTTTTGAATTTTCTTGAGGCAAAGGGATATCTTTATGAAAAGGATGGAGCCCTTTGGTTCAAATCAAGTCTTTTTGGGGACGAAAAGGATAGAGTTGTTCGCAAGGCTGGTGGAGAGTGGACCTATTTTGCAAGTGATATTGCCTATCACTATGAAAAGTTTTTGATAAGAGGTTTTGATCTTGCTCTCAATCTCTGGGGGGCTGATCATCATGGATATGTGCCTCGATTAAAAGGGGCTTTAAGGGCCCTTGGGATAGAAGAGGAACGCTTGCAGGTTTTACTTATTCAAATGGTAAATCTCATTGAAGGTGGAGAACTTAAGAGTATGTCCACAAGAAGAGGAGAATATGTAGAATTAAAGGAGCTGGTAAGAGAGGTGGGAGTTGATGCAGTGAGATTTATTTTTCTTTCAAGAAGTCATGATTCCCCCCTTGACTTTGATGTGGAGCTTGCTAAAAAGCAATCTCAGGAAAACCCTGTTTATTATGTGCAGTATGCCCATGCCAGGGTTTGCTCTCTTAAAGAAAAGGCCAAAGAAAAGGGGCTTAATCTTGAGGAAATAGTTCAAGCCAATTTAAACAGGCTTTCAGAAGGGGAGGAGATAGAGATTTTGAAGAAACTTTCTGAATTTTCAGATGTAGTTGAGCTTTCTGCCCTTGGCTTTGCACCCTATAAAATAGTTTATTATCTTCTTGAGCTTGCCTCCCTTTTTCATGAATATTATAATAAATTTAAAATAATAGGGGAAGATAAAGAATTAAGTCTTGCACGGCTTGCTTTGTCAGAGGGTTGTAGAGTGGTGATAAATAATGGTTTAAATTTACTTGGTGTAAATAGCCCGGAAAAAATGTAAGGGGGGAAGCTTATGGAAGAGAAAAAGATCAAATTTGAACTGAGCAGAATAGGGCTTGTATTTACCATTTTATTTGCCCTCTGTCTCCTTGTTTGGACTTTCATTTTAGGAGTATGGATCGGAACAAAAATTGGAGAAAAAACTGGGGAAAAGGAGATAGCTCTTAAACCTGAAAGGGAAACAATTTTACCCCAGCCTCATGTAAACGAGACTGCTTTTTCTCCACATAATCAAAGTATACCTTCCAATGAGACCAAGGCTCTTTCCAATCAAACTGCTTCAGTTCCTCTCCCTGAAACTGCAAAAAATGAAACTTCAAAAAGTGAAGCTCCGAAGAAAGAAGCTCCAAAGGGAGAACCATCACCTTCTAAAGAGGTAAAACCTGAGAAAAAAGCTCCTTCATCTAAAGAGGTTAAGCCTGAATACAAAAAGAAAGAGGTTGCCCAATTGGCTTCTCGTTTAAAGGAACATGGTTACTTTATTCAAATTGGGGCTTTTTCTCAGAGGGAAAAGGCTTTAGCCCTAAAGGAAAAGGCAGGTCAACTGGGGTTTCATGCACAAATAAAAGAAATATCTTCTGAGGACAAAGTCCTTTATAAGGTTCTAATTGGAGGTTATGAGTCTCGCTCTGAAGCGGAAAAGGTGATTCCCCAGGTGAGAGAGAAATTAGGGGTTGAGAAGCCCTTTATTGTAGAACTATAAAAATTTTGTAAAGTTAATCTTGTGCAAATACGAAAAGCCAAGCTTTCGGATATAAAGTACATTTACAAACTTATTTTACATTTTTCTAAAAGGGGAGATGTAATTCCTCGGCCTCTTGCAGAGCTCTATGAAAGGGTAAGAGAATTTTTTGTGTGCGAGGAAAAAGATCTCATTGTTGGAGCTGCTTCACTGCATATAGTTTGGGAAGATCTTGCGGAGATTCGCTCTTTGGTTGTCAGTGAAGAGTATCAAGGAAGAGGCATAGGAGCTAAACTTGTTGAGGCCTGTTTAAAGGAGGCCAAAGAACTTGAAATACCAAAGGTTTTTGTTTTAACTACCTCACCTGAATTTTTTAAAAAATTGGGGTTTAGAGAGATAAATAAACAGGATCTTCCTCAGAAGGTCTGGTCTGATTGTATAAGATGTAGCAAATTTCCTGAATGCGATGAGGTTCCTTTGATAAAGGAAATTTCTTAAATTTTGAACTCATAATAATATGTTATTATCTTTCATAACTCTTGACAAAAAAGAAAAACCTAATAATTTAAAATCCAATAATAAAGAACCTAAGATGAAAAATATAAAAAAAAGGAGGTGGAACTATGCCAACAGTTGAGTACAAAGGAAAGGTTTTTGAAGTCGATGAGGACGGATTTTTAAAGGGTGGTCTTGAGGCTTGGTGTAAAGAGTGGGTAGAGTATGTAAAGGAGCTGGAGGGGATTCAGGAACTTACTGAGGAGCACTGGAAGGTTATAAATGTTCTTCAGGATTATTATAGAAAGAACGGGGTTGCTCCAATGGTAAGAATTCTCTCCAAGGTTACCGGCTATCCTTTAAAGAAAATTTATGAACTTTTCCCCTCTGGCCCTGGAAAGGGTGCCTGTAAAATGGCAGGGCTTCCCAAACCAACTGGATGCGTGTAAAGGAAATCATAAAATCCTTCTTGGAGGGGGCAATTTCCCCCTCTTTTTTATCTTTTATTTTCCTTTGTATATTTTTATTTCACCCTTTTTGTCTTTTGAGTCAAAATAAATTAAACTTAAATAAGGCTACCCTTGATGAGCTCAAAAATCTCCCTGGAATAGGTGAGGTTACCGCTAAGAATATTATTGAATATCGCGAGAGGGTTGGTGGATTTAAAAACCTTGAAGAATTAAAAAATGTCAAAGGAATTGGGGAGAAAAAATTTGAAATCTTAAAAAATTATCTTACCTTGGAAGAAGTCCCGTCAAGTTCTAATGGAACAGATTTATCAAGCATAGAGTCTACTTTTACAAAAACGAAAAGAACTATTTATTACTATTACGATGAAAGGGGTGTTATTCATTATACCCAATTTCCTGAGACGGTCCCACCCAAATATCGAAAAACCCTGAAGCCTTTACAATAACTCTCCTATGCTAAAGTGCCTTTTTCTTGATGCCGAGGGAACCTTTCTTTTATTTAATCCGAGTTTGGGAGAAATTTACAGAAGAATCTGGAAAACCTTTGGTATAGATCTTGATCCTGAGCTTACTACTCAAAAAATGCGAACCTTCTTTAAAAGGATTTTTAAAGAGAAATTAGTCCCTCCCTTAAATGGACAAATTTGTAAAAAGGCTTGGAGAGAAGTCTTTGAAATGGCCTTTGAGGAATATAAAAATCTTGAATTTTTTGAGGAGGCCTTTGAGAAAGCCTATGAGTATTTTTCAAATCCTCAATGTGTAAAAGTTGCCCAAGGCTTTGAGGAATTTATTAGAAAAGCTAAAGATCAGGGTCTTAAAGTTGCCGTAATTTCTAATTGGGATGCCAGATTATATCCCATCCTTGAGGGACATAGGCTTCTTCCTTATTTTGACGCTGTCTTTCTTGGGTGCGAGGTAGGATATCTCAAGCCAAGGCCAGAGATTTTTAAAAGAGCGCTGGAACACTTTGGTCTTAAACCAGAGGAAACTCTTATGATTGGAGATACCTTTGAGGATGATATAAAGATTCCTAAAGCACTCGGTATGCACACTTTTCATATTCAAGGAATTCCCGATTATCAACTTATTTGGAATTATATAGAAAATCATCTCATTTAAGTAATTTTTTAAACAATTCTAAAAATTGAATAATTACCCAAGGGAGTGCAAATTAATAGGTTTTTGCCACAAATTTTGAAAAGGGCCCAAGTTTAGGCTATAATTTACCTTTTAGAAATTTTTAAGAGAGAATTTCTATGAAAGTTTCTGTGGACACAGGCGGGACTTTTACAGATATTGTTTATAAAGAGGGCTCTACTCTTAAATTTTTTAAGGTTTCTTCAACGCCAAAGAATCCAGCTTGTGCCATTCTTGAAGGACTTGAGAATCTTCCTTTTAAAACTCTCATTCATGGAACCACTGTGGCAACCAATGCCTTTCTTGAAAGAAAAGGAGATAGGTTTCTACTAATTACAACCTCTGGATTTGAAGATATAATTTTTATCGGGCGCCAAACAAGGCCAAAACTTTACGATTTTTTCGTGGAAAAACCTCCTCATTTTGTAAACCCTGAAGATGTCATTGGAATAAAGGAAAGAGTTGGGCCAAAAGGTGAAATTTTAAAACCCCTTGAAGAGGGAGAAATAAAAAGAGTTCTAAAGGAAATAGAAGGGAGAAAACTTTTTAACATAGCTCTTTGCTTTTTAAACAGTTATGTAAATCCTGTTCACGAAAGGATTTTAAAGGAGGCCCTTGAAAGGGCCTTTCAAGGTATAGAAATAAGTGCTTCCTTTGAGATCCTTCCAGAATTCAGAGAATATGAAAGAACTTCAACCACCGCTATAAATGCCTATCTCTTGCCTGTGATTAAAAATTATCTTCAAACTCTCAAACAAAATTTACTGAACAAAGAGATTTTTATACAGCAATCAAATGGGGGATTTATATCCCTTGATGAGGCTAAGAAATTAGCTGTTCATACCATTCTTTCTGGACCTGCTGGAGGAGCCTTTGGGGGTCTAATTTTTGGTAAAACTCTCGGTTTTGAAAAAATTATAACCTTTGATATGGGTGGGACCTCAACGGATGTATGCCTTATTGATGGAGATCTTCCTTTTACCAAAGAGTATCTTTTGGACGGATTTCCTGTTGGGATCCCTGTGATAGACATTCATACAGTTGGGGCAGGTGGAGGCTCCATTGCCTATGTGGATGCTGGCGGAGCCCTAAAGGTTGGGCCTCAGAGTGCTGGGGCTGATCCAGGACCTGCCTGTTATGGAAAAAGCTTAATTCCCACTGTAACTGATGCCAATCTTCTTCTGGGAAGAATTCTTCCAGATAGATTTTTCGGAGGAAAACTTCTTCTTGATAGAGATCGTGCTCTAAAGGCCATCTCTCAAGTGGCTGAAAAAATAGGTCTTTCTCCCTACGAAACCGCTCTTGGAATCATCAAAATAGCCAACACCCATATGGCAAGAGCTATCTCCAAGGTGAGCGTTGAAAGGGGGTTTGATCCCAAGGAGTTTGTTCTCTTATCCTTTGGGGGAGCTGGAGGACTTCATGCCTGCTCCCTTGCAAGGGATCTTGGTATTCCCAAAATTCTCGTTTCCAAATTTGCAGGTGCCTTTTCAGCTTTCGGACTATACTTTGCAGATTATATAAAGGATTTCTCTCAAACAGTTTTAATTAAACTATCAGAAAAAGAAAAATTAAAAAACCTTCTTTTAAGACTTAAAGAGCGGGCAAGAGAATATTTTCAGCAAAGAACGATAGATTTTGATGACTTTGAGCTTGAATTTTTTGCAGATTTAAGATACCAAGGTCAGGGTTATGAACTTACAATTCCACTGAGCAAAGATCTCAAGGCCTCCTTTGAAAGGGAACATGAAAAATTTTACGGTTATTCCTTGAAAAATCGCCCTATTGAGATTGTAACCCTTCGCTTAAGAGTAAAAAAGAAGACCCCCTTTGAAGATTTTAATATAGAAGAAAAGGAGAACTCTTTTCACCACCTTGAAGGAGAGATTTACACAGAAAAGGGTTTTCAGAAGGTTAAAATAATTAACTGGGATGTTTTGAAAGAAGGAGAAATAATTAGAGGGCCAGCCCTTATTGTGGAAGATTTTACTACATTTTATCTTGAAGAGGATTTCTACTTAAAAGTATTAAAAAATAAAACTTTGCTTGTTGAGAGGATGAGAGGATGAAGGCCTTTGAGCTTGAGATTTTTAACAAGCTTCTTTCAGGTATTGCAGAGGAAATGGGGGTGGTGTTAAAAAGATCTTCTTTTTCACCTAATATTCGTGAGAGAATGGATTTTTCCTGTGCCCTTTTTGATTGGAAGGGAGAGCTTGTGGCTCAGGCCTCACATATTCCTGTTCACCTTGGAGCTATGCCAGAAACCATGAGGGTTATTCTACCCCTTTTTGAGTGGAGAGAGGGAGATATTCTTATTACCAACGACCCCTTTCATGGAGGAACTCATCTTCCAGATATCACTTTGATAAAGCCTGTGTTTCACAAAAAGGAGCTTCTTTTCTTTCTTTTGGTTAGAGCACATCACAGTGATGTGGGAGGTAGGGTGCCAGGAAGTATGGGGCTTTGCGAAAGCATAGAAGAGGAGGGCATAAGGATTCTTCCCACTTTTTTACAAAGAGAAGGGAAGTTTCAAGAAAGTCTCTTTAAAGAACTTCTCCAAAAGATGCGAAATCCTGAGGAAAGAGAAGGTGATTTGAGAGCCATGATTTCTGCTCTCCAAAGGGGAGAGAGGAGAATTTTAGAGCTTTTAAATAGATACGAAAAGGATTTTTTATTTTCAGCTATCGAAGAATTAAAGGATTATACAGAGCGGGCCTTCCTTGAATTATTAAGGCGAATGAAAAGGGGGTGTTTTAGCTTTACTGATTATCTTGATGGAGACGGCTTGGAAGAAAGATTAATTCCCATAAGTGTGAGGGTGAAAATTACTCCTGAGAAGGTGGTTTGCGACTTTTCTGAGAATCCGAGACAGGTAAGAGGTCCTGTCAATGCCCCAAGGGCAGTCACGGTCTCTTCAGTTTACTATGTTTTTATCTCCCTTTTAAATACCCTTGGAGAGTTTCCTATTAATCATGGGCTTTTTAGAGATATTGAAGTTATAACGAAACCTGGGACCATTCTTTCTGCAGAGTATCCAGCAGCTGTATCCGGAGGGAATGTAGAGACCTCTCAGAGAGTGATTGATGTGCTTCTTGGTGCTTTGCATGAGGCCTTACCTGATTTAATTCCTGCAGCCTCCTGTGGGACTATGAATAACATTTCCTTTGGAAACTCTCAATTTGCCTATTATGAAACCATTGGAGGAGGAATGGGAGCTCGTCCTGGGAAAGATGGGCTTTCTGCCGTGCATACCCACATGACCAATACCATGAATACTCCCATTGAAGTTCTTGAAACCACCTTTCCTGTAAGAATTGAAAGATATGCCATAAGAAGAGGATCTGGAGGAAAGGGAAAATATCGCGGGGGTGATGGAATAATAAGAGAATATTTCTTTCTTGAACCTCTGACAGTAAGTCTTTTAACAGAGAGAAGAAAGACTAAGCCTTATGGACTTAGGGGCGGATCTGAAGGTGAGCCAGGAAAAAATTTCCTAATTAGAAAGGGTAAATTAATTGAACTTCCTGACAAGGGGACCTTTGAAGTTGAGAAAGGTGATATTGTTGTAATTGAGACCCCTGGTGGAGGGGGTTATGGAGAGCTTGATTAAAGAAAGGCAAATTGGTGGAGGCGGCGGGAATTGAACCCGCGTCCGGAGATAGTTCAGATTAAACCCCTACAGGCTTAGCCTGTGTTTTTTTCTCATAGAGGGCTCGTCACAGGCACCGAGGCCCTCTACCAGGCGAGAGGTCTCTCGGAAATTCCGGTCTCGCCACCCGGAATTTCCAAAGCCCTCTGGGTCACACCCTCAAGAGGGCGAGGGCAGACACCTCTTGAGAGCGTGGCCGCGCGCCTTTTAGGCGGCCAAAGCGTAGGAGTATTCGTTGGCAGTTGTGTTTTTGCACCCTTTTTTACGTGGCGGGTGCGACCACGGCCTGCGGTTTAATCCTACCTATCCCCGTCGAACCCTTTTCGCCCCCATCTTTTCAAAGAACTATCTACAATAAAATCATAAGAGCTTTTTTATAAATTTCAAGTTCCCATTTGAGCCAGTAATATCTCGGTAGTATTCTTCTGAGCTCCCCAAAAATCTTAAAAGGGAGAGCAGCTATTAGATCCCCCGAAGAATTCAAAACCTGGTATCTGCAAGCTTAAGCCCGCACCAAAAACTCTCATGCAACCTAAAGCTTGCGGCCTGCCAAACTACCAAAAAAACATAAAATTGAATGGCATACTTACTGCATACCTTTAACTCATAACCCCAAGAAAGGAAAAATTTTTCCTGAAAAATTTTTCCGGGCAGAGGTAAAAAAGAATTCCTTTTCTATTCAAGGGCGAAAAAGCTAGTTATTTAAAGCCTTTTTTGTGTTTAGGTTTTTAAAAATCAGGCATAAAGTTTGAAATAAAGTTAATAGATAATTAAGGGTGAGGGGAAAAGATGAGAGGTATTGAATTAAATTTTCTACCTTTTGGTGATGTGACTCAAGGAGGAATGAAATTACAAAATTCTCAGGCTGCAGAAAGTAGTAGTTTTTTTGAGCTTCTTTTGAATTTCCTTTTTTCCCTTATGAATGAAAATCAGGAGACAAATAGGGATAACTCAAGCAATCTAATAGAAATATCTTATAGGAAAGAAATATATCCTGATTTGGAAAAATGGGAGAATGCAAAGGATTTTGCAAGAAATTTAGAGGAAGGGGAAAGGGACTCGTTATTTATAGTAATTTTTCTCTTAGGAAAAGAAATTTTTAATGAGATTTCCTCTCAAGGGAAAGAAGAAGAAATTGAGAGCTTTAAGAGTCTTTTCAAAAGGTTATCTTTTGATTTTTCTCTTAATGAAAATTTGACCAAGATTTCAGGGCTTTTTGAAGAAATTGAAAGTCTTGGAAAGGATGAAAAGCTCTCTTCTGAGGCTCAAAGATTTGTAAAAACTCTTTTTGGGAATACGGTTAATCTTTTATCTCATTT
>CAZQQV010000003.1:47538-49751 GCA_964595655.1 uncultured Caldimicrobium sp.
GAGGTTTTTACAGAAATTAAAAAGGCCTTTGATGAGCTTCCTTCCTCTGTAAAAGAGGAGATAAAAAACTTTCTGGAAAAGAAAGTGAGTGAGTATGGAGAGGAAATAAAGTTAAAAGCAATGTCTGAGAGGACAATTATTGTGGGAAAAGAAAGGGAAATTTTTCTCATTCCCAAGGAGAATTTAAAAGAGGGTTATTTGAAGATTAAAGAACTAAATTTCGATGCACCTCAGAAAGAATCCAGGGATTTTTCTAATTTTGTTCAAGGGATTGATTTTAAGGATTTTCAAATGGTTAAGGCTGAGAAAGTTACAAGAGAGATCCCTCAGACCGTACCAAAAGTTGGAGTGGAGAGATTGCCTGAATTTATAAAGGACATTGCAATTGAAGTTTCTCCAAGGGGAGAAAAGAAGGCCTTTGTTCAGCTTGAACCTCCTGAACTTGGAAAAATGGAGGTTAATTTAAGGGTGCATGATGGTGAGGTTGAAATTCAAATAAGGGTTGAAAAACACGAGGCCTTTCATCATTTAAGAGAGGAGCTTTCTCAATTGAGACAGCACATTGAGGAGCTTGGCTTTAAAGTAAGGGAATTCCAGGTTTCCCTTGGATTAACCACTTCTGAAGGAAAGGCCTTTGCAGAAGAAGAAAAGAGGAAACCTTTCAGGGGAAGAAATAAAGATGTTGTTTTGGAAGAAGTAAATCAGGAAGCCAAAGAAAGCTCCCCTTACCACAGGGGGATATTATATCGCATAGTTTAATAACATAGTTTAATCGCATTAGTTTAGGAGGTGAAAAAATATGGCTGTGGTAAACAAAGTTGATGAAAAAACAGGTCAACCTGCCAATTTGTCCCGCATTCCCAAAAAGGTGCTTGATAAAGAGGCCTTCATGCAGCTTTTCATCACGCAACTTCAATACCAGGATCCCATGAAACCCATTGAAAATCATGAAATGGCTCTACAACTTGCTGCCTTTAATCAGGTGGATCAGCTTATGAATCTCAATGATAAACTTTCCCAGCTCGTAAATCTTTATAAAGCCAATGAATTCACCCTTTTTGCTAATCTTGTGGGAAAGAGTGTAAAGGTTGAGGGAAATACTGTAAGAATTGAAAAGGGGAAATTTCTTGGAGCGGAATTTGAGCTGACGGAGCCAGCTAATAAGGCCCTTGTGACAATAAGGGATGCCCAAGGCAAGGTAGTAAAAACTTTAACTTTATACAATTTGCCAAAGGGTGTGAATACTATCTCATGGGATGGAACAGATGATAATGGAAATGTCTTGCCTGATGGAAATTACAAAATCTCTATCACTGTGGGTGAGGGAAAAGAGGCTACTACCGTTACACCGAGGGTTGTAGCCAAAGTGACAGGGGCTGTTCTTGGAGAAACACCTCTTTTAAAAATTAATGATAGTGAAACTTTAAAACTTGATCAAATAAAAGAAATTCTTGGGGGGTAAAAACTATGAGTCTTTTTGGGACAATGTTTGTGGGCTACACAGGACTCTACAGTGATTCTTTAGCCACCAAGGTTACTGCTGACAATATTACCAATCTGAATACCGTTGGCTTTAAGGGCTCAAGGTTTGAATTTGCCAATATGATAGTGAGACAGAGCGAGGTTTTTGGGAGGGAAAGGGGTTATGGCACCAATGTTAAGGACATTCGGCCTCTTTTTACTCAAGGGGCCATTCAAACAACAGATGTTCCCACAGATCTTGCCATTGTTGGAAAGGGTTTTTTTATCCTTCAGGACAAAAAGGGAAATATTTTTTATACCCGAGATGGACAATTCTTTATAAATGAGGCGGACAAAGATCATTTTACTCTTCAGAATGCCCTTGGAATGAGCCTTCTTGGTGCTGATCCTAAGACAACTTCAGCAGATCTAAAAACCCTTAAGCCCTACCTCATTCCAAAGGTAATGCCAGCAAAGGCAACATCCACCATCTTTGCTGAGCTTATTTTTGATTCAAGGACCCCTGTCAATACAAACACCCTTATAGAGAAGTATGATGCTACAACAAGGCCAGATAAACCCTTGGAGGACGGCTCTTACAGCTGGGTCTTTGACTGGTATGTGTATGATCAGAGAGGAGATATGGTACCTGTTAGACTTTATGTAGACAGAGGGGATAATCCCAATACTTACGAAGTTTTACTTGCTCTTTCTGACCCTGCAAAGGATGGAAGGGGAGATGGTAAGATGAA
>CAZQQV010000004.1:0-46285 GCA_964595655.1 uncultured Caldimicrobium sp.
TTTGAGAAAAAGACTCGCTCCCATAAGGAGGACAATGACTCCCTCTGGACCAATCGTTTAAGACTGGATCTCTCCTTTAAGCCCACGGAGAACACAGCCGCCAAGGTAAGGCTTGCCTATAATAAGGCCTGGGGAATGGGTGATGACTATTTTGGACCTCATCTCTTCTTCCCCATGAAGAACAATTTCACCTACGGAGTGAGACCAGACGATTCAAGGCTTTATGTGGACAGGGCCTATTTCAACATAAGCTACCTCTTTGATAAACCCATCTGGATCTCCTTTGGAAGAAGGCCAACCACCCACGGAACCCCTCAGGAGTTCAGAGAAGGCCTTGACAAGAGGGATGCCACCCCTACGGCCATTAACATTGATGTGCCCTTTGATGGTGCAACCATTGGCTATGATTACGAATGGGGAAGAATCAGGTTCTGCTACGGAAGGGGCTTTGAATCAGGCTTTAAGATGCCCCTTGACAGGGCAAAGGACGATGTGGAGTTTTACGGAATTAACTGGGATGTCTATGATAAAGATAATAAGTTCCTGAATTTCCAGGCCTTTAAAGCCCAGGATATCTTTGACTTCCCAAGTGGTGACCTCTACATGTTTAATCCTGCCTTTGGTATGTATATGCCAGCAAGCATGAAACCAAGAACCAATCTCGGAGATATCTATGAGATAGGTCTTACCTGGACCCACAAAAATGTCAAGCTCTTCAACCTTGATGGTCTTGACTACTTCATTTCTCTTGGTATGAGCATTGCCGAGCCAAGAGCTATTGGACAGATGTCTATGACTTTATTTGAGAGCAATGGAACCAATGTAGCTCCTATTCCTATGAACATGTATTACACCCTCCTCAATGGTATGAGCATGAATCCAAGTGATATTAAAAAGAAGACAAGAACCGGTTATGCCCTTTATGCCGGAGTCAGAATCCCCATTCCTCAAATCAATGGGGCAAGACTTGGGCTTGAATACAATTACGGCTCAAAGTGGTGGATGCCCTTCCATGTGGGCTCAGACGATCCTTACATGAACAAGCTCTCCACTCGCGGACATGTGGCTGAGATTTACTGGCAGCAGGACCTCCCTGTTGGACAGAAACTCACCAAGAATGCCCGGGCCCTTCTCAGAGTGGGTTTTCAGCACTACTGGTTTGATTATTATGGTTCTGCCAACTGGCTTGAGACCCCAAGAAAGATTGATGATATCAAGAAATGGGTGAAATCTACTAATCCGCAAGATACACTAAAGGCTATGACCATGTATGTGCCCATTGAAAAGATGTGGAACCTTTACGGCTCTCTTGAACTCTTCTTCTAAAACACCTCAATCCAGAGAAAAAAGGGGGCCTTGTGCTCCCTTTTTTTTCTTTTTTAGAATCTTTGCAGTTTAAAGCTTGCGCCTATCAAACCTTTTAAATTCAAAAATTTTTGGTTAACAGTTACAGCAACCTTTAGGTTGCATTTTTTTTGAGGGCTGAAGCCTATAACTACCCTGTTGTAAATTCTTCACGCAGGCTTGCGCGAGAGATTTTTACGCAAGCTAAAGGGCTTACAACTATCAAACCTATAAATTTTGTCTTTGTTTTTTGCTGTAGCTGAAATTTAAATATGGTTTTAAAGAAAAATTAAAAGGCCCTCAGAATTTCTATCAGCATCTTTTTCTGCGCTCAGGAGTCTTCTATAAACCCAGAAAGTTGCCTTCTTTACAGCTATGTCAAACTCATAGCCCTTAAGAAAATAAGCAAGAAGAGCTGAGGAAAAGGCACATCCCGTTCCGTGAAATTCATAAGGAAGGCTTTTTACCCCAATTTTTTTAACCTTCCCATCTTTATTCAAAAAATAGGTAACTCTTTTTTTACCCTTCTCAACCCCAGTTATTACTGGAAAGAGAACCCCAAGCTCTTTCAAGATAAAGAGGGCTTTTTCAATATCTCTTTTTCTCTCAATTTTTAGCCCCGTTAATATTTCTGCTTCTTTAACATTAGGGGTGATAATATCTGCCAGAGGAAAGAGCTCTCTTTTTAGCCTTTCTAAGAAATCCTTTCCTGCAAAAAGGGATTTCTTAAGGGTTGCCTTAAGCACAGGATCAAGAACTATAAAGGAGATTTCCTTGCGATATTTTTTAAGAATTGATGCGGTTATTTCAACAAATTCAGGGGTTCCAAGCATACCTATTTTTACCCCCACTGGCACTTCATCTTCCAAAGTAAGCCAAAGCATTCTCTCAAAGGCATGCCTTTCTAGAGGCACCCAATCCTCAAAAACTTTTGAGCTCTGAAAGGTAAGGGAAGAGGGAATAGCGCAAGCCTTAAATCCTAAAAGAGTCAGCACCTTTACATCCATAAGAAGACCTGCTCCCCCGGAAGGATCAAATCCAGCAATTACAAGGGCCCTTTTTCCTTTCATTTTATTTTAAAATCTCCCTTTCCTTAAATTGCTTTTTTCCTATTTTACTTTAAATTTTAACAATCTTCCAAAAGAAATTTTTATCTATAGGCTATGTGGCTTGAGCTAAAGGAAGCTGAAAGGGAAAGGTTTCTTAATTTGCTATCCTTTCCTGAAAAAGAGAATATCTTAATTTTTTTGAGAAAATTTTCACAAAGAAAGGACCTTTTCATTGTTGGAGGGGCAGTAAGGGATTTTTTCTTTGGAAAAAAAATATCTGACCTTGATCTTGCAGTAAAGGATGAGCCTGAAAAACTTCAACTCTTTCTCTCTCAGATTCTTTCTTATACCCCTGTTTCTCTCTCTCCTGAATTTGGAATCTTTCGGCTTTCTAAAGGAAGATATACCATAGATTTGACCCTTTATCGTGGAGAAACCCTTGAAGAGGACTTAAGAGAGCGAGACTTTACTATCAATGCCATGGCTATACCCCTTTTTTCGCTCTTTGAAGGCCCTTTAAAAATTTTTGATCCCTTTAAAGGTTTAAAAGACCTAAAAGATGGGATTCTCCGTGCTCTTGGAGAAAAAAATCTAAAAGAAGACCCTTTGAGGATTTTAAGGGGGTATCGCTTTTTTTCACAGGGCTACGGCGAAATTGAAAAAGAAACAAGGCTTCTTTTTAGGAAACACAAAGAAAAACTCAGCCTTTGTGCGGCAGAAAGAATCCAGCTTGAGCTAAAGCACATTCTTCTCTCCTCTAAATGTTTTTTGACCTTTCGGCTTTTGGAGGAGGATGGTATTTTTGATATACTCTTTCCTGAATTTAAGCCCTGTAAGGGAATGCCTCAGCCAAGCTTTCATCATTTGGATGTCTTTTCCCACTGCCTTGAATCCTTAAGGTGGGCTGAAATTATTCTTTCTGAGCCAAAGAAATATCTTGGCATTGAAGAGGTGCCACCTGATTTTTATGAGGAAGATTTTATCATTTCAATAAAACTTGCCTCCCTTTTTCACGATCTTGGAAAGGGCTATACCTTTCAGGAGACTGAAGAAAGAATAACCTTTTACACCCATGAAAAGGTAGGAGCAGAGCTTTGGGAAAAGCGAGCCAAGGCCCTTCGGTTTAAGAATGAAATCATTGAAAGGGTGTCAAGCCTTGTTAAAAACCACATGCGGCCCTGTCATCTCTTAAGAGAGCGTGAGGAAGACAGAATCACCCTGAGAGCCAAAAGAAATCTCATTAAAGCACATCCCAATCTCTTTGAGCTCTGGGTGGTTGCCCTTGCAGACTCCCTTGCCTCAAAGGGGCCTGATAAAGAACCTGACTATGAAGAGAAACTGAATGCCTTTTTCAAAGAGCTTTTTAAACTTAAAAAAGAGCTTGAAAGGGTTGAAAAAAGGGAAAGACTTATTACAGGAAAGGATCTTATTGCCCTTGGTTTTACTCCTGGCCCGATTTTTAAAGAAATTCTTGAAGATGTGGAAATCAAAACTGTTGAAGGTTTTCTCAAATCCAAGGAAGATGCCCTAAATTATGTCCTTGAAAGATATGGAAAGCTCCTTCCACAATCTTCTTGAAGAGACTCCTTTTTTAGAAGGAAGGCTTAGAATTTTTCAGCCCAAAAGGGGCTTTCGCTTCGGAATTGACAGTGTGCTTTTGGCTAATTTTATTAGCCTCAAACCTGGAGAAAGAATCGCTGAGCTTTGTGCAGGAACTGGAGTTATAAGCTTTATCTGCCTTTTGAGATTTCCCAAAGTTAAGATTTATCTTCTTGAAATAGAGCCCCTCTATCTCAAAGGGTTGTTTCTTGGGATTTCTAAAAATGGCTTTGAAAAGAGGGCCTTTGTTCTGAGAGGGAATGCCTTAAAGCCTCCATTTAAGCCCGGGGTCTTTGATGTAATCTTTGCCAATCCACCTTATTTCAAAGAAGAGTGTGGAAGAAAAAGTCCCTATGAGACAGAAAATATTGCAAGAAGGGAGACCAAATTTGAGCTTAAAACCTTTTTAAAGGCGGGAAGTTCCCTTTTGAAAAACGGGGGAAGATTTTATCTTATTTTTACAGCCTTTCGTCTTACAGAGTTGATTTATTCTCTTAAAGAAGCAAACCTTGAGCCAAAGGTTCTAAGACTTGTTCACTCCTACCCTGGAGATGAGGCAAGGCTTGTTCTTGTGAAGGCTATTAAAGGTGCAAAAGAGGAGACCCGAATTCTTCCACCTTTATTTATTTACGAGGGAAAAGGTAAAGGGTATTCCGAAGAGGTTTCCAAGTTTTTTTCCTACAAGGGTTGATGGTCTTTTTCCTATCCTTTTGTATAATTGTGCAGACTAAAGGTATTTATTCAAGGAATAGCCAAAAGCCTTTAGGTTTCGCAAGTTTTTTCAAGATTTTTATCAGGGAAGGGAAAATCTTTAAAAATGTCTTATATTTAAAAACTGCCATGGAGATTCTCATACCCAAAAAAGAGGCGGATTTCAGGCTTAAAGCGGATTTTGAGCCAAGGGGGGATCAGCCCAAGGCTATAGCTGAGCTTGTTGAGGGTGTTAAAAGGGGGCTTAAACACCAAGTATTGCTTGGTGTTACGGGCTCTGGAAAAACCTTCACCATGGCCCATGTAATTGCCAAGGTAAAAAAGCCAACATTGATTATTGCCCCAAATAAAACCCTTGCTGCCCAGCTCTACAACGAATTCAAAAAACTTTTTCCTGAAAACGCTGTGGAATACTTTGTTTCCTACTATGATTATTATCAGCCAGAGGCCTATGTGCCTGAAACAGATACTTACATTGAAAAGGATGCCTCCATAAACGACTTTATTGATCGCCTAAGGCATTCAGCAACAACCTCGGTTCTTACAAGAAGGGATGTTATTGTGGTTGCCAGTGTATCCTGTATTTATGGCCTTGGGGCGCCTCATGAATATTTTGCAAAGCACCTTTACTTACAAACAGGTCATCGCATAAGAAGGGATGAGCTTATAAGAGCCCTTGTTACAATGCATTATCAAAGGGTGGAAACAGACTTTACCCGCGGAACCTTTCGGGTAAGAGGAGATCTCATTGAAATTTTTCCAGCCCATGAGGAAAAAAGGGCAGTAAGAATATCCCTTCTTGGCCCAGAAATTGAGAGTATAAAAATCATAGATCCCTTTAGGGGAAAGGTCCTCGGGAAGGTTCAAAATGTTCTGATCTTTCCAGCAAGCCACTATGTCACCTCTGAAGGCAATCTTCCAAGAATTATTGAGGAAATCAAAAAGGAGTTAAAAGAGAGGGTTGCCTACTTCAAAAATCAGGGCCTTTATCTTTTCGCAGAAAGGCTTGAAAAGAGAACTCTTTATGATCTTGAAATGCTTGAGGAAACAGGATATTGCAAAGGCATTGAGAACTACAGCAGATACTTTGATGGAAGAAAACCTGGAGAGCCTCCCTACACCCTTCTTGACTACTTTCCTGATGACTTTCTCATCTTTATTGATGAAAGCCATATCACCATTCCCCAGCTTAGAGGCATGTATCGGGGTGACCGTTCACGAAAGGAAAAACTTGTGGAGTATGGGTTCAGGCTTCCCTCTGCCCTTGATAATCGCCCTCTAACCTTTGAAGAATTTGAAGAGAGGGTTAATCAGGTAATATATGTTTCTGCAACTCCTGGAGATTATGAAATAGAAAAAGCAGAAGGCCGCATTGTTGAGCAAATTATAAGACCCACAGGGCTTCTTGACCCCAAAATTGAGGTAAGATCCTCAAGTAACCAGGTTGAAGACCTCTATTTTGAAATCAAAAAAAGGATAGAGCGCAACGAAAGGGTCCTTGTTTGCACCTTAACCAAAAGAATGGCTGAGGAATTGACAGATTATTACAAGGAGCTTGGAATCAAGGCCTGCTATCTTCATTCTGATCTTAAAACCATTGAAAGGGCAAGAATAATAAGGGATTTACGAAAGGGTGTTTATGATGTGCTCATAGGAATCAATCTTTTAAGGGAGGGGCTTGACATCCCTGAAGTAAGCCTTGTTGCCATACTTGATGCAGACAAAGAGGGATTTTTGAGATCCGAAAGAAGTCTTATTCAGACCATGGGAAGGGCAGCAAGAAATGTGAATGGCATGGCTATTCTTTATGCCGAAAGGATCACTCCTGCCATGGAAAAGGCCATTTCCGAAACTGAAAGAAGAAGAAAAATTCAGGAAGAATATAATAAAACCCATGGAATCACTCCCCAAAGCATTGTGAAATCCCTTGAAGATCCCCTTATGAAAATGGTTGAGGCTGATTATGTGGATCTTGAAAAAATGGTTGAAATTGAAGAGGCCTTTGAAAGCCTTGAGGAATTGAGGGCAGAAATGGAGAGGGTGGAAAAGGAGATGAAGGAGGCTGCCAAAAATTACGAATTTGAAAAGGCAGCTATCTTGAGAGACCGCCTCTTCAGTTTAAGACAACTTGCCCTTAAATGGACCTAAGGAGAACTCAATATGGGAAAACTTCCGAAAACGAATCCTCGAGCTGTGGCTTTAAAAATTCTTCTTCGCTGGGAAAAGGGAAAACCCCTTCTTGATGAAATTCTTTCTCAAATTTTAACGAAAAGTGTTCTTCCTGATGAGAGGGATAGAGCCCTTGTAGGGGAACTGGTAAATGGAGTTATAAGACATCTTTATTATCTCGATTTTCTCATAGGGCGTTTTTCAACAGTTCCCCTTGATGAAATGGATCTTGAGGTAAAAAATGCCCTTCGTCTTGGAATTTATCAAATCCTTTTCACAAAGATTCCCGAAAGGGCAGCCATTGCAGAAACTCTAAAAATTCTTTTGAGAAGAGGAAGGGGCACCTGGATAAGAGGTTTTGTAAATGCTGTTCTTAGAGCCATTGCTCAGAACAAAGAAAGCCTTCCAGAACCACCAAAGGAGCACCCTCTTTTATACCTTTCCATTAAATACTCCTTTCCAGAATGGTTAGTAATAAAATGGTTCAAGAGATGGGGTTATGAAGATCTTGAAAAACTTCTCAAGGCAAGCAACGAAAGACCACCTCTGGTAATAAGGGTTAATCCTCTAAAGGTAACAAGGGATAATTTTCTTGAATTCTTGAGAAAAGAAGAAGTCCCTGAGGCTGAGGCCTGCCCATATAGCCCTTACGGGATTATTCTTAAGGACTATAGAGGCAAAATCACCGAGC
Source organism: uncultured Caldimicrobium sp. (assembly GCA_964595655.1). Taxonomy (GTDB): domain Bacteria; phylum Desulfobacterota; class Thermodesulfobacteria; order Thermodesulfobacteriales; family Thermodesulfobacteriaceae; genus Caldimicrobium. Next base: position 7,564 of record CAZQQV010000004.1, read on the forward strand.
TTAAGGCCTTTGATTTCGGATGGTTCAGCGTGCAGGACTCAGCAAGTCAGCTTGTAACCCTTCTTTTAGATCCAAAACCTGGAGAAAAAATTCTTGATGCCTGCGCAGGAGTCGGTGGAAAAACCACTCACATAGCCGAATTAACCGGGGATAAAGTGAAAATCTGGGCCTTTGATCTCTATGATTGGAGGTTAGAAAAATTAAAGGAAAATTTTAAAAGACTTGGTTTAAGGGAACCCCAAGTATTTGTAGGAGATGTGGTGGAAAAACTTAAGGAGTTAAATCCCAAACCCTTTGATAGAATTCTTATTGATGCACCCTGCACGGGAACAGGCGTTATAAGAAAGCACCCTGACATAAAATGGGCAAGAACTGAAAGGGATTTTGAAGAGATTCCCCAAAGACAGCTTCGGTTGCTTGAGGGGGTGGCACCTTACCTGAAAAAAGGAGGCATCCTTGTTTATGCCACATGTAGCCTTGAGCCAGAGGAAAATGAAAGGGTTATAGAACAATTTCTTGCTAAACATCCTGAATTCAAGCCTGAAAATCCTTTAGATATCCTTGAAAAATTTAGCGGAGAAAGAGCACGCGAGCTTGTAGAAGAGGAGAAATTCTTAAAAACTTACCCCCATATTCACAATCTTGACGGCTTTTTTGCTGTAAGATTGAGAAAGGAATCCTGATCTCCATTTTTCTCTTGTGAATTTGAAAATCTTGCTCTATACTGCAAACTAATTCAAAAAATTATTACCAAACTTAGAGGTTAGCTATGGGGTATATAGTTGAAATGGGGGAGCTTTATCTTGCTCGCAATTATAAGAGAGAAAGGCTTGCCTTTGTTAAAGGATTGGGAACTCGACTCTTTACTGAAGATGGAGAGGAATATCTTGATTTCACAGCTGGGATTGCCGTTTGCAATCTTGGACATTCTCATCCTGCCTTGGTTAAGGCTTTGAAAGATCAGGCTGAAAAGCTCTGGCATACCTCCAATCTTTATTATACAGAGCCTCAGGCAAGGCTTTCTAAAAAACTTGTGGAACTTACCTTTGGAGAAAGGGTATTTTTTGCTAATTCAGGGGCAGAAGCAGTTGAAGCAGCTTTAAAGCTTGCAAGACGCTATGCCTTTGAAAACTTCGGAGAGGGAAAATATCAGTTTATTGCCCTTGAAAACTCTTTCCATGGAAGAACCTATGGAGCCCTCTCAGTTACAGGACAACCTCGCTATTGGGAGGGCTTTAAACCTTTATTGGAAGGGGTAACCTTTATCCCTCCCAATGACCTTAAAGCCTTAGAGGATGCCTTCAATGAAAAGGTTTGTGCCCTAATCCTTGAACCCATTCAGGGAGAAGGAGGGGTTTATCCCTTAAACAGGGATTTTCTTGAAAAGGGAAAGGAGCTCTGCCAGAAATATAAGGCCCTTCTCATTTTTGATGAGATCCAGACGGGAATTGGAAGAACGGGAAAACTTTTTGCCTATGAACATTATGGAATTGAACCAGATATCCTTTGCACCTCAAAAGCCCTTGCAAACGGGCTTCCTCTCTCTGCAATAATAGCAAAAAATGAAATTATGGAGGCCCTAAAACCTGGAAGCCATGCCTCTACTTTTGGAGGAAACCCCATAGCCTGCGCTGTGGCACTGAAAGTGCTTGAAATGGTCTCAGAAAAGTCCTTTCTTGAAGAGGTATCTTTAAAAGGAAGGGTTTTAATGGAAAAAATAGAAAAAATAGACCCTAATAAAAAATTTATCAAAGAAGTAAGGGGTAAAGGGCTTTTAATTGGAATAGAATTTCATGAGACTGCTCAGCCTGTTTATGCAGGTCTTTTGAAAAAGCATATTCTTGTAACTCAACCCAAACCAAACATAATAAGACTAACCCCACCTCTTATAATTAACTATCGGGAAATTGACCATTTTTGTAATGCCTTAGGAGAAATTATAAGTAATCTTTAGCCAAAGATAAAAATTACAAAAAGGTAAATTCAAAAAAATTTTAAAACTTTGTAAAGTAATTCAAAATTTTTAATAAAAGAGAGTTTTAAACTATCAAAATAAAAAGAAGTTTAAAAATTTTGAAAAAAAATTAGCTTACAAAGATTTTTAATTTTAATAAAGAATTTCGAGAGGTTTTAGAAAAATTTCTTTAAAAGAAGGAGAGGGGAGACTCCCCTCTCCTCTTTAAGAAATCTTACTGCTTGGGAGCCTCTTGAGTTGCGTTCTCAGCTTTTTTAGCTTTGGCCTTTTTGGCTTTCTTAGCCTTCTTCTTTTCGGCTTTTACTTCCTTGCCCTGATCCTGAGCCTGGGCCTGAGAACCAGCCTGCTCAGCAGCAATAACAGGTGAAACCATAAGACCTAATACAGCCAAAAACCCCAACAACTTCTTAATCATAGCTCAACCCCCCTTTTGTTTTTTTTATAATCTATATCAAAAAACATGCCAAAGATAAAGTAAAGAGAAATAGCGCAATTTCGAGTTATTATTCTTAAGAGACCAACAAAATTGATGTCAATTTTCGACAAATTGGTCGAGCTCTCTAATTGATTTTACTCTTAATTTCTGTAAAATTCGCCCTTGACAAAATTTTAAAGCTTATTATAAAGACAATAATAAAATTTAATTTAAGGAGGGTGGCTATGAACAAGGCAGATCTGGTTAAGAGGATGGCTGAAATTGCTGGAACCACTAAGGCAAATGCAGAGAAATTGCTCGATGCCTTTATGCAGGCCGTTCAGGAAGCCATCTCTAAAGGTGATAAGGTCGTTCTTGTTGGATTTGGAACCTTTCAGGTAGTAAAGAGAGCTGAAAGAACTGGTAGGAATCCAAGAACCGGTGAGCCTTTAAAAATCCCTGCCAAAAAAGTTGTGAAGTTCACCCCTGGCAAAAAACTTGAAGACGCAGTAAAATAAATAAATCGTCTTAATTTGAGGGGGCCCCTTTGGCCCCATTTATTTTATTAAATTTATTAAATTTTGATTTCAATTATTGTTTGTCTTCCCTCTCTTAAAACTTCTAACTTTATAATGTCTCCCTTATTCTTAAAGGTTAAATGAAGTAGTAAATCACTTACCTTTTTTAATACATCTTCATCAATTTTTAATAAAACATCTCCGGCTTTTAGCCCTGCTCTTTCAGCAAGACTTTCCTTTAAAACCTCTTTTACTCTTAAGCCCCCTTCTTTTGTATCATGAATCTCCTCAAGGATAACCCCGAGCTTAGGTGAGGGCTCAAAGTTCTTTTCAAAATCGGGGAAAAACCAGTAATCACCAAGAGGGGGGTTAATTCTTTCAAGCTCTCCCAGAATAATAGATTTAAAATTGTAAAAGTTTCTTCTTTTTAAAGAAGCTGGGATTCCATACCCATATTCAAGATGGCCTCTTCCCACAAGAATCACCATTTTATAAGAAGGATTTTTCTTTAAAAATTCCACTGCCCTTTCAGCCATATGTTCATCTCTCAAGACCTGGGCTTGATAGAAGTATTCAAAATTGGTCTCGTTATCTTTAAACCCATGTTTTTGATAAATTCTTTCGAGATAATTCCTGTATTCAGGTCTAAAAAGATCAAGTTCAGGAAGATGCAACTTTTCTTCTTCCAGAAGCTTGGAAAGGCCCTCTTTAAAGACCTTTTTAACAATCTCTCCTTTTATGTCCAGGGCCAAAAGCTTTATTTTCTTTTCTCTGGCAAAAAGAAAAATGTCCCTGTATAAGCGATAATCAAATCGCCAGCGTTCAAAGTATTCAATCTCTTTAAGAAGGGTCTTTTCATCAATTTTTCCCTCAATAAATTTATCAAGATACTCTTGAAAGGGCACCTGGACCATCTCCAACCCTATCACAAGCTGAGGATAGTAATTATAAAGTGCCTTTATTACCTCAAGTTGAAAAAGGTGATGGGAATAATTTTCATGATTCTCCCCTATTAAAATTATCTGAGAAGCAAGAAGTTCAGGAAGAATTTCCTCAAGGGTTTTAAACTCAGTAGGTTTAGTTCCGTAAACTCTTTTGGCTGAAAATTCAATTTTAATTCCCCTATGAGAGGGTTCTTTTTCCCTTTTATAAAGAATTTTTTTTCCTTTTGTGTGAAATTCTGAATAATCCTTAATGGAATCTTCAACCTTTAAAAAGTCTGCAATTTCCCTGGTTGAGGAGGCTTTTATAAAGGCTAAAAAGTGAGCTTGTGAGAGAGGATGAGGAAGAATCTTAAAGAAAAAGCCCTCTTCGGGAAGATGTTGATGATAACCTAAGGGTGCCCCATGAAAAATAAGAATATTCTCACGGGGAAGGGCCTCTAAACGGGGTTGGCTGTAAGAGATGACACTGATATTATGTCTAAACTTTTCTATAATCTCCCTGTATAGGGTATAATTTTCTTTATTTGGTAAATAGACTCTAAATTTAACTTCACTTAAAGTTTTCCAGCTCATAGAGAGCTCTTTAAAAGTTAAGGTCCGAAAAATTTTATATTCAGGGTCAAAAATAATTTCCTCAGGTTTCTCAGAAAAAGAGATTTCATAAACCTCTTTATCGCCTTCAAAGGAAATTATTTCTTCTTTTGTTATCCTTGGGCTAACAATTTTGACTTTTATTTTCAGGGGCCGATAATCGCCCTCCCGGGTTAATAGAAATTTTAATTTATATTTCTCCTTTCCATCAGTGGGAATAAGTTCAAAATTTTCAACTTTAAGAAAGACCCTTTGGAAATTTTCTACCTCAACATTTTCAATTTTTAAGAGATCTTGAAGAAAAAGCCGAAAGGGTTTCACACTGGACGAGTTTGAAAGAAAGGTTTCATAATAACTTTTCAAAGCCTTATCAAAATTTTCTTCACCGCTACCCCTTTCAAGATGTTCATAAAAATAAAAAAAGATCTTGGAATCAAGGTTGTCATTCAAAAGTAAAGCCCTTCGGAATTCAATTTTGTCTTTGGAAAATTTATAAACCCCAAAATAGATCTTAAAGGCCTTTAGTAATAAGGAATCACTTAAATTAAGTTCGTATTTAAAAATTTCTTCAACCAAAAGCGGAAAAAAGGAATCACAAGGAATATCCTTGAGGGTATCCCTTCTCAAAAAGACACTTAAGGGATAAACCTTCTCTTCACTGAAAGTGACAAAAACAAAAAGCTTTTTATTTGGAATTTTTAAAATGTCCTTGTCAAATTTCAAAAGCCTATTTTTCAATTCCTTTTCCTTGAGTTCCCATTTTGCATCAGGATAGGATTGATCAAAATAAAAAAGTATTTCTTTGTCATTTACATTTAGGCTTATTATTTTCTTTCTTAGATTAAAAGCTACAACAAGGGGAGGCGGGACTTTAAGGGGTCTAATATATTTAAATACCACACTATCTTCAGAAGAAGGTTCTACCTCTTCATAAGGAATAATTAGAAAATTTTTAATGGAAGAATAATTTTTAAATTCCAATTCAAAGGGTATGGGTTTATCAGGAAAAGGAAGATATTTATCGTAAATCCTAAGAAAGGGGCTTTTTTTAAAAGAAACTTCCCTTTCAAAGAGTATAACCAGAGGAATTTTAGTATCCTTTACATATACTTTGAAAAAACCCTCTTTTTCATCAGGATATATGTTCAGATTTTTTTCTCCCTGGGTTATTTTGAAAATTTTTATTTCCTTTCCACTAAAGGAATAGAACCCCTCTTTATCAACAAGGAATTGAGCCTTTCCGCTGAGAAGCTCTTTTTCAGGAGTAAAGGTAAGTTCAAACTTAGCTGAGAGAATTTCTGCGTTAAGGGACTTTAAACCGAAAAGAAAAAAAATAATCCAAAAAAGAAAAAACATGGCTTTTGAATTTCTGGTTTAGGAGTTATAATAACACTTCAAATTTAAGTCATTATACCCAATTAAAAAAGGGCTGCAAGGGTTAGTTATGAATAAAGTTAAAGTGCTTGTTCTCTGGGGATATGGAATTAACTGCGAAATTGAGACCCATTATGTTTTCAAAAAAGTGGGAGGCTCTCCAGAGATCGTTCATCTTTCAGAAATCTTTTCAGGAGAAAAATCTTTAAAGGATTATCATATTATTTGTTTTCCAGGCGGTTTTCTTGATGGAGATCATTTAGGCTCAGCTCAGGCCTGTTCTCACCGTTTTAGATACCTCAAAATAAAGGGAAAAATCTCCCTCTGGGATGAGCTTATGAGTTTCCTTGAAAAAGGGGGTCTAATTCTTGGTATATGCAATGGTTTTCAGCTTTTGGTTAAAACGGGGTTACTACCTGGAGGGAACTACTTAGGAAGGCGGAAAGTTACGCTAACCTATAACGATTCTGGAAAATTTGAAGATCGCTGGGTTCATCTTAAAGTCAACCCTGAAACTCCCTGTGTATTTCTAAAGGGGTTAGAGCGTCTCTATCTTCCTGTAAGACATGGAGAAGGGAAATTTATTGCTGAAAGTAAGGAACTTTTGCAGGAACTAAAAGAAAAAGGCCAGATTGCCCTTCAATACATTCATCCTGAAACAGGAGAGCCAACTTTTGAATATCCCTACAACCCAAATGGTTCTGAAGAGGCTGTGGCAGGACTTTGCGACCCCACAGGAAGAATCTTTGGTCTTATGCCCCATCCTGAAGCTTTCAATCACTTCACCAACCACCCCAAATGGACAAGACTCAACACCTATCTTGCGGAAGGGTTAGCCATTTTTGAAAATGCCGTAAATTGGGTTAAAGAAAACCTCCTTTAAATCTTCATGAAACACTCTAATTTAGCAAGGACTCTAAAGTTTCTCTTACTTCTCTTTAAAAAAAAAGGATTCTACATACTTCCACCTTCACTTTTTCTTTATATAGCCATCTTTTTTTATTCACCCCAAATTCTCCTTCACCTTGAAAAAAAATTTCAACAAAATTTTGTTTTTTTTTCAGTCTCTGAACCCCTTTTAGCCTTACTTCGTTTTTCCTTTTGCCTTTTTCTAATTCTTGTCTTTCCGTTAATCTATCTTGGTTTGCTATCTCTCATTGATGAGATACTCCATCTTAAAAAAAGCTTTTTTTTCATGTTTTATTTTTTGGGGCTTATTTTCTTTTACATGGGAGTTGCCTTTGCCTATTTTATAACCCTTCCCTATGGTATTAAATTTCTTATCTCCTTTAAAACAGAAAGCCTTGAAGCCAGCATATCTCTCTCACATTTTGTAAATTTCTTCAGCTTTTTTCTGATAAGCTTTGGGCTAATTTTTGAACTTCCTTTGTTTTTAGCCCTTTTAAGCCTTTTAAAAATTCTCAAACCTCACAAAGTGGCTAAATATCGCAAAGAAATCTTTTTTTTCTGTGTGGTCTTTGCTGCCATTATCACTCCTACACCAGATGCTATCAACATGAGTTTGCTTGCAATACCCCTATACATTCTCTTTGAACTGGGTTTATTTTTGGGAAAATTTCTTGAGAAGGTTAATATTCGCGCGGTGGAAGTCCAGAGAGAGCCTCAGCCAGAGTAGCTGCCTTATCTGGAGGCATGGCACTTAAGATACTTGCTACCTGGTTGCTTTTCATCTGACTGAGAATTTTAATAGCCATATCTCTATCCATGTTCAATAACTGTTCTGCAGCCTTTCTTGGACTCATCTCTGAATAGGCTTTAACAAGAAGTTTAATCCTCTCATCTTTTATAGCAGAAATTTTATTAAGCTTATCCTCAACCTCTTTGGAAAGCTCTGTTAAGGCATTCATCTGCTCATTAATCTTTTTTTCAAGAAGTCTTAGCTCTTTTTCTTTTACTTCAAGCTCCTTTGCCTTCTCAAGAAGTCTTCTTTTTTCAGTCAAAAGAAGATCACTAATTTCAGGAGGACAGCTATAAATAGACCCTTCCTTGGGATTCTTAGCCCTACCTTGGACATATTCAGAATAAACATAGACCCCACTGAGAAGAAATTTAATAACTATTAAAGAAATTATTATCCGAAAAAGGGTTTTCGTTTTAATCAAGGCCTCTTCCTCTTCTCAATAACACTAAGTCATCAAGTTCCTTGAGAAACCTCCTTAGGTTTTCTCTGTTAACTTTTAAAAAGGTCTTTTCATAAAGCCTTTCCATAAGTCTTTTTTCTCGATTCTTTTCAAGAAGTTCTTCTTTTAATTCTTTCAAATATTTTTGCTGGGTTTCTATCTTTTTTTCGGCTATATCCCTGAAATCCTTTAATGCCTCAAAATAATTGATCCAGGCCCTAAGCTCATGAGCAGGAAAACTTTTTTTCTTTTCAAGATAATCCATGCAATCCCTGTATTCTGCCTCAAGAATCTCTTTTTCCTTTTGAAATTTTTCAAGAACAATCCTTGCATGATAGATTTGTATTTTGGACTTTTCTAACTGAAGTTCCTTGTACCAAGAAAGGAGTTTCAGAAGTTTTAGCCTTCTCAAGGTTTAGTCTCTCAGTATCTCCTTAAGCTTTTGATAGGATTCATCAAAACTGTAGCCTTCGTCAAGATCCTGCCTCAGAAATTCTCTCAATTTGGGCATAAGTTCAAGGGCTTTGTCTATCTCAGGGTTAGATCCCTTTACATAGGCACCTATATTAATCAAATCTTCTGCCCTTTTATAAGTAGCAAGGACACTTATGGCCCTCTGATAGAGTTTTAAGTGTTCCTTTGAGACAATATCTTTCATTACCCTTGAAATGCTTGAAAGGACATCAATGGCTGGATAATGACCTTCCTGAGCGAGTTCCCTTGAGAGAACTATGTGGCCATCCACAATACTTCTTACAGCATCCGCGATGGGATCATTTACATCATCTCCCTCAACAAGCACGGTGTATATTCCGGTAATGGAGCCGGCTTTCACTTTAGGACCTGCTCTTTCAAGTAATCTTGGAAGCATGGCAAAGACAGATGGAGTATAGCCTCTTGCCGTAGGGGGCTCTCCCCCTGCAAGTCCGATTTCTCTTCCAGCCATACAAAAGCGAGTAAGACTGTCCATAAGTAAAAGCACCTTATGACCTCTATCTCGAAAATATTCTGCTAAGGCTGTGGCATAAAAGGCTGCTCTAATACGAAGAGCAGGGCTTTCATCAGAGGTTGCCACAACCACAATGGATCTCCTCAAACCCTCCTCCCCGAGATCCTTCTCTATAAAATCCCTTACCTCTCTTCCCCTCTCTCCAATAAGCGCAACCACATTGATGTCAGCTTTGGTATATCTTGCAATCATTCCCAGAAGGGTGCTTTTACCAACCCCTGAGCCAGCCATAATAGCTACCCTCTGGCCACATCCGATGGTAAGAAGGGCATTTATAGCCTTAACCCCCACATCAAGCACCTCTGAAATTCGTTCTCTCTCCAGAGGCTTTAAAGGGTCTCCGTAGAGGGGATAAAAATCTGTGGGCCTTGGTTTTGGCTTTTGATCAAGAGGTTCACCTAAGGCATTAACCACCCTCCCAACGAATTCCTCCCCCACAGGGGCATTGGAAATTCCAAGAGGTATAACCCGGGCCCCAATTTCTAAACCGCGAATTTCATTTAAAGCTGTAAGTAAAAGCCTTTCTTCCTTAAATCCCACAACCTCTGCTAACAATTCTGTATCTCTTCCCACAACCTTACAAAGTTCACCCACTCTCAATAAAGGCCCAGAACTTTCAATGGTCAGACCAAGAACTTTGGTGACATAACCATAAATCTCAAAGGGAAGAAAATCTTCAAGCTTTTTATAAATGTGATGGGGTAGCTTAATCCTCACTTTCAAGGGCCTCTAAAAGCCTTTCAAACCTCTTTTCGAAGGTTGCATCAATAATACCTAACTTCGTTTCAATAAATAAACCTCCCTTTGTGATTGATGCATCTGGAACAATTTTTATGCGATAATTTTTGGGAAATTCTTCAGTTCTCTCAAAAAGGTTTGAGGCCTCATCGGGATGAACCTTAACAATGACCTCCGTTCCCTCAGCAATGTATTTAAGGGCCTCCCTCAAAATTCTCAAAAGAAGGTCTTTATCAGTCTCTATTGTTTTTAAAGTTAGCTTTTTAGCAATTTCCAAGGAAAGCTGAAGGATCTCCTTGCCAAGATCAAGGATAAGATTCTCAAGTTCTCTATCAAGTCTTTTCAAAAAATCCTCAAATTTTTTTCTTTCCTCCTCTTTTAAACTTTCAATCTCCTGGTAAAGCCTCTTTTTTTCTTCCTCAAGGTCATATTTTGCCCTCTCTAAGCCCCTTTCTAATCCCTTTTCAAAGCCTTCTTTTTCTGCTTTTTTAAACCCCTCCTCATAACCCCTCTGAAAGCCCTCTTCATAGGCCCTCTGAAAAATCTCTTCTAAAACCTCTTTGGAAGGGAGATTAGGTGCCTCTTCTTCATAAGTTTGGTTTTCCTCCTCTTCTTTGATTGGCTCTTCATTTTTTATTAAAGGATAAAAGACCTCCTCTTCTGGAATATCCCCCTTTGGTGTTAAGATCTCCAGATTAACAATTTTTTCTGCTTTAATAATTTTAGACAAATTCCTCTTCTCCTCTTGTTAGAACAATTTTTCCTTCCTGTTCAAGTTTTTTGGCAACCCTTATGATATTCATCTGGGCCTTTTCAACCTCGGTAATTCTCACAGGCCCCATCATTTCAAGCTCTTCTTTGATAAGATCTGCAGCGCGCTTACTCATATTTCTGAAGAACTTCTCTCTCAATTCAGGGGATGCCCCTTTCAAAGCCAGTTTAAGATCATCTGTGGAGATTTCTCTCAAAATGGTCTGAATGGCAAAATCATCCACCTTGAGAAAGTCTTCAAAGGTAAAGAGATATTTCCTTATCTCTTCAGCAAGAGCGGCATTTTCATCCTCTATTTCACTTAAGATTTCATCTTCAAGCTCTCTTCCGGCATGAGAGAGAATTTCTGCAGCCTTTTCAGCTCCTCCAATCTTCTTTCCAAGAGCGCCTCCCACTGCCTTTAATTCCTCCTCAAGGGCATCACTAATCTCTTTTACAATTTCTGGATCAACCTTATCAAGGAGGGCTATGCGTAAAAGAACTTCACTTCTTATCCTTTCAGGCAAAAGCTGAAGAACCTGACCTGCAAGTTCAGACTCAAGATGAACAAGAATTATGGCAATGGTCTGCGGATGCTCGTTAGCAAGAAAGTTAGCAATAGTTTTGGGATCTAACTTTTTAAGTTTCTTAAAGGTCTCAGGTCCTACCTCTTTTTTAATCTCTTCATAAAGCTGTTTTCCCTTTTCTCCATAGGCTTCAATTAAACTTTTTTTCAAAAATTCATCAGGTGATAAATTGACATTGGCAAGAAGATCTTTGGCCTCAATATTGGCCTCCTCTAAAACCTTTTTGGCAACCTCTGCAGGAATATAATCAATCTTGGCCATCTCAATTCCTATTCTTTTAATATCCTCTTCATCAAGGTGTTTGTAGACCTGGGAAGTAAATTCCTCACCCATTAGCATAAGAAAGATAGCAGCCTTTTGAGGCCCGGTTAATTTATCTGGATCTAATTTAGCCATATTATTTGGCTTCCGCTAAAGCCTTTTTGCGTTCCTCAAGGGTTTCTTCAAGCAACCACTTCTTGACAAGCGCAGCTGCTCTCTCTGGCTGACTTCTTATAATACTTAAAGCAATTTCCCTGGGCAACACTTCCTCTTCAACCACCTCTTCTAATTTTTCAGCAGGAGGAACCTCTGGAACTTCAGCAACCTCTGGAGGCGCAGGCTTCAAAGTCTTGATAAGAGGCCTTATCACCAAGAGGTAAAAGAGTAATAATGCAAGAAGAATGATGAGAGGCTTTGCAATCATGGCAAGGTAATCTTTAAAACCGGGTTTAGGTGTGGGAATCTCTGCAAAGGATTTGGCCTCAACCTTAACCTCATCCCCTCTTTCGGGATTATAACCAATTGCCCCCTTAACAAGGTTTTCAATCCACTCAATCTTTGCGGTATCATTTTCAGAGAGAACCTTTTTATCAACAAGGACAGCTACACTAATTCTTTTAATACTGCCAGGAGAAATTTCAAGATTTCTTATCTTTTTGCTAACTTCATAATTTCTAATTATGCGCTTTTTGGAATAGCTTTCTCCCTGAGAGGATTGCTGAGGAGTTGCCTCAAACTTCTCCGTTAAAGCCCCTTTAACCCCAGCTACCCCTTCTTCAGCTGGAGTTTTCGTTTGTCTCGTCTCCTCCTCAAGATCCTCTGAAACTACCGCTGTCTGCTCAGGATTGAGAATTTCCTCCTGAATAGTCTCATTATCAAAGGACATTTCCACTGTTACCTGAGCAATGGCCTTTCCATAACCTAAGGCCTGAAAGAGCATCTCCTCCACTTTATTTTTAAGATTTTCTTCAACCCTTTTTTTGTAAGCCAGTTGATTTAAAGATAAACCTGATTCATCCTCAGAAATATTCAATTTTTTGCCGGTCTGAGCATCAACTACAATAACATTTTTAGGGTCAAGTTTGGGCACAGCGCCGCTGACAAGATTTACAATTCCTCTGACCTGCTCAGCAGTTAAAGTAGATCCAGGCTTTAATTCGAGTAAAACCGAGGCTTTAGCAGGCTTTTCTTCCTCAAGAAAAACGCTCTCCTTAGGCAGGGCAAGATGAACCCTTACAGCCTTTACCCCTTTTATTCCCTTTATGGTTCTTGCAAGCTCTCCCTCAAGAGCCCTTTGATAATTCACCTTTTCCTGAAACTCCGTTAATCCCAGTTTTTCTTTATCAAAAAGTTCAAAACCAGGCCCCGTGCCACCAAGTAAGCCCTTGCTTGCTATCTCCATCCTAATTTCAGGAACCCTCTCTTCGGGTACATAAATACTTCCATCTTTTTCAATACGATAAGGTATTTTCTGTTCCTTTAAATATTGAACAATTTGGCCTGCTGTGCTTTCATCAAGACCAGAATATAAAAGGCCATAGGAAACCCTCTGAAAATACCAGAAAAGAATAGTAATCAAAAGGGCAAGTCCTAAAACCCCTCCTATTAAAAGCCCCTTCTGCTTAGGAGTTAATTTATTCCAGCTCTCTTTAAGTTGATTAATGAGGTTTTTAAAATTAAGAGGGGGCATAGTCTCTTAGCCTCCAATTAGATCTGCATTCTCATGATCTCTTGATAGGCCTCTAATACCTTGTTTCTAACTCTTAAAAGAAGCTTCATGCTTGCATCAGCTGAAGAAATTTTCATAGCCACCTCTGCAGGATCAATATCCTCACCCTTTGCCAGACTCTCAAGAGCAGCTTCTGCCTCCTTTTCTTTCCGATCAATCTCCTTTAAAGTATCCAAAAGAACCTTTCCAAAATCTGAAGATTTGTTGAGCTTTTCCATTTCCTTGTATAACTTGACATTTCCAAGCCCTGAAATTTTCATTGCTCTTCCTCCTCCTGCAATTTTTATTTTGGATCTTTACCCTTTTTCAATATCTTTCACCCAACCCAAGGCGCAAAGCAAGCCCATAAGAATAATTTATTTAAGAAGCTCAAGGGTTCTCAGATACATGCTTTTTGTGGTTGAAAGCACTGCTAAATTGGCTTCATAAGCCCTGCTTGCTGAGAGAAGTTCAACCATTTCGGTTATCACATCCACATTAGGATATTTGACTATTCCCCTTTCATCGGCATCGGGGTGTCCTGGATCATAAACCTCTTTAAAGGGTGTAGGGTCATCTTTGATAGCAACTACTTCCACTTTTTTAAGAACAGGATCTCCAGGCTCAAGGGGAACTGCCCTTAAAACCACATTCTTAGCTCTATATGGTCCTCCCTCAAGGGTCCTCGTTACTTGAGCATTGGCAAGATTGGTTGCTGTCACATTAAGCCTTACTCTTTGGGCTAAAAGCCCGCTCTGAGCAATTCTTCCTGCTTTAAGTAAATTCATGTTTATCTACCTCCCTCAGTAATGATTTCCTTGAGTCTTTCAAGCTCCTTTGATAAGGCTTGAAGGGTGCTCTCATAAAGTAATTGGTTTTCCATTAAACTTGACATTTCCTCTTCCAGGCTTACATTGTTTGGTGTCCCAAGGGTCTTTGGTTCAAAACTCTGAATTAAATCCCCAAGAGTTCTCTCCCTTTTAATAAAATGCTTAGGATGGGTGGTTTTTAAAAACCGCTCCTTTTCTAAGTAACTTTGCATAATCCTTTCAAAGGGAATATCCTTTCTTCTATAACCAGGAGTGTCCACATTGGCAATATTTGAGGCGATAAGTTCGTGCCTTTTTGTCCTGAGCTTTAGCGAGACTCTTACGGTGTCAAGCAACCTTTGAAAACTTCCCCACATCAAAAGCCTCCTTGAGGCAATAATCCCCTTTCTTCATACTCTTTAAGCTTGTTTCTTAAGGTTCTTACCGTGATCCCAAGAAGCTCGGCTGCCTTAGTTTTATTACCCTTGGTAAGTCTTAAGGCCTTCAAAATAGCCTCCCTTTCTATCTCATCAAGAGGTTTGATCTCTGAAATTATCTTTTCAAAATCCATGCCTATATTAAGAGAAAGCTCCTCCTTTTTGTGCCCTTTTTCTTCCAAAGCTACACCCTCATTAAAGGGGTCTGTCAAATATATGACATCTATATACTCATCGGGGCAGGTAATTACTGCTCTCTCAAGCATATTCTTGAGTTCCCTCACATTCCCAGGAAAGGGATAGGTTTTTAAAAATTTTAAGGCCCTTTCAGTAAATCCCTTGAATTTTTTGTGATACAAAAGGGAAAATTTTTCCATAAAGTACTTGGCAAGAAAAAGGATGTCCTCTTTTCTTTCCCTGAGTGGCGGAATTTTGACAGTTATCACATTGATCCGGTAAAAAAGGTCTGCTCTAAAACGGCCTTCTGAAACCTCTTTTTCAATATCTCTATTGGTAGTAGAAATGAGCCTAAAATCCACTTTTATGGGCTGATAACCCCCAAGCCGATCCACTTCTCCCTCCTGCAAAACCCTTAAAAGCTTGCTTTGAAGATTTGGGCTCATCTCGGTGATCTCATCAAGAAGAAGGGTTCCTTTGTCAGCAAGCTCAATTTTTCCTTTTTTGCGAAAATTAGCCCCTGAAAAGGCACCCTTTTCAAAACCAAAGAGTTCGGATTCAAGAAGAGTCTCTGGAAGGGCTGCACAATTTATGGCTATAAAAGGTCCGTCCCTTCTCGGACTCTGCAAATGTATGTAGCGAGCTAAAAGTTCTTTTCCTGTTCCTGACTCTCCCACAAGAAGAACAGGGGCCTTGGTCTTGGCAACCTCTATGAGGGCAGAAAGAATTTTTAAAAGCTTGGGACTCTGGGTTACAAAAATTTCTTCTCCTCTCATAATCTTTGTGGTCTCAAGGACATATAGAATACTCTTTTCAAGGAGCTCTAATGGGGAACTTAAAAGCTTTACATCCCTTGCCCCCAAACGAACAAGATGAACTGCCTCCTCAAGGGAAATGTCTTCTGCAAGAAAAATAACAGGTATAGTTATTTTTCTCAAAAGCTCAGCTAAATGGGATGAGCCTCTCTCAGAGGGGTCAATTTCGTATATGAGAAGTTGAAGCCCCTCAGGAAGGTCCTCTACATGGAAGTCTTCACTCTTTAAAAAAACTACCTCAAGACCCCTTTCAAGAAGCACATCTCTTAAAAGTTTAACCTCGGTAGATTGCCCCTTAATTCCAATCTTACCTTTCATTTTTAATAAACAAGCTCCTGCACCCGCTTTGTGAGTTCTAAAAGCTTTTGTTGCTGCTTAGCAAAAGCTGAAAAGTAGTCCCTCTTAGTTGCAAGCCACTGCAATAGCTCTTTGTTCTTTTTGAGATCTCCCTTTCTCTCTAAATAGTAAGCCTCAAGAAACTTAATTTCTTGATTATCTGGAAATTTCTTTAAGGCCTCTTTAAGAACCCTTTCAAAAATATCTGGCGACTTTTCCACTGTTTCAGACAAAATCAACACATAGTCCAGAGAATCAGCTTCAACATAGGGTAGTTGAAGAATCTCATAAGCCTTTAAAAATTTATTTTCTCTTAAGGCCTCAAGAAAGGCCAAATAATAGAGTTCCTCTTTTAGTGGCAATGAGTTTTTTTCCTCAGGTATTTTTTGAATAATTGATAGGGCCCCTTCTAAATTTCCTTTTATAACAACTTTAGCATGAAGATAAAGATAAAGGGGCTCATTCTCAAGTTTTTTCCCATACTTGGTATTAAGCTTCTCCCAGAGAAGTTTAAAAATTTCTTCCTCTCCATAGTTTTGGGCAAGATAAGTAAGTTTTAAGTAATAATCAGGTTCATTTTCAGGGGACATCTTTAAATCATAGGCACTGAGAAAATAATCCAGACTCACTCCATATAATCGATACTTAAAAAATTCCTTTCCCAAAGCGTAATAAAAGTCACCACATGAGGATTCTCTAAAATATTCACTTTCATTCTCAGCAAGATCCCTTAAGGATTTAATTCTTCCCGTAAGAAAATACTGAGGAACTATGGAAACAGAGGCCTCACAGTAGAACTTTTTGACATCCGAAAAATACTTGCTTTGGGGATAGGCCTTCCAGAACTCTTTGGCTAACTCCCTTGTCCTTTCCCAGTTTTTTCTATCAAACTGAATTTTAATTTCCAAGAAGGAGGCCTCCTCAACAAGCTCTTTGTCATCGCTATATTTAGTTTTTATTTGAGTAATATACATAAGGAGATCTTCAATGGTTTTTGGAGGAAGAAGTTCCTTTATCTTGGCTCTCTCGTAGGTTATTTGATATAGCCTGAACTTTGAAATTGAGGCCTCTTTCGTTAAATCCCACTCAGTAATTATTAATTGATAGTATTTCTTTGCCTTATTTATTTCTCCCTGTTTGAAATAGGCCTCAGCCAGTTTGAAGAAAAAGTTCTTTCCTTGGCTATATTGCCCAGTTAAATTGAGAAAATCATAAGCTACACCTTCAGCCTCCTTCACTTTTCCCTTTAAAAGCAAATAGTTAAATTTTGCCTCATAAAACTCCCTTAAAAACTCTCTTTCAGAAATTTTCTCCTTAAGAAAGGTTTCAAGAACTTGAAGTTTATTTCCCACCCTTTCTTCACAAAAGGTTCCCTTTAGCTCTTTTAGCTGACTTTCAGCCTCTTTATTTCTCTCAAGCACCAAAAGGGCTTTTATTTTTAAAATTGCGGCCTCACAAAAGAGAAAAGTTCCCCTTCTCAAACTTTGAGCTCTTTCAGCAAGATCCACAGCTTTTTCTGGATATCCTCTGTAAAAGTAGGCTTCAGCTATCCTAAGAAAATCCTCTGGATCCAACCTCACAAAAAGGCCAAGCCTTTCATATTCCTTAATCACCTTATCATAATCTTTTGTAGCATAAAATTTCCGTAAATTCTTTAGGGCTTCCTCCTCTGAAGGAAGTCCTAATTTTTTAAGATTTAAGAACCTTTCAAGATTGGTTGAAGTTTGAGGATAGAGAAAATCAGCCTTCCACAAAAGAAGAGACAAAAAAAGAATCAATAAACCCCTTAGAAACATCAAAAAATTTATTACAAGATTTATGCCAGATTATATCTTTTTAATTTCTCAATTAGGGTGGTTCTATTGAGTCCAAGGAGTCTTGCCGCTTTACTTTTAACACCTCCGCTTATTTCCAGGGCTTTTTTCAGATAATAAATTTCTATCTCCTGAAGAAGCTGATTAAGAGATATTTCACCCTTTTCAAGGCTTGGAAGATTAAGAAAATCCTTGGTAAAAAAACTTCTCTCTTCAAGAAGCTCCCTTTCCTTTTCTTCAGTTATTTGAAAGTTTTTAAGGTGAGCTGGCAGATCCTCAAGGTCAAGCTCTTCTTTATCAGAGAGAATAGCCATTCTTTCAAGGAGGTTTTCAAGTTCTCTTATGTTTCCAGGCCAGTGATACTGCATAAAAATTTTCATAACCCTTTCAGAAAGCCTCTTTTCTGGAAGGTTTTCTCTCTCGCAGATTTTTTTTAAAAGAAATTGACAAAGAAGGGGAATGTCTTCTTTTCTCTCCCTCAGGGGAGGAATCTCAACGGAAATGACATTTAGGCGAAAGAAAAGATCTTCTCTAAAGCGCTTTTCCTTGACTAAAGCCTCAAGGTTCTGATTGGTTGCAGCAACAATTCTTGTATTAACTTTGATAGGTCTTTCTCCGCCTAATCTCTCTATCTGTTTTTCCTGAAGGGCCCTTAAAAGTTTGGCCTGTAACTTGAGGGGCAAATCTCCTATTTCATCCAGAAAAAGGGTTCCGCCTTCAGCCTGTTCAAATTTCCCAGGCTTGGACTTAATGGCTCCAGTGAAGGCTCCCTTTTCAAAGCCAAAAAGTTCAGCCTCAAGAAGCTCTTCAGGAATAGCTGCACAGTTAACCGCTACAAAGGGACCCTTTCTCTTACTGCAAAAATGGAGATACCTTGCCAAAACCTCCTTTCCAGTTCCAGATTCTCCAAGGAGAAGAACGGTGCTTGATGAAGGTGCAACCTTCTTAATAACATTAATAACCTCTGCCATCTTTGAATTTTTCGTCTCTAACAGATAACTCATTAAGGCTGATTATATAGCTTTTTTGACAGGTGTCAATTTGTTGAACAGGAAAAAAATATTTCAAAAAAACTTTAAAATTAAAAAATAAACCTCTTAAATGAGAGGCGAGGTTAGGATTAGTGTTTCTTGATTTTCGGTAGCCCTAACCTTCAGTTTGCGTTTTTTTCTTTGCAGGCTAAAGCCACCGCCTACCGAATTTATAGGCTTGATTTTTGGCTCTATGATAGCCGCAAGCTTGCGCGGAATTTTTTACGCAAGTGAAAGCTCACGGCTACTCCGTTTTATATTTTTGCCGGCTGAAGTTCTTGCACCTACTTCTGATTTAAAAGGTCAAGGCTATTTCATTGCTGCTCCCGCAACTGTTCCAAGGACTGAAATGGGTACCTGTTCTTCAACACCCTTTGCAGCCCTGTTAACACTCTTCAAGGTCTTTTTAACCTCGGTGTAAAGAGACTCATCTTTTAGGAGTTTCCCAAGGGTCCCCTCACCTCTCTCAATCCTTGCAACAATTTTATCCAGGTTGGCAGAAGCATTTTTTAAATCCTTTGCAAGACTTCTTAAGTCCCTGTAAAGCTCCTCATCACTGATGAGTTTTCCGAGGGTTCCTTCCCCTTTCTCAAGTTTCTTCGAAACTCTCTCTAAATTAGAGGCAGTGTTTTTAAGGCTGTTGTAAAGGGTTTCATCCTTAACGAGCTTTCCAAGGGTTCCCTCTCCCCTTTCTATCTGAAGGGCAATTTTCTTTAAACTCTGAGAGACTTCAGAGAGATCTTTATAAAGTTTATCATCGGTGATAAGTTTTCCGAGGGTGCCCTGCCCTTTTTCCACCTTTTCTGCAATCTTTTTAAAGCTTTCTGAGGCATCTCTTATATTAGCCACAAGAATTTTTAAGTTTTCTTTCCCCTCCTGAGTTCCAAGAATCTCCTTCAACCCATCCACAGCTGGGCCAACACTTGCAAGAATCTGGTCAAGATCAACAGGGCTTTCAGTTTTAGCAATAACTCCTCCCTCTGGAAGATAGGCCTGAGAAGTCCCAGGGCGAATTTCTATAAATTTATCTCCCAGAACTCCAAAGGTTCTTACCACTGCTGTAGCATCTTGCTGAACTTTATATTTGTTATAAATTAAAAGCTCTACCTTTGCCTTTCCCTCAGGGATTAGACTTATCTCTCCCACCTTTCCTATGGGAACACCTGCCATCTCTACTTTGGCTCCTTTTATTAAGCCAGAAACACTATCAAAAACTGCGTAGAGCTTATAGGTATCCTTAGGAGTAAAGGCCTCCTGAGCAAGTCTAACCGTTAAGGCAAGAAGGGCAAGAATACCAAGAAACACAAAAATACCTACCTTTATTTCCGTTGCGCCTTTGTTAGCCATTTTTCACACCTCCTTTTTTGTCTAAATCTAATAGGGCACTTTCTATAAATTTTACCACAAAGGGATGTTTTGAAGCCTTAATCTTTTCCACATTTCCTTCCTCGATAATAACCCCCTGATCAAGAAAGGCAATAAAATCGGCATATCTAAATGCAAGGTTTAGATCGTGGCTGATAATCACGCAGGTTAAATTAAAGGTTTCTTTGATTTTTTTAATAAGATCCATAATGGTAATTTGAAGGATAGGATCAAGCCCCGTGGTTGGCTCATCAAAGAGAATAATTTGGGGATTAAGAGCAAGGGTCCTTGCAAGGGCGGCCCTTTTTCTCATACCTCCAGAAAGTTCCGAGGGATACTTATCTTTGGCTTCAAGAAGCTCCACAGCAAGAAGCAATTCCTCTACTTTTTCCTGAATTTCCCTTTTTGAAAGCTTAGTGTGCTCTTCTAAGGGAAAGGCCACATTTTCGGCAACGGTCATGGAGTCAAAGAGGGCTCCCTCCTGGAAGAGGAATCCTATTTTCTTTCGAACTTTTTGTAGCTCCCTCTCTGAAAGTTTGGTTATATCCTGATTTTCAAACCAGATCTCCCCTTCATCGGGCTTAAGAAGCCCCACAATGTGCTTGAGAAGAACACTTTTCCCTGTTCCGCTCCTTCCCATAATAAAGGAAATTTGGTTCCCTGGAATGGTAAGATTTACCCCTTTTAAAACCTCGTGGGAGTTAAAACTCTTCTTAAGATTTATTATCTTTATCATGGGCTTTTTAGAAAAAGAGGGTGGTTAATATGTAGTCGGATATAAGGATTCCCACAGAGGATATAACTACAGCCTCAGTAGTAGCTCTTCCCACTCCTTCTGCTCCTCCAGAGGCATAGTAACCCTTGTATCCGCAAACGGCAACCATAAAGGCCCCAAAAAAGATGGACTTATAAATTCCACTCATTATATCAATGAGTTCAACCATGTCCTCCATTCGGGCCATAAAAATTCCATGGTCAATCCCAAGCACAATAACCCCAATGAGATAGCCACCAGCAATGCCTATTAAATCAGCCATGGCTGTAAGCAAAGGAACAACAATCATTGCTGCCCAAAGTCTTGGTGTGATAAGATACTGTATGGGATTTACCGCCATAATTTTAAGGGCGTCAATCTGTTCGGTTATTCTCATACTTCCAAGTTCAGCTGTCATAGCTGATCCAGCCCTTGCTACCACCATGATGGCACTCAAAACAGGACCAAGCTCCCTTGTAAGAGTAAGGGCTACTACCCCACCAAGAACACTCTGGCCCCCAAATTTAACCAGGGCATGATGCACCTGATAGGCTGTAACCATTCCCGAAAATAGGGCAGTAAGTGTAACCACAAGCCAGGACTTTACTCCGATGAATTCCATTTGCTTAAGGAAAAGCCTTATTCTCAAGGGAGGATAAAAGGTATAAAGAAAGGCCCTCCAGAAGAAGAGAAAAATACCCCCTGAATCTTTAAGAATTTTTATAAAAGCTTTACCTAAAATTTGAAAGGGATTCATTCAAGCACTGCCCCGTAAGCTCCTGATTTTACTAATTTATAATATTTTTTCAAGACCCCTTTCAATTTTTTCTGAGGAGGCTTCCATTTTTTTCTTCTTTTTTCAAGCTCCTCCTCAGAAACCTTAAGTTCAAGCCTTCTTGCAGGAATATCAATCTCAATTATATCTCCCTCTTCAACAAGGGCTATTGGGCCTCCCTCTGCTGCCTCAGGAGAGACATGCCCTATGCAGGCCCCTTGAGTGCCTCCGCTAAATCTTCCATCGGTAATTAAAGCCACTGAAGCTCCAAGGCCCATTCCAATGATAGCTGAAGTTGGCGAGAGCATCTCTCTCATTCCAGGGCCACCCTTTGGGCCTTCATAACGAATTACTACCACATCTCCTGGTTTTATCTTTCCAGAAAGAATGGCCTCATAGGCTTCCTCTTCGGAATCAAAAACCCTTGCCGGACCTTTATGCCTCATCATTTCAGGCAAAACCGCACTGGTCTTAACAACCGCCCCTTCTGGAGCAAGGTTTCCATAAAGAATGGCAATTCCTCCCTCTTGAGCGTAAGGCTTCTCAATAGGCCTTAAAACCTCAGGATTTCTATTTTCAGCCTTGGCAATAATTTCCCCTACCGTTTTCCCTGAAACGGTTTTACAGGAGGTATCAATGAGGCCTTTTTTGGCTAACTCCTTCATAACTGCAGGAATACCTCCAGCCTCATGGAGCTCTGGCACACTGTGAGGCCCTGCAGGAATAAGTTTGGCAAGAACCGGAGTTTTTCTTGAAATTTCATCAAAGGTCTTCAAATCAAGAGGAATTCCTGCTTCTCTTGCAATAGCAAGAAGGTGAAGCACCGTATTGGTAGAACAACCAAGGGCCATATCAACGGCAATGGCATTTCTGAAGGAGGCCTCATTAATAAGTTTTTTAGGAGTAAGCCCCTTCTTAACAAGCTTTACTATTGCTCTTCCTGTCTCTTTGGCTAAGCGAAGTCTTTCAGAATAAACGGAAGGAATGGTGCCATTCCCAGGAAGGGCAAGACCTAAAGCCTCGGTTAAGCAATTCATGGAGTTTGCTGTAAACATCCCTGCACAGGACCCACAAGTTGGACAGGCACACTTTTCAAGCTCAAAAAGTTCTTCCTCACGCATTTCACCCTTCTTCACCTTTCCAATGGCCTCAAAAGCTGAAATCAAGTTCACCTTCTGACCTTTAAAACTTCCGGTGAGCATGGGACCACCAGCAATTAAAATAGCTGGAATATTGATTCTAAAGGCTGCCATAAGCATCCCGGGGGTGATCTTATCACAGCTTGTAACAAGAACTAAACCATCAAAGGCATGGGCCTCAGCCATAATTTCCACAGAATCCGCAATGATTTCTCGACTGACCAAGGAATATTTCATTCCTTCATGGTTCATAGCAATTCCATCGCACACCCCAATAACTCCAAATTCAACAGGAACACCTCCTGCCTGCCTTACTCCAGCCTTTACAGCCTCAACGATGTTTCTCAGGTGCATATGCCCTGGAACAATTTCATTGAAGGAATTGGCTATCCCAATGAGGGGAGCCTTCAATTCTTCGTCATCAAAGCCAAGGGCTCTAAGCAAGGACCTATGAGGAGCTCTCTCTATTCCCTTCTTTATCCTATCACTTCTCATATATATTACCCCCTAAATTCAAATCCTTTTACTCCCTTCACAGCCACCTATAAAACCCATAAACTAACTTCTCTAAAGGCTCTTGAAAATCAAAACTCCTTTCATTAAAGGCTCTGTTTTTTAAAATAATTAAAAATTGATTGTAATTAAAAAAACCTTGCTGTCAAGGAAAAATGTATTAAATTTATAGAAAATTCACAAGGAGGGTTCTAAAGATGGAGATTAAAGAAGCTGTAGAGAAAGCCCTTGAGAAAGTCAGGCCCATGCTTCAGGCAGATGGTGGGGATGTGGAGCTTGTTGAAGTTACCCCCGAGGGAGTGGTTAAAGTAAGACTTCAGGGTGCCTGCGGATGCTGTCCCATGTCCATGATGACCCTCAAAATGGGAATTGAAAGATATCTCAAGAGAGAAGTCCCTGAAGTAACTGAAGTAGTAGCGGTTTAAATTTTAATCTTTAAAGACCTGGAGGTTTTTATGGCAAGAATTACAGTTGAAGATTGTTTGGAGAAAGTTCCCAGTCGTTTTAGATTAATTCACCTTGCTATTCAGAGGGTGAAACAATTAAGAGAGGGAGCTCAACCTCTCGTTGAGGCTGATAATAAGGAAATTGTTCTTGCCCTAAGAGAGATTGCTGCAGGGCTTGTAACCCCTGAAAACATTAATGAGCTCTGGAAAAAGGAAAAACCAACTACACCTTACGAAATCTCTGAAATCCTTAAACAGAGAAGCCTTAATCCCTAAGACAAATTTCTAAAATGACTACTTTCAAAGACTATTACGCTATCCTTGGAGTTCCACGCAATGCAACTCAAGAGGAAATAAAGCGGGCCTATCGCAGACTCGCAATGAAATATCATCCTGATAGGAATCCAGGGGACAAAGAGGCAGAAGAAAAGTTTAAGGAAATCTCTGAGGCCTATGAGGTTCTCTCAGATCCACAAAAAAGAGCCCTTTATGATCGTGAAGGTTATGCAGGGCTAAAAAGCTCAGGTTATAGCGGTTTTGAAGACATTTCTGATATTTTTAAAACCTTTTCAGACCTCTTTGAAGAATTCTTTGGATTTTCCTATGAGGAATCCTTTCAATCCCGAAGAAGAGATGGAGCAGATATTTCCACCGAGGTCTGGCTTGACTTTGAGGATATCTTTAAAGAATCCAGGGTTAATCTTGAAGTAGAGAGATGGGAAACCTGTGAAACCTGTCAGGGCTTGGGGTATGATCCCAATAGGGGTATAAAGATTTGTGAATACTGTAAGGGGAAGGGCAAAGTCATTTACAGGGAGGGTTTTTTTAGAGTGAGTTATCTTTGTCCGGAGTGTGGTGGAAAAGGGTCAGTCTATGTTGAGAAGTGTCCAACTTGTAAAGGAGGCGGAAAGCTTCGAAGAAAAAGAACCCTCCAAATTACCATACCCCCTGGAGTTGAGGATGGAACCATTTTTCGTTTGAAAGGCGAAGGAGAAGGTGGAATCTTTGGTGGAAGACCAGGGGATTTATATCTCAGGGTGCGTATAAAACCTCATCGCTATTTTCGTCGAGAAAAAAATAATGTCCTTGGAGAGGTAAAAATAAATTTCCTTTCAGCCATTCTGGGTGATAGGGTAAAAATTCCCTATTTTGGCAAGGAGCTTGAGATTGAGATCCCTCCTGGGACCCAGCCAGGTGATGAAATAGTCCTCAAAGGAGAGGGTCTTCCCCATCCCCAAACCAAGGAAAAGGGTGATTTAATCTTAAAGATCTTTGTAGAACTTCCCAAAACAGTTTCCCCAGAAGGAAAGAAACTTCTTCTTGCCTTTGCTGAAAAGGAAGGCCTTATGAAGGAATCTGAATTGAATCATCAAAACCAAGAAAAAAACACAACCTCTAAAAAGAAGAAAAAAGAACATTTTTGGGAAAGGTTTCTCTTTGGTGGAAGGGATGCCTGATTTTACTCATTTGAAAAGGGATGGAACCCTCCATATGGTTGATGTTTCAAGCAAACCCGAAACCGAAAGATTGGCCGTTGCAAAAGGAGAGGTCATTTTCCCTGAGGAAATTTATGAGAGGGTGCTTTCTCAGGATGTTCCAAAGGGAGATTTTCTATCTTGTGCAAGGGTTGCAGGGATCCTTGCTGCCAAAAAAACCTCAGAACTCATTCCCCTTTGCCACCCATTACCTATAAGCCAGGTAGAGATTGACTTTCATTTTATCCCCGAAAGATTTGCCCTTGAGATTGAAGCGAAAGTTAAGACGGTGTCCCAGACCGGGGTTGAAATGGAGGCCCTTACTGCAGTTGCTGTTTCAGCCCTTACTATTTATGATATGTGTAAAGCCCTTCACAAGGGTATAAAAATTCAAAATATTCGCTTGGTTTACAAAAGTGGCGGAAAAAGCGGGGAGATCCGCCTTGAATAAAAATAGGGGGAGGAGGGAATGGAGAGGGAAAAACTTCAATACTTCAAGGAGCTTCTTCTAAAAAAAAGAGAGGAGATTTTAAAGGATGTCCAGGAAACTTTGAAAAACCTTGAGGAGGGGGCAGAAAATCTTCCTGATGCCCTTGATCAGGCAGCAAGAGAGACAAACCTTGCCCTTGGCCTGAGATTGAGGGATAGAGAGCAAAAACTCCTTAAAAAAATTGAAAAGGCCCTGCAAAAAATTGAAGAGGGAACTTACGGTATTTGTGAGGCCTGCGGAGCTGAGATTGATGAAAAGAGGCTTATGGCAAGACCTGAAGCCACCCTCTGTATAGACTGCAAAAGAGCCCAAGAAAGAATGGAGAAAATCAGGGGTGAATAACCCCTTTGAAGTTTATCGAGCTCTACTCAGTCAGACAAAACAACCTTAAAGGCTTTGATCTTTTCATACCCTTTTACAATCTTATTGTTGTTACTGGGGTTTCTGGTGCTGGCAAATCAAGTCTTCTCTTTGACACCCTCTATGCCGAAGGAAGCAGGCGCTATCTTGAAACCTTTTCTTCTTATGTTAGACAATACTTAGAGAAATTACCTAAGCCTCTTGTTAAGGATTTAAAAAATATTCCTCCAGCCCTTGCCTTTCCACAAGGGAATTTTGTTAAAACTTCCCGCTCAACAGTGGCAACTTTAACGGAAATAAGCCACTTCACGAAAATGCTCTTTTATCACTTAAGCATCCCCCGTTGCCCCCTCTGCCATATTCCCATCACCCAGAGAGATCCAGAGGCCCTTGCCAAGGAGATTCTTAAGGAATTCTCAGGGGAGCTGATTTATCTCCTTGTTCCCGTAAAAGTTGAGATGGATATTTATCACTTGAGGGAGGGCCTTATTTCTTCTGGTTTTACCAGGGCCTTTATTCATGGAAAGGTCCTTGAACTTGACGAAGTTGAAGAGCTCCCTGAAATTTCAGAACTTGATCTTCTCTTGCATCGCATAAAGGTTGAAAAGGAAAATCTCTCAGAACTTATTTCCTCCCTTGAGCAGGCCGTAAAAATCTCTGAAAAATTTAAGATAAGAACCCTCTATGGAGAGGAGGTAAGTTTCTCTATTAAAGAGGAGTGTCCAAGATGTGGATTTAAAGCCCCTACAAAAAACCCGGCTTTATTTTCCTTTAACACCTCCCAAGGGGCCTGTCCGGAATGTAAGGGCTTTGGGAATCTCCTTGTGGTTGATCTTGATGCCCTGGTGAAAAATCCGGAAAAATCCCTGAAGGATGGGGCCATTCCTATCCTTGACTTCCCTGCCATGCTGGAAGTTAAACTTGATCTCTTTGATTTTCTTAAAAAAAAGGGAATTCCCCTTGATGTGCCTTTTAAGGGCCTTCCTGAGGAAATAAAAAAGGCCATTTTTGAAGGTGAAGGGGCCTGGTATGGGCTAAAAGAGGTAGTTGACTGGCTTGAAGCTCATAAATATAAGCCCCATTTCAGAATTTTACTTGCCAAATTAAGAAGAGAGATTCCCTGCCCTACCTGTAAAGGGGCCCGCTTCAATCCCAGGGCTCTTCTCTTTTATATCCGAGACTTAAATATTGGAGATTTCTATCAGCTAGAAGTAGCCCAGGCAAAGAAATTTATAGAGGGCCTTCTCAAAGAGGGAGTTTCTCCTGCAGGAGAGAGGCTTGCCCAAGAAATAAAGAGAAGGCTTGAATATCTGGAAGGGGTAGGACTTTCTTATCTCACCCTTAATAGGGCAAGCAAGACCCTCTCCGGGGGAGAAATGAGTCGCTGTCTTCTAACAAGAGCCCTTTCCTCAAATCTTGTGGAAACCCTTTATGTGCTTGATGAGCCAACCACAGGGCTTCATCCCACTGATACCAAAAAGGTCCTTACCTTTATGCAAAGGCTTGTTTCTCAAAATAACACCGTTGCTGTTGTGGAACACGACCCAGAGATAATTCTTAATGCAGATTTTCTTGTGGATCTTGGCCCTGAGGGCGGAGAAAAGGGAGGATACCTTCTTCATGCAGGAAAACCCGAAGAAATCCTCTTAAAGGAAACCCCCACCTCTTCTGCTATAAAATCCTTAAGTCAACCCCGAAAAATCACTGCCAAGGAAACTTCACTCAAAGAGTTTATTGAAATAAAAGGTGCCTCAAGATTCAATCTAAAAGAGGTTGATGCAAAAATCCCCCTTTCAGCCATTACGGTTATCACAGGGGTATCTGGCTCTGGCAAATCCACCTTCCTTGAGGAAATCCTTTACAAGGGCTTTCTTGCCCTTAAAGATAAAAGAAAACCCGAATATTGTAGGGATATCAAAAACTTTCCAACCCACTCTCAGGTTCTCTATTTTACTCAGGAACCCCTTGCCAAATCCCCCCGCTCTGTAGTTGCCACATACACTGGACTTTATAATTACATAAGAAAGCTCCTTGCAAGCACTGATGAGGCCAAGAAATACGGTTTTACGGAAACCAGTTTTTCCTTCAATTCTGAAACAGCCCAATGTCCCCATTGTAAGGGGCTTGGCTTTGAGATCATTGAAATGCAATTTCTTTCTGATCTCGTTATACCCTGTGAGGTATGCAAGGGAACTCGCTTTAAAGAGGAAGTCCTTGAGATCCGCTGGCGGGGAAAAAATATTGCCCAAATTCTTGATTTAACCGTGGATTCTGCCTATGAGTTTTTTGGAAATCACCGAGAAATAAAGAGAATCCTCAATATTCTTCGGAATCTGGGCCTTGGTTATTTAAAACTGGGACAACCCCTTTCAACCCTTTCAGGAGGTGAGGCCCAGAGAATCAAAATGGCTGAGCTTTTAACGCAGATCGGAACAGGAAAGGCCATAATCCTTCTTGATGAGCCAACAACTGGGCTCCATTTGAAGGATGTTGAAAAATTGCTCTCTGCCTTGCACTATTTAAAAGAAGAAGGCCATACCATTATTGTGGTAGAACATCATCCGGAGGTTATGCTTTCAGCAGACTGGATACTTGAATTTGGGCCTGAAGGAGGAGAAAAGGGCGGGTATCTTCTCTATCAGGGCCCTCTAAAGGATTTTCTCAATTATTCTTTCCCCACCTCCAATTATCTAAGAGAATATCTTCAGGGGAAACCCCTTAAAGAGACAAAAGATGAAAAGACTTCGAACATATGGGAAGATAAGTTTATCAAGCTCAGGGGAATAAGACATCACAATCTTAAAAACATTGACCTTGATATTCCCAGGGAAAAATTTGTGGTAATAACCGGGGTATCTGGGTCTGGCAAATCCACCCTTGCCTTTGATGTAATCTTTGCAGAGGGTCAGAGGCGATTTCTTGAGACCCTTCCTGCCTATTTGAGACAGTTCTTTAAACTTTACGAGGAAATAGATTTTGACAATATTTCAGGGCTTCCTGCAACTGTTGCCCTTGAGCAAAGATCTGGGGAGCTTTCTCCTCGTTCAACCGTTGGCACCTTAACGGAAATTCTTCCCTATCTCAGGCTGCTTTATGCAAGACTTAGCACAGCCTATTGTCCTTCCTGTGGGGCTGAACTTAAGCCCAAAACTAAAGAAGAAATCTTGGAACTTGCCCTAAATTTGTGGGAAAGGGAAAAAGGAAATTTTCAGGTCCTCGCTCCTCTTGTAAGACACAGAAAGGGCCATTATAGACCCCTCTTTGAACACCTCCTCAAGAAAGGTTACCATAAAGTGCGAATTGACGGAAAATTTTATGACCTCCCTCCTATTCCTGAACTCTCAAGATATAGAGAACATAGTATTGATCTTGTGCTGGGAAGTCCCAACTCAAAAGAGGCCTTTTTGGCCCTGGTTGAAAGGGCCCTTTTAGAGGGAAAGGGATATTTAATACTTCACAAAGAGGAAAGAGACTTTTACTTGAACGAAAAGCTAACCTGCACAAGCTGTGGAATTACCCTTCCTGAGCCTGATCCCCTTCTTTTTGCCTTTAATACCAAGGTTGGAGGATGTCCCACCTGTTCGGGTATAGGAAGCCTTGATGGTGAGGTCTGTCCAGCCTGCAGAGGCTCTCGCTATAGGCGGGAGGTCTTTAATTACAAAATTAAGGGGATCTCTTTGCCTGAACTTCTTGATTTTCCCATTGAAAAGGCCTATGAATTTATAAAAGGCCTTTCCTTTGAAGGAAAAGAAAAAATTCTTGCTGAAACTCTGCTTCCTGAAATTCTTAACAGGCTTGAATATCTCTCTGATCTTGGGCTTTCCTATTTGACCCTTTCGAGATCTGCAGATACCTTATCTGCAGGAGAGGCAAAAAGAGTAAGAATTGCCGCTGAAATTGGAAGCACCTTAACTGGAGTTGCCTATATCCTTGATGAACCAACCATAGGCCTTCATCCAAGGGATACTCAGAAATTGCTTGATATTATTAAAAAACTTCGCGATAAGGGAAATACTATCCTTGTGGTGGAGCATGATGAGGAGGTCATAAAGGCAAGTGACTTTGTTGTTGACCTTGGTGAGGGAGGCGGAAAAAGGGGTGGAAGGGTTATTTTTGCAGGAAAAACAGAAGATCTCTTAAAAGAGGAAAGGTCTCTTACCGCAAGGGCTCTTAGGGATACTTCAAGAAAAACCCTTATCAGCAAAAAGAGGGCTCAAAATAGGTTTCTCACCCTTAGAGGGGTTCATCTCAGAAATCTAAAAAATATAGAGGCTCATTTTCCCCTTGGGAATCTTGTTTGTGTGGTGGGGGTCTCAGGATCGGGTAAATCAACCCTGGTTTGTGAGGCCCTGTATGAAAATATGAAGAGGGTCCTTGAAAGGAATGACAAAAAGAACTTTTGGGGCATCAAAGATATATCTGGCTATGAAGAAATAAAGGAGGTTTATCTCGTTGACCATTCCCCCATAGGAAATACTCCTCGCTCAGTTCCTGCCACATACATTCAAGTTTTCAGTGAAATAAGAAAGGCCTTTGCAAATACGAAGCTTGCGAAGGAAAAGGGCTATGGAGAGGGGAGATTTTCTTTCAACAAAGAGGAGGGGCAGTGTCCTTACTGCAAAGGCCAAGGCAAAATAAAAATAGAAATCAAATTTCTTCCCGCTATTTATCAGACCTGTGAGTTCTGCAACGGAAAGAGATATAACGCTGAAACCCTTGAAATAACCCTTAAGGGAAAAAATATTGCTGAAGTGCTTGAAATGGATTTTGGTGAGGCAAGGGAATTCTTCAAGAATTATCCTGTTATTGCTTACAAACTTGACCTTGTCTGCAGAATTGGCCTTGATTATTTAACTCTGGGACAGCCAAGTCCCACCCTTTCTGGAGGGGAGGCCCAGAGAATCAAACTTGCCAAAGAACTGGGAAAAATTCACACAAAACCAGTGCTCTATATCCTTGATGAGCCAACAACAGGACTTCACATTGTGGATGTTGCCAAATTAGTGGATGTGCTTCAGGAGCTTGTGGACAGAGGCCATACCGTGATTGTCATAGAGCATAATCTTGAACTCATCAAGGCCGCAGACTGGATTATCGAGCTCGGTCCTGAAGGAGGAGATAAGGGGGGAGAGATCCTCTTTCAAGGCCCTATGGAAGAATTTCTGAGAGCCCATACTCCCACCTCACAGGTTTTAAAGGATTACCTCTCTTCGTGAATTAATTCGTGAATTAAATTTCTCTGGGATTGAATCCTCTTATTTTGTGGTATAGTTTTAAAAAGCCCTGACTCAGGAGGTGTGTGGTTTCATGAAAGTGAAAAACTGGATGATCACCGAAGTGATCACCATAACCCCTGATAAAACCGTTGAGGATGCCCTCCAGTTGATGAAACTTCACTCTATAAGGCATCTTCCTGTTGTTGAAGAGGGAAAACTCAAAGGGCTTGTTACTGAATCAAGCCTTAGACCCTATCTTTTTAATGATAAACTTAAACTTCCTTTAAAAGAAGTTATGATCATTAACCCTATAGTGATAGATCCAGAAACCTCAATTGATGAGGCTGCAAGGTTAATTTATAAATACAAAATTGGTGGTCTTCCTGTGGTTAGCCAGGGAAGACTTGTAGGAATCATTACGGTGACCGATATTCTTGAGGCTTTCATTGAGCTTATGGGTATACTTAAGGCCTCCTCAAGGCTTGATGTCATTCCTAAGGAGGATAATCTCGATGATGTCCTTGAGGAAATCAAAAAAAGGGGAGGAAAAATTATTTCCATCGGTATGGATGTAAATTTAAACGGTGAAAAGGTCTATTTCATTCGCCTTGAAAAAATGCCCCTTGAGAATCTTGCCTCCTCTCTTGAATCTAAAGGCCACAAAGTTATCGCCTTTATTGAATAATATTTTTGTTTTTAAATTTTTCTTGAAATTTTTTACCTTTTTGATAAATTTTATTTTAATGATTAAAAGTTCATTTCCTTAGAGGGGGTAAAAAATGGCAGAAGAATTCAAGGTAAAGAGAACCATTGAAGAAATCAACAAAAAAATAGAAAAAGGTGAGGTTGTAGTTTTAACGGCTGAGGAATTTTCAAAATTGGTAAAAGAAGTTGGTCCAGTTCAGGCTGCCAAAGAGGTGGATGTGGTTACTACAGGAACCTTTTCACCCATGTGTTCCTCAGGGGCTTTTATTAATTTTGGGCACACTATTCCCACAATCAAGGCCCACAGGGTTTGGTTAAATGATGTTCCCGCCTATGCAGGCCTTGCAGCCGTTGATATATATATCGGTGCTACTGAGCCAAGGGAAGACGATCCTCTAAACAAAGTGTTTCCAGGGCAGTTTCTCTACGGAGGAGGACATGTAATTCATGACCTTGTTGCAGGGAAAAAGGTGCTTCTCAGAGCCACCGCTTATGGAACGCACTGTTATCCCAGAAAATCCTTAGAGATGGAAATCACCATTCATGACCTAGTGAATGCAGTTCTTTGCAATCCAAGAAATGCCTATCAAAACTATAATGTGGCCATCAATCTTTCCGATAAAATTCTTTACACCTATATGGGGATTCTCAAACCCAATCTGGGAAATGCCAACTATGCCACAGCAGGTTGTCTCTCTCCCCTTCTCAAGGATCCCTATCTCAAAACCATAGGAATTGGCACAAGGATTTTCCTCGGAGGAGCCAAGGGCTATGTTATTTATGCTGGCACTCAGCACAAAATGGATGTCAAGCGAACACCAAAGGGTGTTCCCATTCAGCCAGCAGCAACCCTCATGGTTCTCGGAAATCTCAAGGAGATGAAACCCGAATGGCTTATAGGAACAAGCCATCTGGGATATGGATGTTCCTTAGCGGTGGGGCTGGGGATACCTATCCCTATTCTCAATGAACAGGTTGCTGAGTGGGCAGGTCTTTCCGATGAGGATCTCTTTGCCCAAGTGGTTGACTATTCCCATGACTATCCCAATGGAATAAAACGCAATTACGGCTATGTTAGCTATGCCGAGCTTAAAAGCGGAAAAATTAATATCCTCGGAAAGGAAATTCCCACTGTTCCCTTAACAAGCCTTATCAAATCAAGGGAAGTTGCAGAAATTCTTAAAAACTGGATTAAAAATGGGGAGATGCTTCTTACAGAGCCTGTGGCTCCTCTTCCAGGGGCTGAACTCTTTCCTATGAGATAAAAAACCGAGGCTTTTTGCCTTTACCCTTTTAATTTTAAGATTTTTGCAGCAAGGAAACCAGATCTTGGCCTTCTCCTAACTGGAAAAGGCCTTACAAAAAATTAAAAAAGTTGGCAACCTGCGGGCTTTAGCCCGCAAGGCTACCTTATTTCCATGAAAAAACTTTAATTAATTTAAAGGATAATCTCTTCTTCAGGTTCGTTTAAAATCCTGACAAGTCTTATGGTGAAGTAAAGGTCTTCCCCAGCAAGAGGTGGATTGAGATCAAGAATGATTTCTTCCTCATTAACATCTATTACCATTGCAGGAAAGGTCATCTCTCCCTGAGGAGTATCCACAATAAGATTGAGCATCATTCCAGGAACAGGCTCAACATCAAGGTTTATAGCATCCCTGGGAATGGATCTAATAAGGTTTTCATCTCTCTCCCCAAAGGCCTTCTCCTTTGGTATCACCACTTCTCTTTCTTCTCCCTCGGTCATTCCAAGCACAGCCTCTGAAAGCCCAGGAATTATCTCAGGAGACCCAACCTCAAACACGAAAGGCTCACCCAGAGTGGTATCTTCAAAGACCTCCCCAGAGGCAAGCCTTCCAACACAATGAATACTTACTACATCACCTACTTGAACCTTACGCATCACTAAACCCCTTTTAAGTTTATTTGATAGAAGATGAGACCAAAGAGATTCGGACTCTCAAGATCTCGCTCTTCTATCAAAAAAGAAAGATAATACCCTTTTTTAATTTTGCAAGTTTCCTATGAAAATTAATTTTAAAATTTTTAAAAATTTTCTTCAAGAACTACCAAGGAAAAGGCTATAATTGCAGGCTTTTCGGGAGGAAACAAAAGACCTTCTGAGGTTCTTGCCTTAAGACCAATTTTCTCTATAGGAAGATTGAGAAGCCCTGAAAGGTTCGCTTTAATTTTTTCATAATAGGGGGAAATTTTGGGCTTGTCTAAGATTAGGGTAAGATCTACCTGATAAACCCTGTAGCCTTTTTCCTTAAGAAGGCTTAAGGTCTTCTCTAAAAGGAGGGTGCTATCTATATCCTTATAAGCTGGGTCATTATCAGGAAAAAGGGTCCCAATATCAGGAAAGCCTGAAGCTGAAAGCATGGCATCAATTAAAGCATGCAAGAGGGCATCTCCATCGGAATGGCCAAGGGGACCTACTGAAGAGGGTATTTCAACCCCTCCGATCTTTAATTTTCTTCCCTCAACGAGGGGATGAATATCAAAGCCAAATCCAAAGGCAAAATTCCTGAGCATTGGAATTTACAGGGAGGCCCTAAAGGCGGATTCAAAGGAGGGATATTTAAAGGTAAAGCCCATTTCCATAAGCCTTTTAGGAATCACCCGGGCACTTGCCATAATAACCTCTGCAAGCTCCCCATAGAGAAGTTTTAAGGCAAATTTTGGCACAGGAAAAGGGGTTGGCCGTTTTAAAAGCTTTCCTATAATTTTTGTCATCTCAAGGTTTCTTATGGGGTTTGGTGCTGTAATATTGAAAATACCCCTTGCCTCCTTTTCGTAGAGAAAATCTAAGGCCCTAACGAGATCCTCCACATGAATCCAGGGAAACCACTGTCTCCCTGAGCCAAGCCTTCCTCCAAGGCCGAGCTTGAAAAAGGGAAGGATCACAGAGAGCATTCCTCCGCCCTTTCCAAGGACAATGCCAAATCTCCCCACAATTACCCTTGCCCCTTTGCTTTCTCCTTTCAGGGCCTCTTCTTCCCAGGCCTTGCAAAGCTCTGAAACCCACATCCTCCCCATAGGGCTTTCTTCGGTAAGCTCTGCCTCGCCTCCATCCCCGTAATAACCTACAGCACTTGCATTGAAAAGGACATTTCTCTCCGTTAAGGCCTCAACCACCCTTTGGGTGGAGAGAATCCGGGAGTCCCAGATGCGTTTCTTGTATTCCTGAGTCCAGCGTTTAAAAATGGTCTCTCCTACAAGATTGATCACATAATCCATTTCAGGTATAAATTTTTGCCACTCCCCCACTTTTAAAGCATCTCCCAGAACCACTTCAACCCCGGGTTTGAGTGTCTTTACTTTTGCTGGATTTCTCACAAGAAGAAAGACCCTAGCCCCTTTATTCAGGTAATATTCCGTAAGATATCCTCCAATAAAACCCGTTCCACCAAGAATGAAAACCTTCATTTTTCTAAGAGCCTTAAGGCCTTTTTTAGTTTTTTCAAAATCTTTGGCTCGCCCTTTTTAGGAAGACAGGATTTGCAAAGATAGGCCCCTCTTCCAGGAAGGCTTCCCTTTTCATCAAGGACGATTTCTGAATCTCTTGCCACAAATCTCACAAGCTCCCATTTTGGGGCTTTAGTTCTACAGGCAACACAGGTTCTCTCAGGAATATGACCCTTTTTTGGCACTAAAGGGCACTCTTTGCCTTCTCAAGAAGCTCCTTAACCTGTTCCACAGAAAGTCTTGTAAGCTGAGCAATTCTCTCGGGAGGAGTTTCAACCAAGGTTTTCAAATCCCTGATATCAGCCTCATAGAGATAACCTGCCACTTCATCAGATAGGCCTGTGACCTTAAGGAGTTTCAAAAATTCAGGGTCCTGTCTTCTCAAATATTGGGTTTCGCTTAGGATATCTATCCTCCAGCCAAGAAGTTTTGAGGCAAGACGCACATTTTCTCCCTTTCTTCCTATGGCAAGGGAGAGCTGGTCATCAGGAACGATAACTTCAAGGGTCTTTGAGGCTTCATCCACAATTACTTTGGTACATTCTGCAGGGGAGAGGGCATTATATACAAACTTAGCTGGATCAGGATCGTAAAGGATTACATCAATTTTCTCCCCCTTTATCTCTTGAAGCACTGCGGAAATTCTTGAACCTCTCACTCCCACACAGGCGCCAACAGGGTCAATATTGGGATCCGTTGAGGTAACTGCAATCTTTGTTCTTGAACCAGGCTCCCTTGCAATGGCAACTATTTTTACAAGGCCTTGCTGAATTTCAGGCACTTCTCTTTCAAAAAGCTTTTTTATAAAGGCTGGATGTGAGCGTGATACCACTATCTGAGGCTCTTTGTGTCTATAAACCTCTATAATAAGGGCCCTTACCCTCTCTCCCCTGTGATACCTCTCATTAGGGATCTGCTCCTCTTCAGGAAGAAGGGCTTCAGCCCTCCCTAAGTTTAAGATTACATCCCTTCTATTGAAACGATGAACATAACCTGTTACGATCTCACCAAGCTTGTGTTTGTATTCATCATAAATAATTTGTTTTTCCGCAAGTCTCAATCTCTGGGAAAAGAGCTGTTTAACAATCTGGGCAGCAACTCTCCCTAAATCCTGAAG
Source organism: uncultured Caldimicrobium sp. (assembly GCA_964595655.1). Classification (GTDB taxonomy): domain Bacteria; phylum Desulfobacterota; class Thermodesulfobacteria; order Thermodesulfobacteriales; family Thermodesulfobacteriaceae; genus Caldimicrobium. The sequence goes on from CAZQQV010000004.1 coordinate 43,817, forward strand.
ATTTACCTTTTCTCCAATCATATCTCCAATGCTCACATTGGGAGAAAGCGCTTTTGCTTCATCAATGGAGATTTCTTTAGCTGGATCCATTACTTGATCAACAACCTCGCGAAAACGATAAATTTCAATTTCCCCTGTCTCATCATTATATTTAACTTCAATTCTGGCCGTATTTCCGAACTTTTTTTTGGCAGCTGTTTTTAACCCCTCAACAAGGGCTTCAACAACTATTTCTTTGGATAACCCCTTTTCTTTACTTAAGGCCTCAACTATCTTTTTTAGCTCCCTCTGGGTCTGCATCTTTATAACTCTCCTTGATTAAAAATTTATTTCCGGTTGAAGGTTGGCTTTTTTTATTTCCGAAAAGGGAATTTCCCAGATCTTTCCCTCGGCCTCAACTCGAAGAATATCTCCCTCCATTCCCAGATTTATCCCAGTTATATTCCTCCTTCCTGAAATAGGATTTTTTAAAGTAATCTTCACCTTTTCTCCTCTGAATCTCTCAAAGTGCTCCTTGGTTTTTAAAGGCCTTTCAATCCCTGGGCTTGAAACCTCAAGATTATAGGAATGATGAATTAAATTTTCTTTATCCAATATTTTTCCGATGAGTTCACTGATTTTGGCACAATCTCCAATAGTGACCCCTCCTGGCTTATCAATATAAACTCTCAAAACCCAGCCAGACCTTTCCCTTCTCCACTCAAGATCCACAATCTCTATCCCCTTTTTAAATACGGGAATTTCAATCAATTTCTTGATGGTTTCTTTAATATCCTCTTCCGGGCTCATAATGTTTAGAAATTTTAGATATTCTAAAATTTAATGCTTTAATTTTAACTTCATAAGCCCTTTCTGTCAACTTAAACTTTTCGCATTGCCTTTTGTTAATAACGATAACTGCAGGCTGAAGCCTCTCTTTCTTGTAACCCAAAGTCTTTATCAGTTTAAGCCCTTGACCTCTCCCACCTACATCTTCACTTGAAAAGTTGAGAAAAATGGTTATTATTGTTATAAACAATTATAAATTTTTTGGGGAGGGTTGATTTATGCCTATCTATGAATTTAGATGTGAGGACTGTGGAAAAATTTTTGAGACCCTTTGTTTTACCAAAGAGGATGAAAGAGAAGTAAAGTGCCCCTATTGTGGCTCAAAGAGGGTAAGAAAGGAATACTCAACTTTTGCCACATCTTGGGGTAGAACCTTTGGCTTTGGAAGTAGCGGTTCTTGCGGTGGTGGAAGCGGCTTTGGCTTTGGTTGAGCTTAGAGAATTAGGGGGAAGTTTCCCCCAAATTTTTAGCCTCCTCTAACTTTTGAAAAAGTTTTTTAACCTTTTCGAAATCCTTTTTTCCAGGGCTTAATTCTAAACCTGATGAAAGATCAATCCCATAGGGTTTTACCCTTTCGATAGCCTCTTTCACATTTTCAGGTTTTAACCCCCCTGCTAAAAAAACTCTGTATCCTCTTTCAACCACCTCTTTGGCCAATCTCCAGTTAAAGGTTTCCCCTGTTCCACCAGGCATACCCTCTTTATAGGTATCAAGAAGAAGAGCATGGGCTTTTTTCCAGGGTTCAAATTGTTCAAAATTTATTTCATACTTAATCCTGAAGGCCTTTATTAACCTTTCAAAACCTATCTTTTCTCCAAGCCAAGGAGATTCCTCTCCGTGAAGCTGAATAAAATCAGCCCCAAGATCCAAAGCTTTCTTAATCTCATCAAGGGAAGGATTTACAAATACCACCACTTTTTTTGCCTTTTTTACAGATTTAAGCAAGTCTTTGAGCCTTTCTCCCACAAATCTTGGGGAAGGAGGATACATAATAAACCCAAAAAAATCCACAGGGAAATTCTCAATAAATTCAATGTCTTCTTCGGAAGTTATCCCGCAGATTTTTACTTTCACCAAGTTTTTTAAAACTTCCTATCAAAATAAATGTTTTTCCCTTTTACACTCAAGGGGATACCAAGGATAATCTGACCTGGCATAAGCCTCAATTTTTTTACTGCAACACCAATGGTATACATAACTCTATTATCAATACATAGGTCTTTAGCTTTAGAGACTGCAGAGCCAATGGCAATACCGAGATCAATTAGTCTCATTGCACAGACTGGGCCCTCATAGTCCATTTCTTTCCTTTCCTGTTTTACTATGGTATCACAGGTAAAACCGCAGCCTCCACAATTAACCCCAACGGGCCTCTTAAAATCAAGGGAGATAAGTATTAAGGCCTCAGAATTGCGAAGATTCTCTGCATCCCTTTTAAAGAACTTAAAGGCCTCACCCCGTTCAGCAATTTTTTCCATCTCCCTTGCAATTTTTTCCATCTCTTCCTTATCAGTAACCAGAGCAAGTATAAGATCATCCTGGCCCCTTGCTTTGGGAGCAGTTCTTGCAGCAACAAGAAGCTCTAAGGCAAGCTTTTCTAAAGCCTCTTTTTCAGGATTAATCTTCATTTCTTACCCTCCT
>CAZQQV010000005.1:0-40090 GCA_964595655.1 uncultured Caldimicrobium sp.
AAACTCATCCACATAGGCCCGAAGGAAGGGAAGGCGATTGAGTTTGTTCAGAATACCCTGCAGATTATCATAGGAATCAGTAGGGTCTAAAGGGTTATCAGGATCAATGCTTACAGCATAGCCTTTGACAGAGTTATTCCATTCTATAAGAGGATTAATTCCAGAGGACCCCTCATCAACATCAAACCACACGGCCCCTTGCGGGGCATTCTTTACCACAAGCTCAAGCCTTAAAATTCCATTTTCAAGGCTTGCTTTAATCCCCCTTGAGCCATCAAGAAGGTTTGGAAGCTCCGAAATATTTGTTCCAGAGGGAATAACAATAGGGGAACCCACAGCGTTTCCACTTGCATCCTTAAAGGTGATGGTGAGATTGCCTGTCAGAGCTGTCCCACTGTATGTCCCCTCATAGAGGGCTAAAGGTGGATAATTGTAGGGGTTCCCTTTATCATCAAAGGGTCTTACATAGAGGGTGTTTACCTTGAAACTCTGGATTAAATTTACGGAACCTTTACTTCTGAATATTCCAAAGAGAGGTTTTTCGGTTCTCAAGGCAGAGATATCCATTTTGCCAGAAGAAAGAAGTTCTGGTTTTTGCACAAGGAGGGGATTAACCTGAAAGTCAGCAGGATCGGTTCCCACAAAAAAGAGGTTTATGCCTGCAGAAAGAAGGATTCCTGAAGTATCATTGGAGAAAGCAAAGGAAATACCATCCCTTGCTTGAAAGACAAGTTTTCCTCCTCTCACAATAGCTCGAATATCAAAGTTTGAAGAGGAGGTGTCATAGCCTGCATCCCTTAAGGCCTGGTTGATTTGATTGGCAAGGTCATCAAGGGTTGAATCCTCGTGGAGATTTAGATTGACCCTTACAGGATTAATACTACCTGAATCATCCCTTACCCAGATATAGAAAGAGCCATCTCTTTTGAGTTCAAGGTAATAGGGAAGTTCCTTGAGATATTGATTGACTGCATAGGCCCCTTCAAGCTCTTTTGTGAAAAATTCAAGGCCCACTCCCTGGGTGTGAAGCTCATTTACCGCCTTGATGAGTTCTTCACCAAAGAGCTTTAGCTTTCCTGCAAGATTGATTTCTTCAACCCTTCTCTGATAGGCTGGATCATCAAAGCGTCCAAAATTAAGAGCTGAAGGGGAAGAGGTCATGGAAAACTCAAGTTTCCCTGGCCCACGGAAGGCATCCTCCACATAGAGCCTTCCATCCTTTATGTAAGCTCTTACAGTATAGCTGTAGGCCTTTTCTATGGCGTTAAGAAAGTCCCTGAGGGTGCTATCTGATGTTATAGTAAAGCTTCCAGTTATTTCCTTTCCAAAGTGGTCTTTTCCTGTAAAAGTGATGGTTCCAGAGGAAATTCCAAGGTCTGAAAACTTATCCAGCTCTCCGAGGGGTCTTTCACCGAGGTATTGGACATTTGTGCCTGAGACATATTCGTAATTATAGTTATCAGAGAGCTGTTCAAGGAGTTTCAGCCAGCCTCCAAACTCCCCACTTGAGACCTCCTTTCCTGTAAGGAGCACCTTTTCTCCCAGGGTTCCTGTCCAGTAGACCTCCGTTCCTGAGATTTCAAGTTTCCAGGAATAGCCAAGATTAACAAGATTAAAGCCCTTTCCGAGGATGATATTGTAGGCCCCTTCTTTGGTTTCAAAGTACTGGATACTTGCAAGCTGAGAGAGTTCTCCCACTAAGCGATCTCTCTGATCTCTTAAGTCATTGGCTGTCTTTCCACCAGACTCTCTGGCAATAATCTGTAAGTTTAACTCCGCAATCTGAGAAGAGAGACGATTGATATTGTCAACCATTCCTTTGAGTTTTAAACCTATCTGGGTCTCCAGGTCCTTCATCCCCTGGAATTTTGTGCTCAGGCCCTCTGCAATGAGCTTTCCGTATTCAATCACCTGAGTTCGGGCAGAGAGATTTTCAGGATAGTTGGCAAGATTCTGCCAGGCATTGAAGAATTCTCTTAGAATTTTTGAAAGACCGCTATCCTGGGTTTCGTTAAAGAGGCTTTCAAGGATATTTAGGCCTGCTTCGCTTGCAGAGAAAAGGCCATAGTCTGTTTTTTTTAGATTTATATTTCTTTCAAGGAAGGCGTCAAAATAGCGAATGATCTTTTCCACTTTAGAACCGGAGCCAATTGAGCCAACAGGTGAGGGGCTTGGAGGGTAGGTGGTTTCTATGGCTTTTTGCCTGGAATAAGAGGGATTGTTAACATTAGCTACATTGTGAGAGATGACAGAGGTTGCAAGCTGAAAATTAAGAAGGGCATTTTTGGCAATATTTAAAGCTGAAGAAAGCCCTGCCATAGCTTTTTAAGTCCTTTTGGAAAGCAGTTTCGGATTATTTGAGTCCGTTCTATGGCCATAGGTTCCTTTTTCCATTAAAAAGTTGTAAAGAATTTTATAGGCTTCATTTACAAAGTTCAGCCCTGCTTCAATCAATCTTTTGTTTTTCTCATTTTTTTCGTAAATTTCCTTTAAAAGTTCAATTTCTTCAGGAGTGAGTTCTTTATCCTTTAGAAGTTGAAGAAGGCGAATTTTGTGAGAAGACCATTTAAGAATTTCCTCTACAGCCCCTTGCATAAGAGCTGTGCGTTCCTTTTCAAGAACTTTAGTTAGCTCGATTAATTCTCTTGCATACATGGTTAAACACCTCCTTTTATTTTATCGGAATTAGAAGAATTTCCTTTAAAATAGGGACTTTCCTTAAGCCTTTTATAGAGATAATCTCCAAGGCCTCCGGGTTTTCCAGAAACAATTCTTGCCACTTCCTGATAGAGATAGTCCTGAAAGATCTTTTTTTCCAGAGTTTCGGGAAAGAAGCCACTTTTCATGGTGGTTTTGTCAAGGCCTTTGAGGATTTCATACCAGATAAGGGATTCAAATTCACTGCAGAGTTTTTTTAAGGCTAGATCTGGGTTCTTTTTGGCAAGAACTTTTAAGTTATTTAAGTTCTGAAAATAGAGCCCGTAGTTTTCCATTTTTTTTCTCCTAAATGATGATTAGATCTGCGTGCAAGGCTCCTGCTGCTTTTATGGCCTGAAGAACCGCAATTAACTCCCTTGCAGTAGCCCCAACGGCATTCAAGGCCCTTATGAGCTCTCCAAGAGTTGCCCCCTCCTCGAGCACTACAATTCTTGCCTTCTCTTCCTTTGCGGTGACCTCCGTTCTTGGGAGAATGGCTGTTTCTCCCCTGGCAAAAGGAAGAGGCTGAACCACCTCAGGCATTTCCCTTACCTCCACACTTAAGTTTCCGTGAGCCACTGCCACTTTTGAAATTCTTACATTCTCACCCATAATCACCGTTCCTGTTTTTTCATCAATAACTACCCTTGCTGGAATATCAGGCCTCACCTCAAGATTCCCAATCTCTCCAAGAAGGGAAACAACTTTTCCTCTATATTTTTCAGGAACCTTTAATTCTATGTTTCTTATATCAAGGGGCTTAGCAAATTTGCCTCTGAGATAGGTGTTTATCACCTCTGCAACTTGAGAGGCTGTTGAGAAATCTTCAGTTCTAAGAGAAAGTGTTAACACATTCTGGGAATTGAAATCCTCCATGGGAATTTCCCTTTCCACAATGGCGCCATTTGGGATTTTACCTACAGTGGGGTGATTGACTTGGGTTTGTGCAGCAGCGCCTCCTGCTGCGAAACCCCCAATGGAAACAGGCCCCTGGGCAAGGGCATAAACCCTTCCATCAGGCCCTGTAAGAGGTGTCATAAGAAGAGTTCCACCCTGAAGACTCTTTGCATCCCCAAGGGCTGAAACTTCAACATCAATTCGCTGTCCTGGTCTTGCAAAGGGAGGAAGATAGGCTGTAACCAAAACTGCTGCCACATTTTTCAGTTTAACCTGCTCCTTTGGCACCCTTATGCCAAACTTTTCAAGCATATTCACCACAGACTGCACGGTAAACTTGGTCTGATCCCCATCTCCTGTTCCCTTAAGTCCCACAACAAGGCCATACCCAACAAGATAATTTCCTCTAACTCCTTCAACATCCATAATATCTTTTAAGCGCACTCCTTTTGCCTCTAAAGCGAAAATAAAAAGGAAGAAAAAAATAAAAAGGGGCCGCAGGAATTTCATAAAATTCCACCCCTTTCTAAATTTTGATAAAGATGAAGTGAACAAGGCCGAAAAGCAAAATAAGATAAATCCCAAGTAATATTAAGCTTTTAAAAAAGCCCTTTATCACACCCATGGCACACCCCCCTCCATTTGTGTTTTTTAAAACAACCAGAAAAGCTGTAATAATCTTGTAATAATTCCTGGGCCGCTTGTTGCCTCACTATTTGGTCCCTTTCCACTGTATTCAATATAAAGGTCAGAAATTTTGGTTGAGTCTACAGAATTATTGGCATCAATATCCTGGGGCCTTACAATTCCTGTAATTGTAATATATTCAAGATCGCGATTTCTCTTTATAGTTCTAACCCCTTGGATTACAAGATTTCCATTGGGCAAAACCTCAACCACCCTTGCAGAAATGGTTGCAAGAATGGTTGATTGCCTCTGGATTTGCCCTTGGCCTGATGTGGAAGTGGATAAACTTCCATCAACAAGGTGGGCTGGATCAAAGCCAGAGGGAAGAGGAAGGGTTTTTTGAAACTGATTTTCATAACCAAAAAGTTTATTTATTCCAGCTTTAATAGAGCTTGATTTGCTTGAGCCTTGTTTTACATTGTTTGAGCTCTGATAGGTCTCAACAATCCTTATAGTGATGAGATCTCCTACAAATCTTGCCCGATTGTCTGCATAGGCAAAAAGGGAGGCACCTTCCCTAAAGAGGGAGCCTTTGTTTTGAGTGAGAGGCATAACTTGCTCAGGAAGGCTTACCTTTGGAGGGGGAGGAGGTGGAGGGGGAGTTTTGGGATCAAACTCCCAGCAGGCATTCAAAAGAAAAATTAATACCATGCCTCCTAAAGCCTTTAGAGCTCTCATCAGAAATACACCTCCACAAGGCCTTCTCCAACCACTTTTCCTTGAATAATTTTTTTACTACTTAGGTTTTGAATTCTGATTAATTCGTTTGCTCTTCCATTTTCAAGGGCAAGCCCCTTTGCCTTAACGGTAAAATTTTTTCCCTTTGCCAAAATCTCTACAACTTGATTTCTCTTAACAAGAAGAGGCTCAGAAAGATAGGAGGCCCGAAGTATTGTCCCAGCCTTAAGGAAAGTTCTTGTCTCCTTTCCAACAATTTTTTCCTTATCAAGAATTACATCATGAGGAAGTTTTGAAAGCTCCTTTAACTCAAAAGTTATATCCTCATCAGTAATCACACTTTTTGCGGAGAGATTCTGTTTTAATACTGGGACAAGGGCTTTTACCTCAATATATCCCCAGAGCCTTATTACTGCACTTTGACCTTTTTCTCTCTCAAAGATAACAATGGCAGTGTTTGAGCCAGGCCTCGGAGTCCCTATCCAGTCAATTCTATAGGGTAGGCCCTTTGGGATTTTTAGATTATCTGGCTCAAAGCGAAATCTCTCCAAGATAAACTCTCCTTTAACTTGGGGTGAAAGCCTTTTAAATTCTTTTATAAAGATCTCTCTGAAGTCCCTTTCTTCATAAAAGGGAGAGGCTGAAGCTATTCCCGAAAGCCTCAATATCAAAAGGATAACCAATATTCCAATTCTCATGCCTTACCTCTTTAGATTGTTTGCAATTTCAAGGAGCTGATCTGCAGTAAGCACTCCCTTTGAGTTTGATTCATAAGCCCTTTGAGTGATAATCATTTTCACCATTTCTTCAACGATATCCACATTGGACATCTCAAGATACCCTTGGGCTATGGTTCCAAAGCCATTTTGCCCAGGATTTCCCTCAATGACATCCCCTGCAGCAGGAGTGGCTTTAAAAAGATTTCTTCCCACGGCATAGAGCCCTGCAGGATTGGGAAAGTCATAGAGTAAGAGCTGGGCCTGGGCAAGGACATTGCCATTGGGGTCAAGGGCAGTGATTACTCCATCAGGGGTTACTTCAATTCTTGCTGTCCCTGTAGGAACGGCAAATTCTGGCTGAAGACGTGCTCCATCAGGGTTTACAATATAGCCATCTCTGTCAATTTTGAAATTCCCAGCCCTTGTATAGTATTCCTCTCCCCCCATAAGGACTTTAAAAAAGCCTCTTCCTTCAATGGCAAGATCAAGCTCCTGATTGGTTAACTGATATTCACCCTGAGTGAAAAGCTTTGAGACAGCAACGGGTCTAACCCCAAGCCCAACCTGCATACCAACAGGGACCTGCACTCCATCAGCTGTTAAGGCCCCTGCAAGTTTCAAATTCTGATAAAAGAGGTCCTCAAATTCCACCCTGCTCTTTTTAAAACCAGGGGTATTCACATTGGCAAGATTATTGGCAATGGTATCAAGTTGTAACTGCTGAGCCTGCATCCCCGTTGCAGCACTCCAGAGCCCTCTAATCATCCTTTACCTCCTTGCAGTTTCTATCAACTTTTCAGAGGCTTCATCATAGCCTCTGATACTTCTTTGCACCGATTCAAAGGTTCTCTGAATTTCAATGAGATTGACCATTTCCTTTATGGGATTTACATTGGACTTTTCCACAAAGCCCTGTCTTATTTCGTAGTTTATAGCTGCCATCTCCTGAGCACCCTCAGAGACATAAAGATTTTCACCTATCTTTTTTAGCTTGCTCAAATCATCAAAGGTTACCACATCCAGCCTTGCAATCTCTGTTCCATCAATGGAAAGAAGGCCATCAGGAGAAACACGAAGTTTTAGGTTTTCCATGGTTACAAGACCCTCTGCTGCCATTCCAGGATCAATGATCACAGGGGCTCCATTTGCAAGCACAGGATAACCTTGTGGGGTAACAAGCCTTCTTTCCGCATCAAGGGTAAAATTTCCAGCCCTTGTGTAGGCTATACCATTGGGAGTTTGAACCTTAAAAAAACCCTCTCCCACTATGGCAAAATGAAGGGGACTCTGGGTGGGCTCAAGAAAACCCTGCTCTGTATTCAAGTAGGGCACCGTTTCCTTAAAGGCCCTTCTGTATCTGGGACCAATTTTTCTCATAAGAACCTCTCTAAAAGTAAGCCCATCAGATTTAAATCCAGGAGTGTCCACATTGGCAAGGTTATTTGCCGTTGCCGTAAATCTTCTCTCAAGAAGCTGTAAGGCCTCAAGAGCCTCAAGTAGCCCAAGCTGTGGATTAATCCTTATTTCTTTCATCCTCTCTCCTCCCTATCCCTTAAGAAAAATTATCAAAAAGTATGCCCGTAAAATGACTTTGACTTTCCTGCTCCTTTAAAGCTAAAAAGAGAAAACTTTGAGTCCAGAAAGGGGGTGGTAGGAAAAATTTTCCTTATGTCAAGAAATTGACGAAAACTTCTTGCCAAGCAAATGGATTAATTCCCTTTTAACCCTTTCGGGAGATAAATTTTTCATGCAAAGGGGATTTTTACAGGTCCTTTTAAAGCAGGGAGAGCAGGCAAGAGACTCTCTTAAGACGATTGATAGCTCACTCCAGGGGCCGGTTCTTTCAGGAGAGGTTGGGCCAAAGAGGGCAAGAATGGGCTTATTGAGAAGGCTTGCAAGATGCATGGTTCCTGTGTCAACAGAGAGAACTACCTCAGCCTCTTTCATAAGGAACACAAGCTCTTTAAGAGATAACTTTCCTACGAGGGAAAATACACCTTGGTAATTTTTTTCCGCCTCCTCAGCAAAGGCCTTGAGTTCTTTCTCCGTTGGTGCCCCGATAAAATAAAAGGTAATTTTTTTTCGTAAATCCCCTGCGATTTCAAGAAAGCTTTTCCAGTTTTCAAAGGGCCAAAGTTTAGTTTCCCATCTTGCTCCTGCAATAAGAAGAATAAAGGGTTTTGAAGGAGAGAAAGGTGGTTTTATCTCAGGAAGAGGGATTTCATAAAGAATTTTTGAATTAAACTCAGGAATACTTACATCTTGCGTCAAAAATTTGGCAGATTTAATCACAAGGTCAAGATAGCGTTTTACTGCATGAAGATTAGGGTCATAGGGTGGGAATTTCACATTGTAAAAAAGGGGGCTTCCCTCCCGGTGATTTCTAAATCCCATTTTATAGCGAGCTTTAGCAAGAAAAACAAAAATTCCACTTTTTAAAAGTCCCTGAAAATCAAGGATTGCCTCATAGGATGTCTTTCTTAGCTCTCTCACAAAGTTATAAAAGACCTTTGGTTTTTTGAAAAATTCCTTGTTGAAAAGTAAAACCCTTTTAAGCCAGGGATGATTGATAAGAAGTTCGGCATTTCTTTCTTCAACAAGCCAGTCAATTTCAGCTTGGGGATAGATTTTTTTTAAGAGATTTAAGGCAGGAAGGACTTGAAGGACATCCCCTAAGGCTGAAAGTTTAACTATGAGGATCTTCAAGGTAAATTTTGAATTGATTTCAAAATGTAATTTACTGCAGAAAGTAAATTTTCAGCGATATAATCAGGTTTGATATCCCTTTTAGGAAGGAGATATTCGGCTTCACCTCTTCCATAACCCGTTAAAACGAGAATTCCTTTAAGCCCGAAATTTTTAGCAAGCTCCACATCAATGAGGCGATCTCCAATCACAAAGGATTTTTCTTTATCAAGGGGATATTTGGAGAAGGCAAGTTCTAAAAGGCCTGTTTTTGGCTTTCTGCAGGGGCAATTTTCCTCGGGATGATGAAGACAAACAAAAAATTCTTCTATTTTTACACCAAAGCGCCTTAAGCGTTTGGCAAGCTCACGATTTGTCTCCTCAACGAGTTCCTTGGGGAAATAACCTCTTGCTGGCCCAGATTGGTTGGTTACAACAAATAGCTTGAAACCTGCCTCTTGAAGTATTCTCAGGGCCTTGGGAACCCCTGGAAGGATCTTAAGTCTGCTCAAATGATTTAAATACCCCACTTCTTCATTAATGGTCCCATCTCTATCAAGGAAGATAGCTGGAAATTTTTGCATCACTGGGGATTTAGTATATGAAATTTATACTCCCAGGGAAGAAGCTCCTTATTGGATTTAATTTCTGCCTTAAAATTAAACTTTTTCTCAAGGTCTTCAAGATAAAAGATTTCTTCACCGATAATTTCTGTGATTCCAGGGTGAACCTCTATTTGAAGCTTTTTGTTTTTTATATGAGGGCCCATTTTTTGAATTCTTCTTAAAATTTCATAATAAATCGTTCTTTTGCTTTTAATTTTTCCCTCTCCTCCACAGAGGGGGCAGGTTTCATAAAAGATATCATAGAGGGAGTCCCTTTTTCTCTCCCGGGTCATCTGAAGAATTCCAAAGGGAGAAATGGGTAGAAAGCTATGTTTGGCCTTGTCCTTCTTTAAGGCCTCTTTTAATGTTTCAAGGACAAGGGTCTGATGGGCAGGGTTATCCATATCAATAAAATCTATAACAATGAGACCACCTATGTTTCTAAGCCTTAACTGAGTGGCAATTTCTTTAGCTGCCTCAAGATTGGTTTTCAAAACGGTTTCTTCCATCTCTCCTTCACCCACAAATCTTCCCGTATTCACATCAATGGCAGTAAAGGCCTCGCAGGGCTCAATAACTATAAAACCTCCTGATTTAAGCCAGACCTTTCGGGAAAGAAGCTTTTTGACATCCACCTGAAAACCATGGGCATAAAAGATGTCTTCCTTTCCCTGGTATAATTTTAAAGCAGAAATAAAATCAGGGAAATATCTTTCAAGAAATTCTTTCAATTTTTCGTAGAATACCTCATTATCTACAAGGATAACGGAGATTTCCTTGGTAAAAAGGTCTCTTATAGCTCGAAAGGCAATGTTTAATTCTTCATAGATTAGGGCAGGGGCTTTAACCTTTTTTGCCCGCTCTTTTATATCTTCCCATAAGCAGAGCAAAAATTCCATCTCCCTTCTTAAGGCCTCTTCATCTGCCTCAACTGCAGCGGTACGAATTATCCAGCCTGTGTCTGGAGGACGAATTTTTTCAACAATTTCCATTAAAGCCTTTCTAAGCTTTTCCTCTTTGATTTTTCTGGAGATACCAATATGGTGAAAATAGGGAAGATAAACGAGATAATGCCCAGGTAGGGTGAGGTTAGTGGAAACCCTTGCCCCCTTTTGTCCAAGGGGCTCTTTTATCACCTGAACAAGAATTTCCATACCCTCTTTTAGAACTTCTTTTGGGCCGGAAAAAGGAAGTTCTCTATCCCAATCAATATCCTCTGAGGGAACGAGATCGTCTCCAAATAAAAAGGCAGTTCTCTCAAGACCAAGGTCAAGAAAGGCAGAATTTATCCCCGGAACAACTCTCACCACCCGTCCTTTATAAATGTTTCCCACAAGACTTTTTTCAGAGGGTCTCTCTACATAGAATTCAACGAGATTTTGGTCCTCAACAAGACCAACTCTTATTTCAAAGGGGGTATAACTGATAAGAAGTTTTCCCATAAAATTTATAGAGCTCTTAAAAATTCCATAATAAGACGGGTTAGCCTTTTTTCAGCTGCCTGAGAGGCCCTGACAACCTCCTCAAAAAGGATGGGCTGAAAATTATCGGGATCATTCACATTGGCAATCACAGAAATTCCAATTACTTTAAGCCCTGCATGTACCGCAACGATTACTTCAGGGACCGTTGACATCCCTACAGCATCAGCCCCAATCATCCTCAAAAAACGAGTCTCAGCCGGAGTTTCAAGACTTGGGCCTGGAACTGCTACATAAACGCCCTCTTTGATTTCTTCACCAAGGGAGTTTGCAACTTTTTTAAAGAGATTTCTCAGTTCACTATCATAGGCCCTTGACATATCAGGAAATCGCGGGCCCCACTCTTCAAAATTGATACCCCTTAAGGGATTGTCCGGAATGAGATTTATGTGATCCTTAATGAGCATGAGATCTCCTGCTTTGAAGGAGAGATTAAGCCCTCCTGCAGCGTTGGATACAAGATAAATCTTTGGCCTAAAAAGGGTTAAAACCCTCAAAGGAAAGGTCAAGGTTCTGGCAGAATACCCTTCATAATAGTGAAATCTTCCTCTGAAAAGGGCAACCCTTTTTCCCGCTAATTTTCCAAAAATAAGTTCCCCAGTATGGGTCTCTACAGTGGATCTGGGAAAATGGGGAATTTTCTCATAGGGGATAACCAAATCCTTTTCGCAAGCCTCTGCAAGGCCTGAAAGACCAGTTCCAAGGGTGATGATTATCTCTGGAGCATAAGGAGCCCTTTCCTTTAAAAATTCAAAACTCTCTTTAACTTTTTGATAAAAATCATCTTGATTATATGACTGGTCCTGCATCTTGCTCCTCAAAGAAGGTGGTAAGCTTTGGCCTTCCAAGTTCATCAATTTCAAGCACTTTTACCCTTATTTTTTCTCCAATTTTATAGGCACTCTTTAAATCCCGGGGCGGATTATACATCTTTGAAACATGAAGAAGGCCAATCTTTCCAGGAAGAATCTCCACAAAGAGTCCGTAAGGTTCAATGCGGGTAATTTTCCCCTCATATTCCCTTCCCACCTCTACTTCGGAAATAATGGCATAGATTTCACTTTTTGCAGCCTCAATGTCTTCCTTTCTCTGACCAGTAATGGAGACCTTTCCACCCTCAAGAACCCAAATAATTGTGTTTGTTTTCTCACGAATTTCTTTTACAGTCTTTCCACCTGGGCCGATTATGAGAGTGGCTTTGTCTTCAGGAACAGTGATAATCTCTATTTTGGGGGCATAGGGTGAAAGTTCTTTCCTTGGTTCAGGAATGGCCTGATACATCTTTTCCAGCACAAAAAGCCTTGCTTCTCTTGCTCTTTGAAGGGCCTCTGCAAGAATCTCCTTTTTTAGGCCTTTGATTTTGATATCCATCTGGACACTGGTTATTCCCTCCTTTGTTCCTGCCACCTTGAAATCCATGTCTCCAAGCTGATCTTCATCCCCCAAAATGTCTGTTAAAATGAGATATTTGTCCTGAAAAGTGGCAAGACCCATGGCAATTCCAGCCACATGTTTTTTTACAGGAACTCCTGCATCAAAGAGAGAAAGAGACCCTGCACATACCGTTGCCATGGAGGAAGAGCCATTGGATTCAAGCACATTGGCAACAATTCTTATGATGTAAGGGAAATCATCTTCTGAGGGAATAAGGGGTTCAAGGGCTCTTTCAGCAAGGGCTCCATGTCCGATTTCTCTTCTTCTTGGAGGGCCCCAGGGGCGAGCCTCTCCTGTGCAAAAGGGTGGAAAATTGTAATGAAGCATAAATCTCTTGAAAGTTTCTCCCTCAAAAATGGTTTCAACAAGCTGAGCCTCTTCACGGGACCCAAGGGTGACTGTGGCAAAAACCTGGGTTTGCCCCCTTGTAAAGATGGCAGAGCCATGAGGCCTTTCAAAGGGGTGAATCTCAATGGTTATGGGTCTAATCTCCTCAGGTTTTCTTCCGTCAATGCGAATCCCCTCTTTGAATAGCTTCTCCTTCATGATAGTTTGAATAAGTTTTTTATAAGCAAAGAAAAGCTCGCTTTTTTTATCCTCTCCAGCCTCCTTTAATAGCTCTTCCAAAATTTGGTCAAGCACGCGGTGTCTCTCAAGTTTATCTGCAATGGTTAAAGCTGAAGTTACTGAAGAAGTTGCTCTGTCCTTTACAAATTCAAGGATTTCCTGATTTTCAAAGGGAGATTTAAAGATGAGCTTTTCTTTGGAGGCTTTTTGAGAGAGCTCTTTTTGGGCATAAATAAGGGGGGCCCCTTTTTCAAGGGCAAAGTAAAGGGCTTGCAAAAGCTC
This sequence comes from uncultured Caldimicrobium sp., assembly GCA_964595655.1. Classification (GTDB taxonomy): domain Bacteria; phylum Desulfobacterota; class Thermodesulfobacteria; order Thermodesulfobacteriales; family Thermodesulfobacteriaceae; genus Caldimicrobium. Next base: position 12,733 of record CAZQQV010000005.1, read on the forward strand.
ATCCTCGCTTATTTCTTTTCCTCCCCCCTCAACCATAACGATGGAATCAAGGGAGGTTGCTACCACAAGATCAAGATCAGAGGCCTGTCTTTCTTCATAGGTGGGATTGAGAATAAAATTTCCATTAATTCTTCCTACTCTTACTCCTGCAATGGGACCGAGAAAAGGGGCAGGGGAAAGAGTTAAAGCTGCTGAGGCTCCAAGGAGTGCAAGCACATCGGGGTCATATTTTTCATCAGCTGACATTGTAAGGGCTGTAACCACAACCTCATGGTTAAAGCCTTCAGGAAAGAGAGGTCTTACTGCACGATCCATCAATCTTGACACAAGGATTTCTCTATCTGTTGGCTTTCCCTCCCTTTTAAAAAAGCCCCCAGGTATCTTTCCCCATGCTGAACTCTGCTCTCTGTAATCCACAGATAATGGAAGAAAGTCAATACCTTCAGCGGGTTTTTCACTCAAGCAGGCAGTTACAAGAACAGCTGTTCCTCCCTGTTTAACAACAACTGATCCTCCTGCAAACTTTGCATACCAGCCTGTTTCAATAATTATGGAATCCCTTCCATCAATTGAAATTTCTACTCTTTCCATTCCCCCTCACCATATATTCTGATTTTTGAAATTTAAAATTTCCAAAAAGGATGAAAAATTCATTCATAAGTTTAGAATTAGAAAAAATTTTTTCAAGGGCTTTTTTTTATTGAAGAAGATGATTATAATATTAATAAATCTATTTAGTCAACAAAAGGAGGTAATCCCATGGCAAATCTTCTTGAAATAAAGGATCTCTGGGTTGAAGTAGATGGAAGAGAGGTTTTAAAGGGAATAAGTCTTGCAATCCCTGTGGGAGAGACTCATATTATTTTTGGAAGAAATGGCTCTGGGAAAACCACGCTCCTTATGACCATTATGGGATTTCCCGCATACAAGGTGAAACATGGCCAGATTATTTTTAAAGGGGAGGATATAACTCATCTTCCACCCTATGAAAGGGCAAAAAGAGGCATAGGAATTATGTTTCAGAGGCCTCCTACGATAAAGGGAGTCAAACTTAGAGAAATTTTAAAACTCTGTGCCAAAGAAAACGGGGTAAAAATTGAGGAGCTTGCCAGGGCCTTTCAGTTTGAACAATTCCTTGATAGAGAGGTCAACAAGGGCTTTTCTGGCGGAGAATTAAAGAAAAGCGAGCTTTTGCAACTACTTATTCAGGATCCAGATCTTGTGCTTCTTGATGAGCCTGAATCTGGAGTGGATTTGGAAAACATTCATTTGATTGGTGAGATGATTAAAAAACTCTTGCAAAAGGATACTCATCGGCCAAGGAGAAAAAGTGGTTTAATTATCACACACACAGGCTTTATTTTAAAGTATGTAGCTGCAGATCTTGGCTATGTTATCATGAACGGCGAAATTTATTGCAAAGGAAATCCCATTGAAATTTTTGAGGGAATTCAAAAGTTCGGTTATGAAGGTTGTCAGAAGTGTCTAAGAAGATGTGAATTTTAAAATTTACACAAGGAGGAAAACCATGGCTGAAAGAAAAATAGATTTAAGGGCTTTTAAATCAGCAAAGGAAGCCAAAGTTCCTGAGGATTTATCTAAGCTTTCTGCCGAGGAAAGGGAAAGGTTAAGGCTTTTAGGGCTTGATGAAAATATTCCCCATGAGGGAGAATATGTGCAGGTTGATGCAAAGCCTGTTCTTTGCAGAAGAAAAGTTGAAGGCCTTGAGGTTATGCCCATTACTCAAGCCTTAAAAACCTTTGATAAAATTGGAGATTATCTCTGGAAGGCAGTTTCCCCTGAAAAGGATGAATTTACTAAGGCAGCAGCAGAAGACCTTGACGATGGTTATTTTATAAGGGTTTTACCAGGTTATAAACTTGTTTATCCCGTGCAGACCTGTCTATACATAAGAACTGATGAGATTGCCCAGAAGGTTCACAATATCGTTATTGTTGAAGAAGGGGCAGAGCTAAATCTTGTAACCTCCTGCTCTGTGCATCCTCATATAAATTCAGCCCTTCACATTGGAATTTCTGAGTTTTATGTAAAAAAAGGTGGAAAGCTTACCTTTACCATGGTACACATGTGGGGAGAGAAAGTGGCAGTTCGTCCAAGAACTGGGATTATTGTTGAGGAGGGAGGAACATATATTTCCACTTATGTGAGCCTCTTTCCGGTAAACACCGTTCAAACTTCCCCTGTATGCAGGCTCACAGGGCCTGGGGCAAGGGCCTCCTTTGCATCTATCATAGCCAATCATCCTGGCTCACACATTGATATTGGTGGAGAGGTCTATCTTGAGGCTGAAAATACAAGAACAGAGATAATTTCAAGAAATGTGGTCTATGGCGGAGTAAATATTGCAAGGGGGAAAATTATTGCCAAAGCCCCCAAGGTTAAGGGACATCTTGAGTGTCAGGGCCTTATGCTAAGCGATGATGGCCTTATGATGGCTATTCCTGAACTTGATAGCTATTATTCCGATGTGGAGTTAACCCATGAGGCAGCTGTGGGAAAAATTGCCAGAGAAGAGGTGGAATATCTTATGGCAAGGGGCTTAACAGAGGATGAGGCAACCTCTCTTATAGTTAAAGGCTTTTTGAGTGTAAAAATAGAGGGCCTTTCTTCAGAACTTCAAAAACAGATTGACAAAACTCTTGAACTTGCTAAACTTGGATTTTAATGAGGCCAAAGCCATGGCTTTCAAATCTTAAACCTTACCCACCAGGTAAAACCTTAGAGGAAATCCTAAAGGAAAGAGGCCCTCTCTCTACCATTTATAAACTCAATTCCAATGAAAATCCCCTCGGTCCCTCTCCCAAGGTTATAGAGGCGTTAAAGGAGGCCCTTTCAGAAATCCATCTCTATCCAGAGGCAAGTTATTTCTCTTTGAGAAGAGCCCTTGCCGAAAAGTGGGAAGTTAATCCTGAAGAGGTAATTCTTGGCAATGGCTCAAATGAGGTGATTGAATTTCTCTTTAAGGCTTTTCTTTCTGAAGGAGATGAAATTATTGTTAGCGAGCCCTCCTTTCTTATGTATACAAAGTTTGCAGAGATTTATGGAGTAAATATCAAAAGGGTTTCTCTGACAAGGGAGCTTTGCCATGACCTTGAAGGAATTTTAAAGGCCCTTTCTTCAAAGACAAAGATGATTTTTTTAGATCACCCTCATAATCCCACAGGCCAGTGTTTGAAAAGAAAAGAATGGGAGAGTTTTTTGCAAGGCCTTTCTCAAGATATTTTGGTGGTAATTGATGAGGCCTATGGGGAATTTATTGAGGATAGAGATGTGCCCTTAGGAATAGAATTTATCAAGAGGGGCTATCCTGTACTGGTTGTTCGCACCTTTTCCAAGTTTTACGGCCTTGCGGGTTTAAGGCTTGGTTATGGCCTTGGAAGAAAAGAAATTATTCAAGAGCTTGAAAAGGTTCGTCAGCCCTTTAATGTGAATCTTCTTGCTGTTAAGGCAGGGCTTTCTGTGCTGACAGATTTTGAATATCAAGAAAAGACAAGAGAGCTTGTGCTTTCAGGAAGAAGGTTTTTGACTGAGGCCCTTTCAGAGCTTGGCTTTAAAGTTTATCCCAGTGAAGCCAATTTTATCATGGTTGACTTTGGAGAAAGGGTTGATAAAATCTATGAGGCCCTGCTTTCTGAGGGAATATTCGTAAGACCTCTTAAGGCTTACGGTTTTCCAACCTCCCTTCGTATCACCATAGGAATAAAGGAGGCAAATGTCAAACTTATTGAGGTAATTAAAAGAACCACCCCTGGTTAGAAAAAATGGCTTATTATCCCCTTGCTGTTATTTTAAATCAAAAGGGAGAAATTTTAAAAGGAAACTCCTTTTTTAAAGAAAAGCTTGGATTTAAAGAGGAAGAGCTCTGTGGAAAAAGTATATGTGAGGTTTTATATGATAAGACCTGTAAAGAGAATTTTCTCAATCTCCTTTCCCAGGCACAATTAAAAAGTGAAATTTTTCCGTTAAAGCTAACCTTTAAAAAAAGAGATGAGGGTCTTTTATACTTTGAAGGTCATTTAAAAAAGGCAAAGGGAAAGGAAGGAATATTTATACTATATGGATGGGATGTAACAGAGAATTACACATACAAAAGAATTATAAGAATATTAAGGGCTGTAAATAAAATAATAATCAAAGAGATTTTATCAGAAGAGGATCTCTACAGAGAGATCTGCAGGGTTTTGGTGGATGATTTCGGGCTTCGCTTTGCCTGGGTTGGTGTTCCTGATGAGAAAGGTTTTGAAGTAATTCCCCTTGTTTCTTATGGCTTTGAGGAGGGATATTTAGAGGAAATAAAGATTGTCTTAGACCCTAAAAGGAAAGAAGGACAGGGGCCAACGGCTACAGCAATTCGTGAAGAGAAAATTTCGGTTAATCCTGATACCCGAACGAATCCCCTTTATGAAGCTTTTAGAGAGGAAGCTTTAAAAAGAGGCTATCTTTCAAGCGCCTCTATTCCCCTTTTTAAAGATGGAAAATTAAAAGCAGTTCTTAATCTTTATTCTGATGAGCCCTTTTATTTCAGAGAGGAAATAAAAGACCTCCTTTATGAATTAAAGGAAGATCTTGAATATGCTCTAAAACATATTGATGAACTTTCCTCTCGAATTCTCATAAGTAAGGCCTTAGAAAATTCTGATATGTGGCTTTTTATAACCGATGAAAATTTTTCCATATTATATGTAAATAATGTTGCAAGTATCTTTTCTGGTTATTCAGAGGAAGAGCTTTTGGGTAAACCTATTTGTATTCTCTATGAAGAATGCGATCCTAATAAAAAAGAAAGGATTGAAAGAACCCTCAAAGAGGGTGGAAGTTATTTTGAAGTATTGAAAGTGCGAAAGAAAGATGGAGAAATTTTGTACTTAAGTCAAAAAATTATACCTGTAATTCTTCCTGAAAAGATTTTTTATGTATGGGTAGGAAGAGATATTACTTTAGAAATACATCTTCATGAAACTTTAGAGAGGCTTGAAAATTGTGATCCCCTTACAGGGCTTTTAACCTTAAGGGGTTTACTTAAAAGGACTAAAGAATTCCTTTCTCATGATAAGACCTTTAAAGCCCTGATAGTATTGGATTTATATGAATTTACCTATATAAATGATTACTATGGCTTTAAAAAGGGGGATCAAATCTTTCAAGAGTTAGCTACAAGACTTAAGGAAAGTTTTCAGGAAAAGGCTCTTTTAGCTCGCTCTTCTGCAGATGAGTTTGTGATTCTATTCAAGGTCCAAAGTGAAGAGGACTTAGCCTCTATGATACAGAAACTTATTACTGTTATAGAAGGGCCATATATAATAGATTCGGATTTAATTAAATTGAAATGGAATTTAGGTATAAGTTTATATCCCGATGATGGAGAGGATTTTGAAGAACTTTATCGCAAGGCCAATGCAGCCTGTAGCCAGGCTAAAAGAGAAGGCCCTAATGTTTTTAAATTTTACGAAGAGGAGTTGGCAGTTAGTATCAAAAGGACCTTGGAGAAGGAAAAACTTATTGAGGAGGCCCTTTCAAATAATCTTTTTACCTTTTTTTATCAGCCCTATTTCCTTACAAGCAATCTTCAGCTTAGCGGAGCAGAGGCCCTTGTTCGTATAATTTTGCCAGATGGAAGGATAATTTTTCCCGGGGAGTTTATAGAGGTCCTTGAGAGGTCATCCCTTCGCAGAGAGTTTGAATTATGGAGTATTAGCGAGATAGTAAAAAAGATAAATGAATGGAACCTTTCTATAGGGATAAATCTTTATCCTGATACCTTTAGAGATGAAAAATTTTGGGAAGAAGTAAGTAAATACCTTTTTGGACTCAAAAATAATATCGTCTTTGAGATTACAGAGCGCGGAGTTATGTCTGACCCTGAGATCGCAATAAAGATTATTAATAACTTAAAAGCAGAATTTCCAAATGTAAAATTTGCTTTAGATGATTTTGGAACAGGCTACAGCAATATGATTTCCCTGAAGAATCTTCCAGTAGATTATATTAAGATTGACTTCTCCTTTACTAGAGAAATTACTAAAGATATAAAATCTCAAGGCATTGTGAAATCCATCATTGATATTGCCCATATTCTTCATGCCAAGGCCTTGGCAGAAGGTGTAGAAACTTATGAACAATATCAAATCCTTGACATTATGGGATGCGATTTTGTTCAAGGTTTTTACTTTGAAAGGCCCATTCCTGAAAAGGTATTTACAGAGAAATACATTCTGGGATAAAGCCTATTCCCAAGCCTTTCTTAGTTAACCCTGATTAATAACCACAGGCCCTTTTAGGCATTTGACTTTGCCCAAGGAATGGGGCAAATTTTCAAAAGTTTAAGCCCATGCTAAATATTTGAGAAAAATTTCACTATTAATTGAAAGATTTAATACTTTTTTTTAAATAAAAAAATAATGTAAATTAAAGATAGCACACATAAGGGAAACTAAGACTTAAAGTTTTGTTGGGCTTGAGCTTAATAAAAGTAAATACCCTTTGGGAGGTGGCCTATGAAAAGAGTTTTTAGTTTATTCCTTGCAATTCTTTTTATATCTTCCTTTTTTGGGCTTTCGTTAGCCCCAGCAGAAGAAAAAAAGAAGGAAGAAACAGGCAACGGAACCAAGCAGGAAACCCCCAAAAAAAAGAAAAAAAGAGAAATTGGATGTTAAAAAAGTTAATTAAATTTTAGAGAACCCTGCCCTTGAAATTCTACTTTTAACCTTAATGGCCCTTCAACGGGTAAGGGGTTTGAAGCAGCAAGACACCTTTCTACAGCCTTGTTAAAAGTGTCATCCCTTGATTTTTTTAAATAGGTAATCCTTTTTATACTTCCATCAGGGCCAATTTCAATTTCAACTATCACTGAAAGGTCTTTTTTGTCACGAAGATAAATGGGGATTTCAAAATGATTTTGAAGTTTTCTCCTTATCAAAGAAAGATGCTCTGAAGAAAGGGTTGCCTTTTCATAGGATCTATATTGAGAAAAATCAGGGGTCTCTTTCATTCCCTTTGAGGGGTTTTTCTCATTTAGGGCTTCTCCCTTTTGAGAGACTTTTTTCTCTATTTGAGAAAGCCTCTCTTTAAGAAGGTCAGCTTCTTTTTTGGAAGAGGCCCTCTCTTCAAGTTGAGAAAGCCTCTTTTTAATAAGATCTTCTGAAAGTGGCTCTTCCTTAGGTTTAAGGCTTTCTCTTTTGTGAAAAGGGGCACTTTCTATTTTTCTTAGAGGAGGGGCTTTTTGAGGAAACGCCTTCTCAGAGTAAGGTTTTTTTTCAAGAGGAGGGGAAGTTGGTAAAACCTCCTCCTTTTTTGGAGCTTGCTGAAAGATTTCTAAACTTTTTTCTTCAAGAAGAGTAATTTTTATCTCCTCCTTTTTTACCGGAAGGGTGAGACTTATCAAAAGGATAGTGAGGAAAAAAAGGTTAATAAAGAAAGATAGAAACAGGGAAAGAAGACTTAGAGGCATTTTAGCTTTCAGGCTGGGTTAAAACCCCAACCTGGGTAAAACCTGCTCTTTTTACCTCAGATAAAACTTTGGCAACTATTTCAAAATAGGCCCTCCGATCAGCCTCAATCTGAACTTCTTCAATCAATTGATGCTTTTTAGCCTCTTCAAGCCATCTTGAGAGGGCCTCAAGGGAAATTCTTTCTCCAGAAATTTTTATTTCACCCTGTGAAGTTATGGTAATTTTTAAAGGCTCTCTTTCCTTTCTTGTTATTGCAGTGTCTTTGGTTTTGGGTAAATCTACTTCAAGCCCTGAGGTCATAAGGGGCGCTGTAATCATAAAGATAATTAATATTACAAGGATAATATCAACGAGAGGGATAATGTTAATTTCGTCTTGAAGCCCTTTTCCAAGCTTCATTTTTACCAGTTAAGATTTTCTTCAGTGAGAATTTCATCCCTTATAATTTTTAAGCTTTTTTCAAGAAGCTCTTCGTCACTTAAATTTAGATCCTCCTTTAAGAAATAAGGAAGGGAATCACTTTTAATCTCCTCTCTCAATTCTTCAAGATCATAAGCCATAATATAAATAAGATCAAGAATATCCCCTGTAAGAGGTATGTGAGAAAACTTTTGCCTTTTGAGAACTACCTCTCCCCAGAGGTCATTAAAGTAATGATAAGTGGGAAGCCCCTGTTCTTCAAGGTAATCCTTTACTTTGATGGGGCGTTTTTCGTAATGGCCTTTACAGTGGGTTTCTCTTATGATTTTATAAAGCTCAAGCTTTTCGCCCTTTTCGTTTTCAGCAAAGTATCTGGCAAGGGGATAAATCCGACAGGCAGAGGGCCTATCAGGATAAACCCTGCAACCCTCTGGCTCTGCCAAAAAGGGACAACTATAATCATAGGGATTCATGTTTATGGATATTACAGGAAGCTGAGTTACCTCTCCAATGTAAAACTCTCCATATTTCTCAATAAATTCGCTTGTTGAAAGTTTAAGATTCCTTTTGAGTCTTAGAAGATCATAGGGCGAAAGAACCAGTTTTACATCATAACAGCACTTGTTAAAGCAAATTATTCCTTTGTAGCAGTTAAAGGAAAATTCCTCTTCAAGAGTTAAATCCTTTGGGTCAAAAACAAAGTTATAATGGGGAATATGCATTATTCAGCCACTTCTCCCTCAGAAGAGATTTTAGGTTTCCCTGTATCAACGAGTTTAAATCTATCTTTGAGTTTTTCAAGGACTTTGGGGAGGGTTGTGTATTCCATTTCCTCAGGTGGAAGTCTATGAGGTTCAAAGATTCCCTGTCTGCGAAGATAATTGGCCATAAGGCTTGCATCCAGTCTTGCCTGATCAAAGGCAGGATCATCAAAGAGATCTGATGGTCCAATGAGTTCGCCATCGCAGATCTGATATCCTGCAGCAATAACCCTTGGAGGCCCATCAAAGCGAGTGGGTTTAGCCTGAGAAAAAGAAACAGGCATAAGAGGCCCTGTATGAGACCCCCTCATCCAACCTTCAACAAACCAGGGCCTTGCAAAGGGTTCTAAGGCTTCTCCAACTGCGGGAAATCCGCTCTGGCATCTTACAATTAGAACAGGGTCATCCTTTCCAACATACCTTCCTGCCATAAGGGAGAGCTTTTGCGTTGAGGCAACCGCTGCAATCTCTCCATCCCTTTTTCTGTAAACTGCTCTCACACAATATCTGCTTGTTGCCCCAATGAAAACGAGAAGGTCGTAAAGTTCTTCAGGGGTATTAAGTTTAATGCTCATTCCTGTGTAGACATCAAGAACCTCAAATATGAATCCATCGTGCATAGAGGGGTCAATAACAAGGCCAGCGGTGTTCATGGGATCAGCAAACATTTCATAGAGAGGAAGATTCCAGGCACTGGGAGAAGTTTTATCTGCAAAAAAGACAATCACTGGCTCGCTTTTTCTTTCTTCAAACTCCATTTCAGCAATACCTGGGCCCATGCCTTTTATATTTCCTGAGAAGGCATCAGAAAGTAAATCCTGCCCAGCTCCATACATCTTCAGCTTTTTTGCAACCTCTGTTCCTTCTCTAAAGGCATTCCAGGCAACCTCATGAACCTCAGAAGAATCAAGCCCTTTAGTATGGGTCATAACAAGGGCTATGTCATCTCCACAGGTAAGAACAGATACATCTTTGATTATTCCGTTATCCTTGGCTTCAAGGGCAACCTCTTTAACCCGGTTTAAGACTTCAGGATGAACCGCTGAATGCCCAACATATCCACCAATATCTGCCTTAATTACCGATAAAGTAATCTTCATAGGCCCCTCCTTTTAAGGGATTTTGACTATCTTTCCGATTACTATTAAAAAATTTAAAATTTATTATAGCATAAACCAAATTAAAAGTAAACCAAAAATGCCTGAAGAAAAGCTTGCCGTTGCTCTCAAATATGAGCCTGAAAAAGGTGCTCCTGAGGTTGTTGCCAAGGGAAAGGGCTATCTGGCAGAGCTCATTATTAAAATTGCTGAAGAAAAGGGTATTCCCATAAAAGAGGATTCAAAACTTGTTCAAGAACTTTATAAGCTGGAGCTTAATAAGCCTATTCCACAGGAGCTCTATCAGGCAGTTGCTGCAGTTCTTGCCTGGGCTTTCAGGCTTAACGAAAAACTCAAAGAGAAAGTTTTAACTTCTTTTAAGCACAAATAATTTTCATGCATCCATATTATACATGGGTTGCCCACAACAGATAGGAGTTGGCCTGTCCTCTGGATATTCTTCCATACGATTACAGATCATACAGACATAGCGAACTTTCCGCACACTTTTTTGAGGATCAGCCTTGGCAGAAAGGCCCTCTACATAGAATTGGGCATAGGGAGAGCTTCCAGGCACATAAATCCCAAGGGGAAGAAGTTTCCTATTTTCTTCTTCACATCTTGCCACAAGTTCCCACATCCTGTTTAGATCCTCTACCTCTCTGTCATTTTCCGGGATTAATTTAATTATTGCACCTTCAATTTCAATCCTCATAGGACCCTCCTTAAGGTTTGAATCATTTTTTCTTTATAAAAAGAAAAACATAAAAAGGTTTTTTTGCAAGTATTTGTGATAGTGTTTAATATCTTTGGGATTTTGAAAGATGTATGAGGGTTAGATTTGGTAGGCGCAGGCTTTAGCCTGCGGAAATGTTTTTAGGGCTTTAAAAATTCATAAAAGCTTAAAAGCCTTATTCTGCCTCTACATCCTCTTGACAAAAGGGAATTTTACTTGAAAAATTAGTTTTGTGAAAAAACCTAAGAAAAATCCTTGGTTTGATAAATGGGCAGCCCTTGCCAAAGAGAAGGGTTATCCAGCCCGTTCAGTATTCAAGTTAAAGGAAATTCAAGAAAAATTTAAAATCATAAAACCAGGCTCAACAGTGCTTGATCTTGGGGCAAGTCCTGGTTCGTGGTCCCAATTTGTTTGTGAAATCATTGGGCCTCAGGGGAGAGTGGTTGGGGTTGACTTAGAACCAGTTAAATTTCACTCAAAATTGTTCCATTTTATCCAAAGGGATGTTTTTACCCTTACAAAAGGAGATTTTGAAGAGCTTGGAATAACTCAATTTGATGTGATTTTAAGTGATATGGCACCCAAGACCACAGGGATAGAGGAGACCGATCATTTAAGAAGTGTAGAACTTGTTATGAAGGCCTTAGAGCTTTGTAAAGAGCTTTTAAAAAAGGGAGGATCTGCTATTGTTAAAATCTTTGATGGGCAAGAACTTCCCAAGGTGCGCAAAGAATTTGAAAAAATCTTTCAGAGTGTTAAAATTTTTAGGCCAAAAGCTACAAGAAAGGGAAGTAAAGAACTTTTTATAATCTGTCTTAACAAAAAATGAAAATTATTCTCTCTTCAGACTGGCATCTTGGCAAATCCCTCTATTCAATAAAACTCATAAATGAACAGGCCACCTTTTTTGAAAACTCCTTTTTCCCCCTTTTAAAAGATATAAAGCCCGATCTTCTTATAGTGGCTGGAGACATTCTTGATAAGCCCCTTCCTGATCAGGAAACCCTTCTTCTCTATGAAGAGCTCCTTGAAAGGCTTGCAAGCCTTAAGATACCTTCTATTTTCATCCTTGGAAATCACGACTCCCGAAGAACAGCCCTTCACAAGTTCTTTCTTAAACTTGGAAGAATTTACCTAATTGATGATCTGCGCTATTTTTTTGAGCCCTTTATTTTTCAAAATGAAAGGGGAGAAAAAATTAATCTCTATCTTTTGCCTTATCTTCCCTTTTATGAACTCTTTGAAAAAATTAAAGGGGAGGGATTTTTGTTTGAGCTTGAAGAGGCAAATCTTTCGCACTTACTTGCCAAACTTTTTGAGTTTCTCTCTGTAAAGAGCCCCTCTATTCTTGTTTCGCATTTTGCTGTTGCAAAAGGAACCTATTGCGGTGAAGAAATTCAGATAAAGGGCCTTTCCTTTGACTATCTGATTTCTCAAAATCATTTTGAAAAATTCGACTATATTTTCCTTGGGCACCTTCATCGCCATCAGGAGTTAGAATATAAAATCTTTTATCCTGGGGCTCCTCTTCCTTATTCCTTTGAAAGCTTTAGTGAAGAAAGGGGGGTCCATTTTTTTGAAATAAGGGAAAATAAAATTTTATCCTCTCAATTTATTCCCCTTTCTCCAAGTTATGAACTTGTGGTTATAAAGGGTTTTTTTGATGATATTTTAAAATTACCGAAAACTGATAGCTATGTAAAGGTTATTCTTCAGGATGAACTGCCGGTTTTTAATGCCTATGAACGTCTGAAGGAAAAATTTCCAAGACTTCTTTTCTTGGAATATGAAAACCCGAAAGAGGTTTCAAGGGAGATAAATTTTGAAGTTCTTGATATTGAAGAGATAAATTTTGAAGAAAAGGAGCTTTTTAAAGAGTTTTACGAGTTTGTGGAGGGAAAGGCCCTTGATCCAAGGCTTGAGGAAATCTTTGTGAAATATCTTGAAGAATTTTATAAACTTGAAAGAGAGGAGGGAAGGCTATGCCAGTAAAAGCTATTATTGCAGGGGCTGCGGGAAGAATGGGAAGAACCATTACCCAACTTATCTTTCAGCATCCTGAAATAGATGTGGTTGCGGCCTTTGAGGCACCAGATAACCCCAATGTGGGAAAGGATCTTGGAGAGATTGCCGGGCTTCCCAAAACAGGTATTATCATTGAGGATTCCCTTGAAAGGGTAATTGAAAAGGGAGATGTGATAATTGACTTTACCTTTCATAAGGCAAGTCTTAATCATGCAAGAATAAATGCCAAATATGGAAAGGCCATGGTTCTTGGAACAACAGGTTTTTCCAAGGAGGAGCTTTCAGAGATCCATGAGCTTGCAAAAAAACATTTTCCCCTTGTTCAGGATTACAACATGAGTATGGGGGTAAATCTTCTCACAAAGCTTGTTGAGATTACCGCAAGGGTTTTATCTGAGGGTTATGATATTGAGATAATTGAGGCCCACCACAGAATGAAAAAGGATGCCCCAAGTGGGACCGCCCTTAAACTTGCAAGGGCCATAGCGCAGGTTCTTGGATGGAGCGAGGAGAGTTTTAGATTTTGCAGAGAGGGTCTCATAGGAGAGAGGCCTTATAAAGAAATTGGGATTCAAACCATAAGAGGTGGAGATATTGTTGGGGAGCACACTGTTATGTTTGCCGGAATGGGAGAGCGTATTGAGCTAACACACAGGGCAAGCTCTCGTGAGACCTTTGCAAGAGGTGCCATAAAGGCAGCTCTCTGGGTGGTTGGAAAGGCCCCAGGGGTTTATAGCATGCTTGATGTTCTTGGTTTGAAGGAGATTTAAGTCATGGAAAAGGATCAGTCCTGCAAACCCATTGATGAAGGCCTTTTAAAGACCTTTAGATCTCATTCTCCTTTGAGGGAAGTTCGCTATATTATTGCTGTTGGAAGCGGAAAGGGCGGGGTTGGAAAAACCACAGTTTCAGTTTTGCTTTCATTGGCTTTAAAAGAGGAAGGATTTTTTGTGGGATTATATGACCTTGATTTTTATGGCCCAAATGCCTCCCTTCTTCTTTCTACCAAAAAGGAGAGTCCAGTAAGAGAGCCTGAGGGTTACAGGCCTCCTATTCTTGAAGGAATAAAAGTTATGAGTCTTTCTCTAATGATCTCTGAGAAGGAGCCTGTATTTATGCGAGGGCTTATGGCTGCAAAGCTTCTTCAGGAACTTACTCAGCGCGTTCTCTGGGGCCCTCTTGATTTCTTAATCCTTGATTTACCCCCTGGAACAGGTGATATCTTTCTTTCCATGCTTGATCTCTTTTCTCCAGATGGTTTCATTCTTGTTACAACCCCCCATAAACTCTCTCTTGCAGATAGTTTAAGAACCGCTTACATTCTTAAAGAAAAGAAGGTTCCCCTTTTTGGAGTGGTGAAAAATATGTCCAATCTTTTTGGAAAGGAAGACTCCTTTGCTAAATTTCTTGAAGAAATAAAGGCACCTCTTCTCTTTGAGCTTCCCTTTCTTGAAGATTTATCAGAAAGGGAAACCCTGCCTGAACTCCTTTCAAATGAGGAAAAGAAGGAGCTTCTTCAGAGGCTTGCCAAAGGGGTTTTAAAAAGAATTTTCAGATTTCATTGAGGAGAAAAGGAATGTCAATTTATCAGGAGCTTGTTGAAAGGGCTATCAGTGTTGGCAGGGCGAAAAGAGTAAAACGGGTGGTTTTAAGCCCCTTTTATGCCTTTGCAGAGCTTGAGAGAGGGGGAAGTGCTTTAGCCTATGTGGATAAAGACCTTTTAGAGGTCTGTTGTGAGGCAACGGAAGAAACCTATTGGAAAAAACCAGCTGATCTTGTGGTTAAAAAATATCTCAATCCTGTTAGCCCTGAAACCCCCATTGCCCTCTCTGTAATTAATGCCCTGCTTAACAATAGAAAAGAACTTGCCAAAGAAGCCATCCAGGGTGACCCTTTGAGTCAAATTGAACTTTCCTTTGAGGATGAGATTTTGATGATTGGATATTTTGAGCCGTTGATGAAGAAGCTTCAGGGAAAGGTTAGAAAAGTATGGATTATTGAAAAACCAAATCCCTTTGAAGGGCTCTCCAAAATTGAGGATTTTGAAAAAATAACCCTTGCCATAGTGACTTCTGCAACCCTGAGTAACAAAACCCTTCATGCATATTTTCCCTACCTTGAGAAAATCCCAGAGGTCATTCTTATGGGGCCTTCAACTCCTCTTGCCCCAGAAGTTTTCAAATATACTCCTATTACTTGGCTTTCAGGAAGTTTGGTAAAGGATAGTGAGCTCCTTTTCAGGCTGGTTTGTGAAGGTAAGGGAGCAAAAAGTTTCTTTAAAAGTGGTGTCCTTGAAAAAATTAATATAAAAGTAAAGAAAAAATGATGCTTAAAAAAATAAATTATATTTTAATGGGATTTTTTTGGTTCCTTTTCAGCTTGAGAATTTATCCTGGTAATTTTTCTAAAACGCTTGTTGAGAGTTTAAAAATTTTTCTTGGATCAGGGCTTTATGGCCTTGGATTAACCATTATTATAAATGGTTTGCTCTTTAAATTTAGAAAAAAACACCTCACAAGGGAACAGTTTATCAAGTGGGTTCTTATTATAGCCCTTCTTACGGCTATTTCAGCAAGTTTTGAACATTATTTTCGGATGAAATAAAGGCCTCTCAAAGATGATAGGAGTATTTGATTCAGGTCTTGGGGGACTCACTGTTGTAAAGGAGCTTCTTCAAAAACTTCCTCAGTTTAAAATTCTTTATTTTGGAGATACTGCAAGAACCCCTTATGGAACAAAAAGTGCAGAAACGGTAACAAAGTATGCCATAGAAAATACAGAATTTTTATTAGAAAGGGGGGCCCAAATTATAGTGGTTGCCTGCCACACTGTGTCAAGCACAGCCATTCCTGTTTTAAAGGAGCGCTTTAAGGGTATTCCCTTTTTTGAAGTGGTTACCCCCTCTTTTAAAAAGGCCTTAAGGCTTACCAGAAACAAGGTTGTCGGGCTTATTGGAACGAGAACCACTGTGGAAAGCGGAATTTATCAGAGGCTTTTTGCTGAAGCTGATCCGGAAATTAAGTTAATAGCCAATCCTGCGCCTTTACTTGTTCCCTTAATTGAAGAGGGTTGGTTGAATAAGCCTGAGACCCGAAAAATTGTCAAAAAATACCTTATTCCCCTTAAAATGAGAGGGATTGACACCCTTATTCTTGGTTGCACGCACTATCCTTTAATTAAGAAGGTGATTGCTGAAAAGGCAGGAAAAAGAATCAAGCTTGTTGACCCCTCAGAAGAGGTAGCTGAAGAAGTAGCTCGTTATCTTGAAGAAATTCCCGAGTTAAAAGAGGGGCTTGAACTAAATGGTGAGCCAGAGATATGGGTTTCCGATTTAACTCCCAATTTTGAAAAATTAGCTACCCTTTTTCTCAAAAGAAGGGTTTTTTTAAAGAAAGTAAGCTGGTAAAAATTTGACAACTTCTTAAAGTGTGTTATATTGAATGGGCAATATCGATAAGGGGGGTTATTTTTATGTTTCCTCAAATAAGAGAAATTGAAAAAAAGTATATGAGAACGGATTTGCCTAAAATTTCTCCTGGAGATACTGTAAGAGTCCATTATCGTCTAAAGGAAGGGGAAGAAAAGGAGAGAATCCAGGTTTTTGAAGGAGTGGTAATTAGAAGAAGGGGGTCAGGACTTTCAGCGACTTTTACCGTTAGAAAGGTCTCCTTTGGCGTTGGAGTTGAAAGAACTTTTCCCCTCCATTCTCCAAGAATTGAAAAGATTGAAATTGTCAAGCGTGCCAAAGTAAGAAGGGCAAGGCTTTATTATTTAAGAGAAAGATCAGGAAAGGCTGCAAGGCTTAAAGAGAGATTTGACAACAAGGTGATGGAATAAAGCTTAATCCTTGCTTTTTAGAAAGGATTCATTAGAGCTCTCATTTATTGAAAAATTTTATTGGTCACAGGGTTTCAATAAAATAGCTGGAATTGATGAGGCAGGAAGAGGGGCCTTAGCAGGTCCCCTCTTTGTGGGGCTTGTTATTTTTCCACCTGGCTATTATCACCCTGAAATCAAAGATTCCAAACTTCTTCCCCCAGAGAAAAGGGAAAAGCTTTATGAAATAATCACCAAAGAAGCCCTTTTTTGGGGGGTTTCTTCGGCAAGTGTTGATGAGATAAATCAAATGGGAATTATTAAGGCCCTTTTTCTTGCGATTGAGAGAGTGCTTTCACAGGTTGAGCCTGATCTTCTTTTGATAGATGGTCCTCTAATTCTTCCCAACTATAGAGGGGTTCAAAAGGCATTGGTTAAAGGAGATAGACTCAGTCTTTCCATTGGGGCAGCCTCTATTCTTGCTAAGGTTTCAAGGGATAGGTATATGATGGAGCTTTCCAAGGAATACCCTGAATATGGCTTTGACAAGCATAAGGGCTATGCCACAAGGAAGCACCTTTTGGCTATTGAAAAATACGGCCCTTCTCCCCATCACAGAATATCCTTTAAGTGTTTTGACAAACTATGTCCCTCTCCAGAAGAAGCTTAGGAAAGGAGGCAGAAAACTTAGTGGAAGATTATTTTAGGAAAAGGGGCTATGAAATTCTTGCCAGAAATTTCAGAGCAAATACGGGAGAGATTGATTTAATTGTTAAAAAGGGAGAAACTCTTGTTTTCGTTGAAATAAAAAGTGAGTATTCCTCAAGGGGATTCTTTCCTGAAGAAAAGGTGGATTTTAGGAAGCAGGCAAAGATAGAAAGGACTGCTCAAATTTTTTTGCTTAAAAATTTTCAAAAATTAAGTAAAATAAAGGAGATACGCTTTGATGTGGTTGCTGTTAGTCTTGAAAAGGGGGAAATAAGGCATTATGAAGGAGCCTTTTTTGCAGAAGGAGGCTTCCCTTAGGGCACGGGTTGAAGAGTTATTAACTCTTTCGGAAAAGGAGCTTGAAAAGGCCCTTTTACCTCTAAAGTTTGAAGAGCTTTTTGAGCTTGTTTTAGCTACACCCTGGGAAAAAAGGGCAAAGCTTATCCTCTATTCCCCTTATCCTCAGGGAATTGTAAGAAATCTTCCTCCCATAGAGCTTTTTTTTACTTTAAAAGGGTCCTCCCTTGATCTTGCAGTAGAACTATTGTCGTATGCTAAGGGAACACAGATTCAATTTCTCTTTGATTTTGATTGCTGGTATAAGGATCGCTTAAAGGCAGAAAGGGTTGCAAGCTGGATTATCCTTCTTTTTGAGGCTGGAGAGGACAAAGTTCTTGAGTGGCTGTCCATTGCTGACTGGGATTTTCTTATTGCTCTTATGTTAAAATTCCTTCGCATTCACAAAAGACCTGATGATGTGGATCTTCTTGAGGCTTACGATTATCTTCCGCCCTATACCCTTGATGATGTTTACTTTGTAGAATTTAAAGATGAAAGGCTTGAATTTTATTTTAGAAGAATCATTGAACTTATTCGGGAAACCTGGCCTGAAACCTATTTTGCCTTTATGGAATCTCTTCTTTGGGAAATCCCTTCTGATGTGGAGGAAAGGGCCTTTCGCTTCAGAAACGGAAGGCTTGCTGATGAGGGCATACCTGATTATTATACTGCCCTTGAAGTCTATACTTACATTCATCCAAAGAAGCTTTCAAAAGTGGAATATAAAAGCCTTCCAGAAGGAGAACCCGAAGAAGAGGAAGGACAAACTACCCTTTATTTAGTTCCCTATGAAGGTCCTGAAGATTTTTTAGTCCAAAAAGCCCTTTCCTTAATTAGGGATCCTCAGGTACTTTCAAGGATTCAAAGAGAACTTGCCTGGCTTACAACGAAGGTAATTCTTGTGGATCATCCTGTTATTGATGATGTTGAAGAAGTAAGAAAGGGAATCCATAAGATGTGGTGCGGGCTTAATCTTGGGCTTGAATATCTTGCTGAGGGAAATCCTGAAGCTGCAAAGGAGCTTCTCAAAAATCATTATCTTGAGGAGATTTTTAGGGTTTCAAGAACCGCTCTAAGGGAGTTAAGAAAGTTTGCCCTATCCCTTCTTAACAATAAAGAGTTCAATGTGGCCTTACTTAAATATCTGGATCAGCCCTATGCAGGCTATCTAAAGGGGGTAACAGTAAGGCGCTTAAATGAGGTGAAACTTTTTAATCCCCTCAACATGGGAACTGATAAAGAGTATGTGGAGTTTTCCAGGGTCTCCGAGCTAAGAATGGTAAGAAGATATCTTGAGGAAATTGGATATATGGCACCCCTTCTTGAAAAAGGGTTAGGGCCTGTTTCCTCTTGGGTCAAAGAGATGATTCAGCCAGGAAGAAACTTTGATCTAAATTTCCTTACCTGGAGTTCAATTATATTAACTGCCTTAACACAATATGTTTATTCCCAGGAATTTACCTTTAAAGCTATACCACGCAAGGCTTGGAGAGAGGTTTTTCCAAGGCTTGTTGAAAAGCGAGGGGAAAAAACCTATCTGAAGGATGAGCTAAAGGAAAAGTTGTTTGAAAACTTTAAGGCCCTTGCCAAAGGGGTTTATTATCTTGATCAGGAATTACTCTCAGGTTTTTTAAACTTTGTAATAGACCGGTTTGAAAATGAGTTTAAATTTGCTGAACCAGAGGATCCGCCTGATCCTAAATATCAAACTCTTATTTTAATAGAACTTTCCTCATGAAAAGAAAAAGAGTTAAACCAAAACTTAGGGAATCAGCCCTCATGGTTCTTCAGGCTCGTTATCTTGTGAGAGACGAGAATAATGAAATTATAGAGACCCCTCAGGGGCTTTTTGAAAGGGTTGCCTTGGCAATTTCAGAGGCGGAAAGAAACTTTCCCCGGTCAAAGGACAAAGCGGAATATTATGCCGAGAGATTTTATGAGCTTATGGCTTCTCTTGATTTTCTTCCCAATTCTCCCACACTTATGAATGCAGGAAGACCCCTTGGACAGCTTTCAGCCTGCTTTGTTCTTCCCATTGAGGATTCCCTTGATTCCATCTTTGAGACCCTTAAGTATACTGCCCTTATTCATAAATCAGGTGGAGGAACGGGATTTAATTTTTCAAGGCTTCGCCCGAAAGGGGATGTAGTCTTTTCAACCTCGGGAGTGGCAAGTGGTCCTGTTTCTTTTATGAAGGTCTTTGATGCTGCAACTGAGGCCATAAAACAGGGCGGAAAAAGACGCGGGGCCAACATGGGCATTTTAAATGTGGATCATCCTGATATTGAAGAGTTCATTACTGCAAAGAGTGACCCAAGGGCCCTTACCAATTTTAACATTTCTGTTGCCATAACTGATGCCTTCATGGAGGCTTTAAAAAAAGATGAAGATTTTCCTCTCATTAATCCCCGAACCGGAAAGATTGTAAGAAAAGTCTCAGCAAGAGCCCTATTTGAGCTCCTTTGTCAAAAGTCCTGGGAATCGGGAGATCCAGGGGTCATTTTTATTGATACTATCAATAGGTTTAATCCCACTCCTCATCTCGGAAAAATTGAAGCCACAAATCCTTGCGGAGAACAGCCCCTTTTACCTTATGAGTCCTGCAATCTCGGATCCATTAATCTTGCAAATTTTGTCAGCAATGGGGAGATTGACTGGGAAAGACTAAGAGAAACCGTTCATCTTGCTGTAAGATTTCTTGATGATGTAATAGAGGTAAATCGTTTCCCCATTCCTCAAATAGCCAAGATCACAAGCCTTAATAGAAAAATCGGTTTGGGGGTCATGGGTTTTGCTGATATGTTGATAAAGCTAAGAATTGGATATGCAGAGGAGAGGGCAGTTTCTCTTGCTGAAAGGATAATGAGTTTTATATCTGAGGAATCCCTTAAGGCCTCAGCCATGCTTGCAGAAGAAAGGGGAAGTTTTCCTGCCTTTCCAGGAAGCCTCTGGGACAAAAGGGGATATCCTCCACTAAGAAATGCAACTACCACCACCATTGCTCCCACTGGCACCCTTTCTTTAATTGCAGGTGTTTCTTCAAGTATTGAACCACTTTTTGGGATTTATTATGAAAGAAAAACTCTTGGAGGTGTCGTTATTAAGGAGTTTCATCCCCTCTTTGAAAGGGTTTTAGAGGAGGAGGGATATAAGGAGAGTGAAATTGAGGCTATTAAAGAAGAAGTGAAAGAAAAGGGGCTTATAAGTCAAATAGGCATTAAGGAAGAAATTAAAAAATTATTTCTCACCTCCTATGAGATACCGCCAGAAATTCATCTTTCCATACAAAGGGCTTTTCAGAAGTATACCCATAATGCCGTTTCAAAGACCATTAATCTTCCTGAGACGGCAACCCCTGAAGATACAAGAAAAATTTATCTTAAGGCCTTTGAATGGGGTCTAAAGGGGGTAACAGTTTATCGTTATGGTTCCAAGCCCGAGCAGGTGATTTACATAAGAGGTGGTGAGGCTGGAAAAATGGTTTGTCCTAAATGCGGTGAGGATCTTGAGGTTCATGGTTCCTGCCTGTTTTGCGGATCCTGTGGTTATGATAAATGTAATTGAGGAGGAGGGTCTTGAGAGAAATTAAAATTGCCCTTTTGGGATTCGGAACTGTTGGCCAGGGGGTATATGAACTTCTTCAAAAAAATAAAGATATTTTTGAAGAAAAGCTTGGCATAAAGATTACTGTTAAAAAGATTTTGGTTAGAGATGTAAAGAAAAAAAGGGAGGTTAAAGCTCCTTCGGAAGTATTTACCACTAATTTTGAGGAAATTTTAGCTGATAAGGAAATAGCCGTTGTTTGTGAACTTATGGGAGGAATTGAACCTGCAAAAGGCTATGTTCTTTCTGCTCTCTCCAGAGGGAAACAGGTTGTTACTGCCAATAAAGCTATCCTTGCTGAATATGGAGATGAGATTTTTGATGAGGCAAGAAAGAATGGGGCCTTCCTTGGGTTTGAGGCTTCTGTTGGAGGAGGAATACCAATTATTAAAACCCTAAATGAAGCCTTAATCGGAAACAGAATTGAAAGGATAACTGGAATTATAAACGGAACCACCAATTATATTTTAACGAAAATGCTTGAACAAAATTTATCCTTTGAGAGAGCCCTTGAGGAAGCGAAAGCTAAGGGATATGCTGAGGCTGATCCAAGTCTTGATCTGAAAGGATATGATTCAGCTCACAAACTTTCTATTCTTGCAAGTCTTTCCTTTGGCAGTTTTATACCCTTTAAGAAGGTTTATGTTGAGGGTATAGAAAACATTGATCTTATGGATTTAAAATTTGCCAAATCCTTTGGATATATTATAAAACTAATTGCAGAGGCAAAGAAAGATAAAGATAAAGTGGAGGTAAGGGTTCATCCAGCGCTTCTTCCTGAAAATCATATCTTGACTTCTGTGAGATTAAATTATAATGCTATTTTTATAAAGGGAGATTTTGTGGGTGAAATCCTTTTATATGGACTTGGTGCCGGAAAGGAGCCTACAGCAAGCGCAGTAGTGGGAGATATAGTTTCAGCCATTGAATATCTCTTTTCTAAAAAAAGCCCTCTTATTCCTTATCCTTCAATAAATGAAGGTGTTAAAATTAAACCTATGAAAGATTGTGTATTCAAGTATTATTTTCGTTTTTCTGCCATTGATAGGCCTGGAGTTCTTTCAAAAATCTCCGGTATTTTGGGAAAATACGGAATTAGTATTGCCTCGGTTGTTCAGATAGGAAGACAGAAGAAAAAGGGAGCTGTGCCTATTGTTATGCTAACTCACGAAGCAAAGGAAGAAAGAGTTGAAAAGGCTCTGGAAGAGATTAATACCCTTGATGTATTAAAAGGAGAAACTAAAAGATTACGGATAATTGAATGAAAATATAAGGAGAGATCCATGATAATTTTGATCAGCCGAGGAAGTTATGAAATTGTTGAAAAAAAGCCCTTTGTTTTGAAAAGTGAAATTCTCGGTTCAGGGATTGCAGTAGGATTTATTAATAAGGAAAAGGGGATTTTTGGTCTTTTTTCTTACATATTTCCCTATAGAGAAAATGATATAGAACTTGATGAGGGTATCCTTTATTCTGGTGAAACTCTGTTTAACATCCTTCAGACCGAATTGGAAAAGAGAAACCTTGATCTTGAATCTACAAGCTGGATTTTGGTAGGGGCTTCTAAATATAGAGGAGGAATACCTTTTTTTGATTTGCCAGAAAAAAATCTAAAGGTGGCTGAGAGTTGGTTTAAGAGAAATAAACTATGGGAAAAGGTTATTAAAAAAATAGAGGAGCCCTCTCCTTTGCAGCTTGAGGTAAATGGCAAAGAGGGATATTTTGAGATAAAGATTAAAAATAGGGTGGAAAGATATGAGTGAATTTATTTTAGAGAGAATTTTTGAAAAAATTGATACCCTACCTCCCTTTCCGAAAACAGCTCAGCGGGCCCTTGAACTTTTAAGAGAAGAGGATGTTAATTATAAAGAATTGGAAGAGATTATCAAAACTGATCCAGTTATTGCAGCAAATTTTTTAAAACTGGTTAATTCTGCTGCCTTTTCTTTGCCCCAAAAGGTTGACTCCCTTTTTAAGGCCTTTATGATCCTTGGAACAGAACAAATAAAATTGATTCTTCTTGCAGCAGTTGCAGGCAAATATTTTTCAAAGGATCTTACTGGTTATGGGGTAAGTGCTAAAGACATTTGGGTGCACTCCATTATCTGCGGAATCATTTCTGAAGAAATAGCCCAAATGATCAATCTCCCTGTTGAGAAGCGGGAAAGCTTATACTTTGCTTCGCTTTTGCATGATTTGGGTAAAATCGTTCTGGATTTATATACCTATCTTCAAGCACAAAAGTTTTATGAGTTCATGGAGAGAAACCCTGAAGATACCTTTATGCAGATTGAGTGGCTTGCTGTGGGAGTAGATCATGGCATGGTGGGTGGTTACTTACTTAAAAAATGGGAATTTCCAAGTGATATTTACTTTGCCATCAGGGCCCATCATGATCCAGATTTGATGATCCAGGGAAAAATTTCAGCTATAGTGGCTTTATCTAATATACTTGCAAACATGCTTGGTTTCACCGGAGGGATGGATGCCTTTAATTATTACTTACCTACCAATCTTTTGGAAGTCATCGAAATCAAAAAAGAGGCCATTGAAAAAATTCTTCCAAGAATTTACAAAAGAGCTCTTTTAATAGAAAAATTTTTAGGTTAAATAGCTTTAAAATCCAAAAGCTTCTCAATTTTTTTAAAATTCCCCTTGACTTTTTCTTGAATTTAAGGTATAAAAAGATCAAAAAAATTTATTTTTAAGCAAAAATGAAAGAAAAACCCTTCAGATATAAAATTCTCTTTTTTCTTTTATCTTTTTTAATCTTATTTTCTGCAAAATTTCCTAACCATGCTCAGGCTAAAGTAAAAAAGGTTAAAAAGGCTCATTCTCAAAGCAGGGTTCAAAACAAAGTTTATACTGTAAAGAAGGGTGATAATCTGTGGGAGATTGCTAAAAGGTTTAGAGTTGATGTTGAGGAGCTGA
Source organism: uncultured Caldimicrobium sp. (assembly GCA_964595655.1). GTDB lineage: Bacteria > Desulfobacterota > Thermodesulfobacteria > Thermodesulfobacteriales > Thermodesulfobacteriaceae > Caldimicrobium. The sequence continues at coordinate 36,638 of CAZQQV010000005.1, forward strand.
AAAGAATTAATGGCCTAAAGGGAACCGATTTAAAACCAGGGCAAAAACTCAAGATACCAGGTGCTTCTGCCAAAGTTGAGACCTCTGACGCACCTAAGGTAGATTATCTTACTTATAGAATAAAAAAGGGAGATACTCTCTTTAGTATAGCAAAGAAGCATGGAGTTTCTGTTGAAGAAATCATAAAAATTAACGGAGTTTCCTCGCACAGTTTAAAAGTGGGGCAGGTTATAAAGATTCCTGTTAGGTCTCAAAGGAATGAGGAAGTGGTTCTTGCCTCAAAGCCCTCTATAGAAGAAACAAAATCATTAAAGACAGGGGAAAGGTTAACTCAAGGGGAAACAAAAGGAGAGGCTAAAAAAATTTATCACAAAGTTAAAAGGGGAGAAACTATTTTTAGAATTGCCCGTCTTTACAATACTACTGTTGAGGAGATAAGGAGGCTTAATCAATTAAAAAGCCATAAGTTAAAGGTAGGTCAGCTTTTATTGGTTAGTATTCAAAATCCCTCAAGGGAAGATGAGTCTCAAGGAAATTACAAATATCACATTGTTCAGGAGGGGGAAACTCTTTATAGAATTTCATTGATGTATAATGTGCCCCTTGAGGTTTTAAAAGAGGTTAACCATTTGGAAAGTAATATTTTATATGTGGGTCAAAAATTAAAAATTCCTGTGGCCTATCTTGAGAGGGAAGCACCCTTTGTTCTTGAGAAACCGAAAGGGCTTTCCTATGAGAGAGAGGATACTTTATCTCAAAAATTTGAAAAGAATTTACTTCCCAAAAAGGATATACTTACCCCTTCCATGTTGAGTAAAGAGGAGGAAAAGGCACTTAAGCAGAAATTTCTTGAAATTTCTCTGAATTTCGCTGATCAGAGGTATCGTATTGGTGGCAATGGAAATGGTTATCTGGATTGTTCTGCCTTTGTAAAGCTTGTGTATGAGGCCTTTGGAATAAAGCTTCCAAGAAGCTCGATGGAGCAATATCAAGTGGGTGTACCTGTGGAGAAAGAGGAATTAATCCCAGGGGATCTTGTCTTCTTTAAAACCAGGGGAAATAGAATTTCCCATGTGGGAATTTATATAGGTGATAAACGCTTTATTCATATTTCTTCGTCACGAAAAAGGGTAGCCATTGACTCTTTGGATGATCCCTATTTTAAGGAGCGCTATGTGGGAGCCAAAAGAGTCCTCAATGGTGAGGTTTATGAATATTTTCAGGAGTACCTAAATAAAGAAAACAAAGAAACCAAAAGAAAAAAGGAAAATAAAGAGGTTAAGAGCGAAGAAGTTCTTCCTGAAGTAAATATTTAGCCTTATCCCAGCCTAATCTTTCAATAATTTTTCCTAAGCGTTCTCCCTTTTGGTTGTATTTTTTGTAGAAGGAGAGAACCTTTTTTAGAAGTAAAGGCACCTCTTCTTCTTTGGCAAGGCACCAAAATGTGGCAAGCCTTGGATGTCTTCCAAGCTTTCCGCCAAGGTAGATTTTATAGCCTTTAAAGCCTTCAAAAAGAGCATCTTCAGGGCAAATTTTAACGCAAGATCCGCAGCCCACACACTTTTCCGCGTCTATAAAGGGTCCGTTTTCAGTAAGAGTTATAGCCTCTTCTTCACAGGTCTCTACACAGGATCCGCAAAAGGAGCAGGCCTTGGGATTAACCTCAGGTATAAGCACTCCGTGTAAGGCAAAATCGGTGATATGAATTTGGGAGCAGGCATTGGGACACTCAGAAAGGCCTACTTTAAATTTGTGATGAGCCTTAAGGGGGCCTTTCACCTTTTCTTTCAAAAATTCCGATATCCCTTCAGCTTCGAGGATTTCTTCAATTTTTTTTAAAAGCATCTCTGAGGAAGAAATAGCATTGGGACAGGAATTTACACCAAAACACCCTGTGACCTCATATCCCCTTTCAGCTTGGGACATCTTTTCAAGGAGAGCATCTTTTGCCGAAAGAAAGGCCTCCAAGGTCACCTTTTTATGCCCCTTGGAGGAAAGATATTTCTCTACCTCTCTTTTAACCTTTCCTCTAACAAAAAAGGGAATCTTTTTAAGATATTCCTCTGCCTCTCTTTCCCATTCCATACCTTACAAAACCTCCTCTGAAAGTACTTCACCTTTTATACTAATGGTATAAACTTTAAAAGATAAATCCTTTTTAGCAAGTTTTCTTGCCTCATTCAAAATATAAATAAGTCCTCTACAGCAGGGAACTTCCATAATGGCCACTTCAACGCCCTTTATGGGAACCTCTGAAAAAATCTCTGCAAATTTTTCAATGTAAAGTTCTGCAGGATCAAATTTGGGGCATCCTATCATGATTTTTCTATCTGGAAGTAAATCAAGGTGAAGCTTAGGATAGGCAACAGCTACACAATCTGCGCAAACAAGAAGATTTGCCTCTCTCAAAAAGGGAGCCTTTGCAGGAATGAGCCTTATCTGCACAGGCCAGTGAGAAAGGGCTGAAGCTATTTCACCCTTAAATTCTTTAGTTTCCTGAGGAGTGAGTTCTCTCAACTGATGAGAGGGGCATCCACAGGCAAGTTGAGACATCTCAGAGGATTTAAACTGACTTTCTTTTAATTTTTTGAGGTGTTCTTTTGCTTTCTCTTCGTCAAATTCTTCAGCCTCTTTTTCTACAATCTTTAAAGCCCCTGTGGGGCACTCACCAATACAGGCCCCAAGGCCATCACAATAAACCTCACTAATAAGCCTTGCTTTACCATCAATAATGGCAAGAGCCCCTTCAGCACAGGCTACAACACACTTTCCACAACCATTGCAAAGCTCTTCATCAATCTCAATAATTTTTCTTTTAATCTTGGCCATACCTCCCTTCTCCTCCTTTTTATTTTAAAAGTTCTTTAATTAACTCTTCAATGGTCAAACCTTTTTGATAACCTTTGAGGGTAATTTTTATTTCCTCCCAGAGGGTCTCAGGAAGACCAGCCTTTTTATAAAGGTTTTCCCGTTCTTCTGGAGAAAGATAGTAAAAAAGTAAGAGAAGAAGTTTAGTTCCAGGAGAGCTCTCTCTTTCTTTTAGAATTTTCTCAAGGGTTTCAACTCCCCTTTGAATTTCAAAATAAAAATCCCTTGGAAGCATCTCCTCAAGAAGATTTAGAATTCTTGATTTTAAGAGATTTGCCTTCTCGCGAATAAGCTCAGGGGGGAGTTCTCCCAGGCATACCTCGGCATACTTACAATAGGCAGCACAGCCAAAATCAAGCCTGGGATTGGGGATAACCTTTTTGCAGGAGGGGCATTTTCTCGTAGTGTCATCTTTAAAAAATTCCACCCTCTCCCCACAAAAGGGGCAACTTATTTCAAATATGGCGTCTTCCTTCCAGTATCTCCAATCCTGTCCCGGGCATCTCATTTTGGAAACCTCCTTCTTTTTTAATTTAATTACTTTATTAAATTTTATAATTGATTTAGGTCAAAAATTCTCTTAAA
>CAZQQV010000006.1:0-38145 GCA_964595655.1 uncultured Caldimicrobium sp.
TTTTCATAAAAAGTTTTAAAGGTCTTGCAGGTACCGAAAAAACAAAATTCCAGGGGGGAGCGAATTTATCTTTTAAAAAAACTTTTTAATGGGCTCCTTTCAGGAATTTGTAGGCGTGTTCGTATATTTTTATGGCGCAGTATTCGCCGCACATGGTGCAGGCCTTGCTTCTTGAGACCCCTCCTTCAAGGCGGTATTTGCGGGCTTTTTCTGGGTCAATAGAGAGCTCAATCTGGCGCTCCCAGTCAAGCCGGGCTCTTGCTTTGGCCATCTCAAGATCCCACTCCCAGGCACCCTTAACACCCTTAACAAGATCAGCCACATGGGCAGCAATCTTTGAGGCAATAAGGCCTTCTTTAACATCCTCAAGGGTTGGAAGCCGCAAATGCTCAGCCGGAGTTAAATAGCAAAGAAAATCAGCCCCAGCACTTGCAGCGATGGCTCCACCAATTGCGCCAACTATATGGTCATATCCAGGGGCAATGTCAGTGGGCAAAGGCCCAAGCACATAAAAGGGGGCATTGTGGCAAAGCCTTTTTTGAAGCTTTACATTGGCCTCAATCTGATCAAGGGGAACATGCCCTGGCCCCTCAATCATCACCTGAACCCCTCTCTCCCAGGCCCTAAGGGTTAACTCTCCAAGGACAATTAATTCCTGAATCTGGGGGCCATCTGTTGCATCAGCAATACAGCCGGGTCTTATGCCATCACCAAGGGAAAGGGTGATGTCATAGGCCTCTGCTATGTCAAGGAGCTCGTCAAAGTGCTCATAAAGGGGGTTTTCCTTGTTGTTGTAAACCATCCATTCAACAATAAAAGAGCCTCCCCTTGAGACAACCCCAAGGACCCTTTCCTTATTTTTAAGCCTTTCAAGGGTGTGCCTTGTGATTCCGCAGTGAACAGTCATAAAGTCAACGCCATCTTCAGCCTGTTTTTGAATCACCTCAAAGATTTCAGAGACAGTCATTTCCACAATGGATTTTTTGTGTTTTTCCACAGCCTCAAGGGCAGCCTGATAGATGGGAACAGTGCCAAGGGGAACAGGACAAGCCTCCCTTATGGCCCTTCTAATATCATCAATGGGGCCACCTGTTGAGAGGTCCATCACAGTATCTGTTCCATATTTAAGAGCTATCTCAAGTTTCCTAAGCTCTTCATTAAGATGGGGGCGATCTTTGGATGTGCCAATATTCACATTTACCTTGGTCTTTAATCCTTTACCAATAGCGCAAGGTCTGGAAACAGGGGATTTCTTGTTCTTACAAATCACAATCTCCCCCTTGGCTATTCCTTCCCTTATATATTCTGGAGAAACTCCCTCATTTTCCGCACAAATTCTCATCTCTTCAGTAATAATTCCCTTCTCTGCAAGTTTTTTAAGTGTCTCTGTCATGGCCTTTTACTCCCTATACTTTTAATATTTTAATTACTTTTAAAATTAGTATGACAAATGCTAAGGGATAAGGCTATGGGAAAAAAGGCACATTTTGGTAAAATTAATTCATGCTACAGGATTATTTACTTTCGCTAATCTTAGCTTTTCTTATAGCCCTTCCGGTTACCTATCTATGTGTAAGGCTCAAATTACCTTCTCTTGTTGGGTTCTTAATAGCTGGGCTTTTGGCTGGGCCATCTGGATTTTCCTTCGTAAAGGATTTCCCTTTAATAGAAGGGCTTGCAGAGCTTGGAGTCATTTTTCTGATGTTTCTCCTTGGCCTTGAGTTTTCACTGAAAAAGCTTTTAGGATACAGAAAAGAGGTATTTCTTGGGGGGTTATTACAGGTTGTAGTTACCACCCTCTTTATAGGACTTATTGCCCATAAAACTCTTTCTATACCCTTTTCTCAAGCGCTTTTTTACGGAGTTCTTGTGGCTTTTAGTAGTACCGCTGTTGTTTTAAGACTTCTCATGGAGAGAGGAGAATTAAATACTCCCTACGGTAGATATATTTTTGGAATACTTATTTTTCAGGATCTTTCGGTGATTTTTGTCATGCTCTTTTTGCCTTTACTTTCTGGAAAGGAGGTCTCCCTAACAAAGGTTTCTTTAACCCTTTTAAAATCTTTTTTGATTTTCGGAGGGATCTTTGTAATAAGTTTCAAGATAATACCCCAGTTTTTTGAGTTTATCATGAAAACAAGGAATCGGGAATTATTTTTGATGAGTATCTTTCTTATTTCCATTGGAACTGCCTATGGGAGTCACAAGCTTGGACTTTCCATGGCTCTTGGAGCCTTTCTTGCAGGTTTAATTATCTCTGAGTCTGATTATGCCTATCAGATAATGGCAGAAGTAAAACCCCTTAAAGAGTTATTTATGGCCCTTTTCTTTATTTCTGTGGGAATGCTTCTCCATCCAGGTCTTCTTCTTGAAAAGCCAGCTTTAGCTGGATTTTCCTTTTTAATAATATTTTTAATAAAAATTTTTGTGGCCTTTGTGGTGATTTTACTTCTTAGCAAAAGCCCAAGAATTTCATTGCTTTCTGCTCTTTATTTATTTCAGATTGGAGAATTTTCCTTTGTGCTTGCCCTTGAAGGGGTAAATTATAATCTTTTCTCCTCTAAAGGGTTTTATCAGATTTTCATTGGCACATCAGTGCTTACTCTCATAGCTACTCCCTTTGTTATTGAAGGAGTGCATAGAATTTCAGATGCCCTTTTGCAGGCCCTTTCTCCAGAAAAATTCAAGATAATTAAAAGAAAAAGAGAGAAAAAAGAAGAGACCTTTTCAGGACATACCTTGGTCATTGGTTATGGAGTCTGCGGAAAAAATGTAGTGTATGGTTTAAAACTTTTGAAAATTCCCTATGTTATCCTTGAGCTAAATCCCTTTACAGTGAGAAAATACAAAATAAGAGGGGAGCCTATTTATTTTGCTGATGCAACCAATCCCGAGATTCTAAAAAAGTTTGGGATTGAGAGGGCAAGGGCCCTTGTTGTAGCCATAAGCGATCGCATAGGGGTAAGAAAAATTGTCCGAATTGCAAGATTTCTTAATCCCACCCTCTACATCATTGCAAGGACCCAATTTGTAGCAGAGATTCAAGAACTCTTAAGCCTGGGTGCAGATGAAGTAATTCCAGAAGAGTTTGAAGCCTCCATTGAACTTTTTACCAAGGTTCTTGAGTTTTATCGGGTTCCTAAGAATATTATCCTTGAGCTTGCTGAAGAGGTTAGAAGCGGGCATTACAAAGCGTTAAGAGAGGAAGATAAAATATTCTTTGAGGAAGGAACACCCTTTGAATGGTGGAAGGCTTTAAACTTTGAAAGCTATTTCGTAAAGAAGGGAAGCCCTTTAAAGGGATTGAGCATAAAAAGACTTGATCTAAGAGCCAAAACCGGGGTAACTATCATAGCTATTCAGCGGAAGGGGAATCTTATAATTAACCCCTCTCCAGATTTTGTCATAGAGGAAGAAGATCTTTTGATTTTAATTGGAGAAAAAAAGGATTTAATCAAAGCCTTTAAATATTTAGAGGATCCCCTTGAGGCTCTTTATTGAGTTTTTCAGGTTGACAACCTCATAAATTTTTCTAAAATAGGAGAAAACTTTGGAGAGGGAGTTAATTATGAAAAAAATGGTTTATTTATTTTTTATTTTGCTGGTAAGTACCTTTCTTATTTCCTGTAAGGGAAAAGAAGCGGCTCCCAAGGGAAAGGGAAAAATAATAAATGGAGCTGGGGCAACCTTTCCTTATCCTCTTTATTCTGTGTGGGCCTCTGACTATTATAAAGAGACAGGTATAAAAATTAATTATCAGTCTATTGGGTCAGGGGGAGGAATAAGGCAGATTACTGAGAGAACCGTTGACTTCGGAGCAAGTGATATGGCTCTAAAACCTGAAGAGGTTGAAGAAAAGAAACTTTTGCAGTTCCCCACGGTGATTGGAGGGGTTGTTCTGGCTTACAACATTCCTGAAATTAAAAATGAAAGACTTATTCTTGATGGAGAGACGATTTGCAAAATCTTCCTTGGTGAGATCAAAAGCTGGAATGATCCCAAAATTAAGGCCTTAAATCCAAATTTAAATCTTCCCGAAAAACCCATTACCCCTGTTTATCGTTCAGATGGGTCTGGAACAACAGCTATATTTACCCACTACTTAAGCGATGTTTGCCCAAAGTGGGCCAAAGAAATTGGCTATGGAACTTCCGTTAACTTCAGGGTGGGAATTGGTGCAAAGGGAAACGAAGGGGCTGCAAACTATGTGAAAAGAACCCCTTATACTCTTGGATATGTTGAATACGCCTATGCCATTCAGAACAACATGCAAGTAGCTGATCTTAAAAATAGAAGTGGAAAGGTGGTCTCTCCCTCAGCAGAAAGTTTTAAAGAGGCAGCTAGAACCTCAGAATTAACAGGAGAAAAACATTTCTATGCCTGGATGACAAACGCCAAAGGTGATGGGGCCTGGCCAATAGTTGGTGCAACCTATATCTTGCTTGCCAAAGAGAAACCTGATATAAATAAAGAAGTGGTGAAATTTTTTGATTGGGCCTATAACAAAGGGGACAAAAGGGCTCTTGAACTTAATTATGTGCCCCTTCCAGAAGAGGTAAAGGCCAAAGTTAGAGATTACTGGAAGGCAAACGGAATTTATTAATGTATTTTGCCAAAAGGGAATATCTTTTTAATTTTTTCTTTTTTCTTCTTACCGCTGTCTCTGCCTTTGTGGTTCTTTTGCTTGTCATAGGGATCTTTTTGGTTCTCTTTAAAGAGGCCTTTCCTGCCATATCGCGATATGGGGTCATTAGCTTCATATTATCAAGTTCCTGGGATCCAGTGAAAGAGGTTTTTGGTGGAGCTGTGCCCCTTGTGGGAACGCTTATAACCTCCTTTTTTGCTTTAGTATTGGCTGTGCCAGTTGCCCTTGGAATAGCCATATTTATTACGGAGATAGCCCCCAAAGCCATTGGGGAAGCCATAGGAATGGCAGTGGAACTTCTTGCAGCTATACCAAGTATTATCTACGGGATGTTTGGGCTTTTTACCCTCGCTCCTATTCAGGCTAAATACCTTGAACCTCTTTTCCAAAAGGTTTTTGGTGGAATTCCTCTCATAGGGAAACTCTTTTCCGGCACCCCTCTTGGTATTGATATATTTACTGCGAGCGTGATTCTAAGTATCATGATTATTCCCTTTACAGCAGCTGTTGCAAGAGATGCCTTTTTGGTTGTGCCCTCGGTGTTAAAGGAATCAGCTTACGGAATAGGGGCAACGAAATGGGAGGTTATTAAAGATGTGCTCTTTCCCTATTGTAAATTGAGTATTCTCGGAGGGATAGGGCTTTCCTTAGGAAGAGCCCTTGGAGAAACCATGGCGATTGCCTTTGTTCTCGGGAATTTGAATCAATTTCCCACCTCGCTTTTTTCGGCAACAGCAACTGTTACTGTTAAACTTGCTAATGAATTTACCGAGGCTGAAAAGGATATTCACCTTGCAGCCCTCTTTTATCTTGCCCTGCTTCTTTTTTTAATGAGTTTAACTATTCTCGGTGTAAGTAAATATTTTATTTACAGAACTCAAAAGAAATGATACGCCGAAGGAAATTCATTAATAATCTTGCCCTTTTTTTCTGTTTTTTAACAGCATTATGGGGGCTTTTTTGGCTTGTATTCATTTTGATTGAGGTTCTTCGCCATGGAATTACAGCACTTACGCCCTCTCTGATTCTCAACGATCCAGCCCCACCCGGTGTCCCTGGAGGGGGACTCAAGCACGCCATTATCGGCCACATTTTGATTACCCTTACAGCTACTATTATAGGGGTTCCGCTCGGAATCCTTGGAGGAACCTTTCTTGCAGAATACGGAAGAAATTACAAAATTTCAAGAATTATTAGCTTTATTGCGGATATTATGGTGAGTGTGCCTGCTATTATTGTTGGGGCCTTTGTATATGCTATTCTTGTAAAACCTGTTGGGCACTTTAGTGGGCTTGCTGGAGGGATTTCTCTTGCCATTATTATGATTCCTGTAATTGTGAGAACCACAGAGAGTATGCTTTCCCTTGTCCCCTGGACTTTGAGGGAGGCTGCCTTTGCCCTTGGAGCACCCTATTATAAGGTAATTTTTCAGGTAGTTTATCGCAGTGCAGGGGTTGGCATTTTTACCGGGGTTATCCTTGCTGTGGCAAGAGTTACTGGAGAGGCAGCTCCGCTTCTTTTTACCTCCTTCAACAATTCCTACACCACTTATAATATTTTTCAGCCCATGGCTTCTTTAACAGTTACCATCTTTCAGTATGCCATGGGGCCTTATGAAGATTGGCATAAACAGGCCTGGGGAGCCTCCTTTCTTATAACCCTTTTCATTCTTTTTCTTGCCATTGTGGGAAGAAGCCTGATTAAGAGGAGGTTTAAAGCTTGAAAATTGAAATAGAAATAAAGAATTTAAATTTTTATTATGGCGGAAAATATCAAGCTTTGAAAAATATCAATCTTCAGATCTATAAAAACAAGGTTACAGCCCTTATTGGGCCTTCGGGTTGCGGAAAAACCACCCTTCTTCGCTGTATTAATAGAATTCATGATTTATACCCTGGGAACCGCTACGAAGGGGAGATAATCTTTCAGGGAAAAAACATTCTCTCCAAGGACATAGATTTGATTGAGCTTCGCTCAAAGATAGGTATGGTTTTTCAGAAGCCAACCCCCTTTCCCATGAGTATTTTTGATAATGTGGCCTATGGTTTGAAGCTAAAGGGTATAAAGAATAAAAAGGAGCTTCAGGAGAGAGTTGAAAAGGCATTAAAGGAGGCGGCTCTTTGGGAGGAGGTTAAGGACAAGCTCAATCAGAGTGCCCTTGGTTTATCAGGTGGCCAGCAACAGAGACTTTGCATAGCCCGAGCCATTGCCGTTGAACCAGAGGTTTTGCTTTTTGATGAGCCAACCTCAGCCCTCGATCCTATCTCCACAGGAAAAATAGAGGATCTTATTGTTCAGCTTAAATCCAAGATAACTATCGTCATTGTCACTCACAATATGCAGCAAGCTGCCCGTATTTCTGATTTTACAGCCTTTATGTATCTTGGAGAAATCATTGAATTTGGTCCCACAGAAAAGATCTTCACAAATCCCGAAAAGAAGCTCACTGAGGATTATATAACCGGGCGATTTGGATAAAAAGAGCTCTTCCCGTATTGAAAGCGTTGCAAGAAGTGCAAGCCTTGTCACCCTTGCAGTCTTTATAAGCAGAATTCTTGGGCTTGTCAGAGAGCAAGTTCTTGCCTACTTTTTTGGGGCTGGAAAAGCAATGGATGCCTTTGTTGTGGGATATCGCATTCCCAATCTGCTTCGAGATCTCTTTGCAGAGGGGGCTCTTGCAGGAGCCTTTGTCAAGGTCTTTACAGCAAGCACAGAAAGAGATGGCCTTGAAAAGGCCTTAGGTAAAGCTTCAATCCTTCTTTCCAATTTTTTGTTAATTCTTGCAGTCATAGTTTTTGCAGGCACACTTCTTGCACCCTATGTAGTTTCTCTCATTGCTCCTTCCTTCAAGGAGGATCCCTCAAAGTTTTCTTTAACTGTTGCTTTAACCCGCGTGATGATGCCCTTTTTGCTTTTCATAAGTCTTTCGGCAATCTTTGCAGGGCTTTTGAATTCCTTAGAGGTCTTCTTTTGGCCGGCTCTTTCCTCAGGATTTTTTAATCTATCTTCCATTTTAATTGGTCTTTCAGGCTATTACCTCCTTTCTTACTATGGATATGAGCCCATTTTTGCCATGGCGGTAGGGGTAACCCTTGGAGGGCTCCTTCAGGCATTTATGCAGTATCCTCTCCTTAAAAAAAGAGGCTTTTCCTTTAAATTTAAGATTGATTTTACTTTGCCAGAGTTTTACGAGATTTTAAGACTCCTTTTTCCTGTCATAGTGGGCCTTTCTGCAGTCCAAATAAATATTTTTGTCAATACCTTTTTTGCAACCTCCTGCGGAGAAGGGGCTGTTTCCTGGTATAGCTATGCCTTTAGAATTATGTATGTGCCCCTTGGGCTTTTCGGAGTTGGCCTTTCACAGGCCCTTTTGCCTGAACTGACAAGGAGTATAACCAAGGGAGAGTTTTTTCTTGCAAGAGATACCTTTGGAAAGGCTTTGATAGTTTCCCTGAGTGTGTCTCTTCCTTCAGCTTTTGGATTAATCCTTCTTTCTGAAGAAATTGTGAAGGTTCTCTTTGAAAGGGGAGCCTTTAAGGCTGAGGATACCTTTTTTACGGCAGAGATTCTTAAAATTTTTTCTCTGGCTCTACCCTTTTATGGGCTTTCTAAAATTGCAGTTCCCCTTTTTTATGCCTTAAATCGCACTATTATCCCTGCAAGCGGAAGCTTTCTTTCAGTTTTTGTAAACCTTTTGGTGATTCTTTTAACCCTAAAGAGCCTTGGAATAAAGGGAGTTGCCCTCGGAACCACAGCTGGTCTCATAGCACAATGCCTCCTTCTTTTGACCCTAAGTTTTAAATTCCTGGGTATACCCGAAAGAGGCCCCCTACTTAAAAGCTTTTTTACTTTTACGGTAGCCCTTTTTGGGCTTTATGGCGCTGCTTTTCTTTTTAAACACATAACAGACAATCCCTTTTTGCGATTGGCTTTCACAATTCCTTCTTGCGCCTTGGTGTTTATTTTGCTGTGCAAATTCCTTGGTCCTGAAGAGACATATATTTTTTATAGAAAATTTATAAAAAAATAAGATTTCCCCTTAAGAACGCACAAGGTTTGGACTACTTGGGCTTTTACTTGACAAGGGAGAAGCTTCATTTAAAATTAAGAGAGGATTTCTCAGGAGGATAGCCATTCTTGTTGATCTCTTTTCTTTCGAAAGGGAAAAAAAGCTTCTTCTCCAAACCCTTTATAAGTATCTTGAGGAAACCTTTTCCAAATATCCCCTTGCCTGTTCCCCCGGATGCAATCTCTGTTGCACAACCAAAATTTATGCCACCTCTCTTGAGGCTAAATATTTACTTGAGGGGCTTCCAGAGGAGATAAACCTTCATATAGAAGAAAAAAATCTTCCCCGTCCAAGGTTAACTCACAATCAGACAGCCCTTCTTTATTTTTCAGGAGAAAGCCCTCCGCCTGAGGAAGAAACTCAGCTAATGGCCTGTCCATTTTTAAATGAAAAGGGGCTTTGTTCTGTCTATGAAAGAAGGCCTCTTATGTGTCGCATTATGGTTTCCCTTAAGAGATGTGGTCCTTCACAGCCTGCTGAGTTCACCGAGGAGCTTTATCTTGTAGGGCTTCTTTCAATGCAAATAGTTGAAAATATTGACCTTTATGGCCTTTATGGAAATCTCTTTGACCTTCTTAAATTCCTCTCTGACTTAAAAAGTGGAAAGGTGGATGAAATACCTCCTTATCTTCTCTCCAATGTAGAATTTGAAGAGCTTCCCCTTTTGCCTGAGGAAAAGGCATTAAGGGCCTGGGTTGGTGGTCTATATCGAAAAGAAGTCACTGAGGGTAAGACCTTTAGGGAACTTTTAGACGAAATTAAAGAAAAATTCAAAGAAAGGGAAAGTTTGAGCTTTCTCAAAGAAATCTTTGCCTCTTGAAATGGAACTAGTAAAAATTCTTAGAAATCAAAGGCTTTCAGAAAGAATCTATCTTATAGAAATCCCAGCCTCGGGGAAACTTCTTGGAATAAAACCTGGCCAATTTGTGAAAATAAAGCTTCCAGATTTTCGGTATGATCCCCTTTTTCCGAGGCCCTTTACAATACATAGTTTTCAAAATCAGGTTCTAAAGATTCTCTATCAGGTGGTGGGGAAGGGAACGCTTGCTTTGAGTAAATTGGCTGAAGGGGAGGAAATTTTTGTGCTTGGTCCTTTGGGAAGGCCCTATCCTGAGAATATTGAATTTCCCCTTGGGCTTTGTGCAGGAGGGGTTGGCGTTTCGGGATTTGGCTTTTTTCTTGAGAGGCTTCCTCAACCTTTAAGAGAAAAAACCCTTTTATTTTATGGAGCAAGAACTTCTTCAGACCTTGTAAGGCTTGATTATTTTAAAGACTTTGGCATAGAGGTAAGGCTTACCACTGAGGATGGATCAGTGGGGAAGAGGGGCTTTATCACAGAGCTTCTTGAAGAGGATCTGAAAAAAGGGAAGATAAAGACCCTTCTTGCCTGCGGCCCAGCGCCTATGTTAAAGGCAGTAAAAGAGCTTTCTGAAAGATATGGGATTAATGCCTATCTTTCCCTTGAGACTTTTATGGCCTGTGGAACGGGCTTTTGCATGGGCTGTGTGATAAAAGCACGGCATGGTGGCTATTTTCATCTCTGTGAGGATGGGCCAACTTTGCCCTCTTCGGAGGTTATTTTCTAATGTCAGAAATTTCCTGTGTGATTGGAAATTATTCCTTTAGGACCCCCTTTTTTCTTGCCTCAGGGACATGGGGCCTTGGAGACACCCTTTTAAAATATTTAACCCCTGAAGAAATAAGAACCTCAATTGGGGCCCTTATCACCAAAGGGCTTTCCCTTGAGCCCATGCCAGGAAATCCTCCTCCAAGGCTCTATGAAACCCCCTCTGGACTTATCAATTCCATAGGGCTTGAAAATCCAGGGCTTAAAGCTTTTCTTGAAAAGTATTACCCCAAGCTTAAAGCCCTCGAAGTTCCCATAATTTTTAATCTTCATGGGAAAACCCTTGAAGAATTCTTTGAAATGGCAGAAATTCTTTCATCAATCAGGGCAGAGGGAATTGAGTTAAATATCTCCTGTCCCAATGTGAAAGAGGGAGGAATTGCCTTTTCTCAAGATCCTCAAAGGGTTTTTGAGCTTGTGAAGGGTGTAAGAGAACGCTTTCAGGGGTTATTAATTGTGAAGCTATCTCCTTTTGGGCCAGTCTATGAGGTTGCCAAAAAAGCTGAAGAGGCTGGGGCTCATGCTTTAACAGTTGCCAATACCTACCCTGCCTTGGGAGTAATCTCCTATGAACCTTTGCAGATTATAAGAGGGGGCCTTTCTGGGCCTGCTATAAAACCATTAACCCTTCGCCTTGTTTTTGAGTTGTCCCAAAGAATAAAAATTCCCCTTATAGCCTCTGGCGGAATCATGACTGGAAAGGATGCCCTTGATTATTTTATTTGCGGGGCCAAGGCCTTTCAAATTGGTACAGCTAACTTGATTGATCCTGTGGCTCCAATTAAAATTAGAAAGGAATTTGAGGGGCTTTTGCAAACATATGGCGGATTATTTAATAAGGGTTCTTCCTAAGAATTTTAATTTTAGAGCCTTTGGAGTTTTTCTTCCTCAAGCTGTTGAAACCGCAAGAAGGCGCCAGGGCCTTTCTCATGTTGCTACTGCTGCCCTTGGGAGAGCCCTTGCAGGGGTAGCTCTTCTCTCAGCGGATCTTAAATTCGGAAAAATTCTTATTCAAATAAACGGAGGAGGCCCCCTTGGTGAAATCCTTGCAGAGGCTGATTATCAGGGAAATTTAAGAGGCCTTGTGAAAAATCCCTCGGTTTATCTTCCTCCGGAGAATAAAAAGCTTCCTGTGGGTAAGGCTGTAGGTAAAGAGGGATATATAAATGTGATAAGGGATTACGGCTTGAAAGAGATTTATCAAAGTTCTTCAAAGCTTATTTCAGGAGAGATTGCAGAGGACTTAGCCTATTATCTTACCACCTCTGAACAGGTGCCTTCAGCATGCGCCCTTGGAGTTCTTGTTGATATTGATGGAAGGGTCATTACTGCAGGAGGTTTTCTAATTCAAAAACTTCCAGAGGCTGATGAGTCAGAAATTTCTTATCTTGAAAAAAGGCTTTTAGAGATAAAACCAGTTACCGAATATCTCTCTCAGGGGACAAAAATTGAGGAAATACTTGAGGATATCTTTGGTGAGATTGAAATCCTTGAAAGAAGAGAAATAAGGTTCAAATGTACCTGTAGCATTGAAAGGGTAGAAGAGGCCTTAATTGCTCTTGGTAAAGAAGAGCTTGAAGAGATGCTTAAAGAAGAAAAACCCGTTGAGGTAACCTGCGAGTTTTGCAAAGAAAAGTATCACATATCCCTTGAGAGGCTAAAAGAACTTATAGAAGAAATTGAAAGGAGAAAAGCATGTTCAGGATAATTTTGTGGATAATTATTCTTCTTTTGGTTACTTTTTTTGTGATTTTCAATGTGGAACCAAAAGTGAGTGTTCATCTTTTACCTGGAGTATCCCTGGAGGGTATGCCCCTATCTTTGGTGATTATGGTTAGTTTTATATTGGGATTATTATTTGGGTTTCTTATATTTTTTCCTCAATTAATAAAGGCTAAAATGAGAATAAGCCATCTTGAAAGGGAGATAAAAAAGTCTCAGTCTCAGGCCAAAGAGGTCAAAGAAAGTGCCCCGAATAGCCCCACTTCTTGAACTTATAAAGGAGGGAGTAAAAGAGGGGGTCTTTCCAGGAGCCGTCTGCGGAATCTTTTATCAGCAAAAATCTTACATTCTTGCAGGAGGATTTGCCTCCCTTACTCCCTTTATTGAGCCTGTTGAAGAGGAATTTCTTTATGACCTTGCCTCTTTAACAAAACCCCTTGCCCTTGGGATAACCCTTATTTATCTTCTTGATAGGAGACCACTCTTTGATCTTGAAAAACCTCTTGGCCACTATCTTGAGGTTGAAAAGCCCCTTTCAGAGATTCCCCTTTTCCGCTTTTTAAATCATACCTCAGGGCTTTCAGCCTGGTATCCCTTCTATAAGGAAAAGCCCATAACCCTTGAGAGAATTTTTAAGCGGATAAAGAAATTACCCCTTGAATACGAGCCAGGAAAGGGGTGTCTTTATTCGGACTTAAATTTCTATCTTTTTACTTATCTTTTGGAAAAACTCTATAAAAAGCCCTTTGAAGAGTTATTTGAAGAGGTAAAAAGAAACATATCCTTTTCAAGAAGGGCTAAACTTACATTTAAACCCCTTTTCAAAGGGATTGATCAGGAAAGAATTGTTCCAACTTCCTTTGATCCAGAAACAAAAAAGATTTTAAGAGGCATCGTTGAAGATGAAAACACAAGAGCCCTTTCTGGAGTAAGCGGAGTTGCAGGGCTTTTTGGGAATGTATATGGAGTTATGGATCTCTTGATAGAGTTGTTTAAAGCCTATGAAGGTGAAAAGGAAGTTTTCAATCCCCATATTGTGCGCTATTTTTTTGATTTTAGGGATCCTCAATCGGATTTTGCCTTAGCCTTCATGAGGCCATCCGGAAAGGGATACTCTGCAACAGGGGGTGCCTTTTCAGAAAAAACTGTTGGTCATCTTGGATATACAGGCTGTTCCTTTTTTATGGACCTTGAAAAAGAGCTTATTGTTATCCTTTTAACAAATCGGGTTCATCCTCAAAGGGGAAATGAGGCCATAAGGGAATTTCGCCCCAAGTTTCATATGGCGGTTGTTGAAAATCTCTAAAGCACCTCATTCTTGAGTAGGTGAGCTTTTACCAGTTACTTTTTTCATAATAATCTTTTCGAGGAAGTTTCTTTTGTATGGGCAAGAGCTTTAGTCTGCGTTTAAATACTTATTACAAATCCCAAAATCGGTAGTATAATGGGTAAAGTTTTCAATTGAGATTTTTAGCTCTGCTTTAGCGCTTTTGGCTATTTATTCCTTGAGAAAGGGGAAAACTTTGTTATACTAAGGTTGCAAGGGAGAGATGCTTTTTTATAGTTTGAAAAACACAATCTTTATTTGCAATTTTAGAGCCTTTTTAAAATAAAATCCAGTAAAAATGCAGGTATGAGGGAAAAAAGGAAATATTTGCGTATCCCCTTTCAGGAAAGGGTAGAGTTCCTTTGTTCTAAAGGAGAGTTTTCAGGCTACTTGAAAGACTTTTCTATCGCCTCATTTTTTATAGAAAATTCTGAGTATATACCAGCCCTAAATGAAGAGATAACCCTGGTTTTGGACCTAAAAGATACTGAGCCACCTATTAAAATTTTTTTGAAAGGAAAGGTCGCAAGAATTGAAGAAGGAAAGGGCTTTGCAGTAAAAATTACGAGTATCTCTCAAGAATCCTTTCAACACTTAAAAAACTTTTTAATGTATAATGCACCATCTCCCGAAATTGCAGAGCTTGAAATTAGAAAGTTTTTAGGGGAATATAATGAGGCGCATCATCTGATAAAGGCTCTGAATATCTTTTTTCTCAAGGAAGAGATTATGTCCTATTTGATTGAGAGGGCCTTTCTTTACAGTCCAGAAAATCCCTTTACTCTTGCCAGTGGTAAAAAAAGCCCCTATTATCTTGATTGCAGGCAAATTACCCTTTATGGCCCAAGCTATAAACTTATTGGAGAGCTTTTCTGGGAAGAGCTGAGGTATACTGATATTGAAGGTGTTGCAGGTATGAGTATGGGGGCAGATCCCATAGTGTGTGGAATTCTTTCTGCTGCCTTGAACGAAGACAGAGCCCTTGAAGGAATTTTAATTCGCAAGGAACCAAAAAAATATGGCACAGGCAAACAGCTTGAAGGGAGATTCTGGAAAGGCATGAAAATAGCAGTAGTTGAAGATGTGGTTACCACAGGGGGCTCTTTGATTAAGGCTATTGAGGCCTGTGAAAAAGAGGGGCTAAACATCGTGGCAGTTCTTGCTCTTGTTGACAGACAAGAGGGAGGAAAGGAGGCTATCAAAGAGAAAGGCTATAACCTTAAAGCCTTCTTCACCCTTCCTGAGATTATTACCTCTTATCAGCAAAGAAAAGACTCTTAAAGATGTCAGAAATTCTCCTTCTTGCCTCTGTTTTCTTTGTCTCTGCCTTGATTCATGGATTGGTTGGCTTTGCCTTTGCGCTTACAGCTCTTCCTCTTATTGCCGTCTTTAAAAGCGTTAAATTTGCCGTTCCCCTTCTTTCTCTTTTCTCCTTCACAGTAAATCTTCTTATGCTTTTTATTCTTAAGGAAAAACGCATTTTCAAAATACCCCTTAGATTTTTCTTAGTAATAATTTTTGGGACTATTCTTGGTGTTAGAGGTTTTACACTTTCCTCAGAGTATATTCTTAGAGTGATTTTATTTATAGCTATTACTGTTTTTTTTCTCTGGGAACTTTATCAGCTTAAGTATCACAAAAAAATTCAATTTGTTCACAACATTGATCCTGAGGTTTTTAAAAATCCCAAGGCTTTGGTTATAGCTTTTATGGTTGGATTTTTAGCAGGACTTCTCAACACACCAGGACCTCCAATTGTTATGTATCTAACCCTTTTGCGATTTGATAAAAATCTCTTTAAGGCCACTTTGCAAATTATTTTTGCCTTTTCTGCCCTTAATGCAGCAATTAATCATTATCTTGCGGGAAACTTGACTTTGGAGCTTTTTAAAATATATCTTATTTGCATGCCTGTTGTAATTGTGGGAATGTTAATTGGCCAAAAATTATATCTCAGAATGAGTAATCGGGTTTTTTATTATTTAGTAAATGTTTTTCTTTTAATTTCTGCCTTTTTGTTGCTTATTAAACCTCATAGTTAGGAGAAACCTATGGAGATACCAGAGGGATTTCTTTTTTCTGCTGTTGCTTCAGGCATAAGGAAAAAGGGGCGTCTTGATCTTGGTTTAATTTTTTGCAGGGAAAAGGGGGTTTCCTGGGGTGTTTTTACGAAAAACAGTATAAAGGCTTCCCCTGTGATTATCGGGAAAAAACATATAAAGAATCCCACAACACGGGCTATTCTTGCTAACAGCGGAATTGCCAATGCCTGCACAGGTAAAGAGGGGATTGAAAGGGCAGAAAGAATTCTGAAGGCCCTTTCAGAAAAACTATCTATTAAAATAGAAGAGATCCTTCCTGCATCAACAGGCGTTATTGGAGAGCAACTTCCTGAGGATAAGATTATTTCTCATCTTCCTGAACTGATAGAGAGGCTTTCTCCTTCGGGTTATACCGACTTTGCTCAGGCCATTATGACCACAGATACCTTTCCCAAAATGGTTTCTCGTGTAACTAAGGATGGAGTGGTTCTTTTAGGAATTGCTAAGGGTGCAGGAATGATTGCCCCCAATATGGCCACCATGCTTGCCTTTGTGTTAACAGACGGAAGGCTTGCCAAGGAGGACTTAAAGGACCTTCTTTTAAAAGCCGTTGAAGAATCCTTTAATAGAATAACTGTTGATGGAGATACAAGCACAAATGATACCGTTTATGCCCTTTCAAGTCAAAAAAGGGAGATAAAAGACTGGAGGGAATTTACTGAAAAGTTTAAAGAGGTTCTTTATGAGCTCTCCAAAATGATTGTGAAAGATGGGGAGGGGGCATCCAAGGTCATTAAAATTATGGTAAAAGGGGCAAAGACTAAGGAAGAAGCAAAAAGGCTTTCCATGGCTGTAGCTAATTCTCCTCTTGTGAAAACCGCCTTTTATGGAGAAGATCCTAACTGGGGAAGAATTATGGCTTCCCTTGGAAAAACTGAAATTCCCCTAAACCCAGAGGAAATAGAAATTTATCTAAATGGAATTCCCTGGATAATTAATTTAAAGCCTATTAGTGAAGAGGAAGTGCTTAAAAGGGAGATGCGAAAAAGTGAATTGTCTCTTTTAATTAGACTAAAAAGGGGGAAACAGAGTTATTGGGTTTTAACCTGCGATTTAACTGAGGATTACATAAGGATTAACGCCTCATACAGAAGTTAGTATAAAGATTTTACTTTTAGTTGAAAACAGAATTCTTAAAATAAACTTGGAGAGGTAAAGAGTAATGGAAGAAAAAGGGAAAACTGAGGAAAAAGAAGAAATTCTTTTTTGTGAAAAATATAAGGAGTATGTTCCTGCTAAAGAGGGATGTAAACATTTGAAAGAGTATTGCCAATTCAGAAAGCAGTGTTTGTTATATTTTAAGTCAAAGTTTAGGGATTTTTAGGAATGAAGATACTTATTACTAATGATGATGGAATTTATGCTGATGGGCTTTGCGGGCTTTATTTTGCTTTAAAGGAAGAGCATGAGGTTTATATTGTTGCCCCTGAAGTGGAAAGAAGTGCGGTAGGGCATGCTATCACTATTCATTATCCCTTAAGAGTGAGAGAGGTTAGAAGGGGAAAATTTTTTTGGGGATATGCTGTTTCTGGAACTCCTGCTGATTGTGTCAAACTTGCTATATATGAATTAATAGGGCCTGTGGATCTTGTCATTTCTGGCATCAATAGAGGGCCTAATGTGGGAATAAATGTACTTTATTCAGGAACAGTTTCTGCTGCAACTGAGGCTAAAATTCTTGGATATAATGGTATAGCAGTCTCCATTGATGCTTATGAAAACATAGACTATTGTTTTGCCTCATATTTTATTGCCAGGTTTATAAAGGAACTTGATAAACTTCCCCTTGATTTACCCTTTTGTCTAAATATTAATATTCCCCATTTGAATCCGCATCAGATTAAGGGAATTAAATTTGTAAGGCAATCTACGGCAAGATTAAAAGAATTTTTTGAGAGAAGACTTGATTTGCATGGTAAAATTTATTACTGGCAGGGTGCTGAAGAACATACTGAAACTGATGAAGAAACTGATGTAGTAGCATTAAAAAAGGGTTATATCACCATTACACCCATTCAATTTGATCTCACTTCTTATAAAGATCTCAATAGATTGTTAACTTTTAAAGATTTAAAAAACTTAGAGATTTAATCTTGTTTTTTTTAGAAAAAGGTTTATATTAAAAAGAAAAAAAGGAGGTTGAGTTATGAGAAAGAGGGGTAGAACTGTTACCATTGAGGATGTCAGATTTGTTTATGAAAATTATTCTAAAATGAGTGCCAGTGAAATTGCAGAGAAATTAGGCATTAGCAAGTTTCAGGTTAACAAAATTGTAAATGAGTTAAGAAAAAGGGGAGTTGAAATTCCAAAAAAGATTGGCAAAAAGGCTAATGTTTATGATGCCTTTGTTGAAGAATTGAAAAAGAAGGGAATAGCTTAATTGAGAATTTTTTCTATTAATTGGCAATCTCTTTCTATTTGACTTTTTAACTCCTCAACAGAGGTAAATTTTTTCTCACCCCTTATGTATTTAATGAATTCAATGCGGATATTTTTTTCGTAAATATCCTGTGTTGAGTGAAAGTTTAAAAGATGGACCTCTATGGAGAGTTCTCTTTCTTCAAAGGTGGGATTAAAGCCTATGTTTAAAGCCCCCTTATATTTTTTACCCTCAAGATAGGCAAAGACCGCATAAACCCCTCTTGCAGGAATGAGCTTTTCCTCGGGAACGGAAAGATTGGCTGTAGGAAAGCCAAGAAGTTTTCCCCTTCCCTTTCCCCTGATAACCTTTCCTGTTAAAAAATAGGGTCTTCCAAGAAAAAGGGAGGCCCTATCAACTTCTCCCTTGGAAATAAGATCCCTTATTAAGGAGCTTGAGACCCTGTTTTCATCTATAATAACAGGAGGAACAATTTTTACTTGGAACTGATATTTTTCACCAAGTTTTTTCAGTAATTCCGTGTCTCCAGAGCGATTCCTTCCAAAACGAAAATTGAACCCTACAACCACATAACGGGCCCTTAAATAGTCCACCAGATATTTTTCCACAAAAAGGTCAGGAGAGAGCTCAGCAAGGGCTCGGGTAAAGGGTATTAGAGCGATTTTTTCAAAGCCTTCTCTTTCAATTAATTCAAGCTTTTCTTCCAGGGTGGTTAAAAGTTTAAAAGATAGATGGGGCTGAATAACCCTTCGGGGGTGAGGATCAAAGGTTACAACCATGGCTTCAAGATTGAGGCTCTGAGAAATCTTTAGAGCTTCCTGAAAGAGGGCTTTATGCCCCAAGTGGATACCGTCAAAGGCACCAATAGTTATTACCGTTTCAAAAGGGAGAGGGAAGTCCTTAAGAGAATAGATTTTCATTTTTACCTTCTATCAGACGAATGAAACTGTCAAAGAGATAAAGAGAGTCGTGAGGGCCTGGTGCGTTTTCTGGATGATATTGAACGGAAAAGGCTTTAAGTTCTGGATGATAGAGACCTTCGGAGGTGTTATCATTTAAGTTTATGTGGGTTTGAATAACCTCCTTAGGGAGTTCTTCCATTTTTACACAAAAGCCGTGATTTTGAGAGGTAATTTCTACCTTTTTGTTTATGAGATTTAAAACAGGGTGATTAATTCCACGGTGTCCGAATTTGAGTTTAAAGGTTGAGGCCCCAAGGGCCTGGCCAAGAATTTGATGGCCAAGACAGATGCCAAAAATCGGCTTTTTTCCAAGAAGCTCTCTTACAGTGTTTACCACATAGGTTAGCGGTGCAGGATCGCCAGGGCCATTTGAAAGAAATATGCCATCAGGATTGTGTTTGAGAATCTCATCAGCAGGGGTGTTTGCGGGAAAAATTAGACATTCAGCACCTCTTTCTGCAAAGAGTCTGAGCTGGTTATATTTGAGTCCGCAGTCAAGGACAGCTATTTTATATTTAGCCTTTCCCTTAAAGGTGTTTGCCGAAAAGTCAAAACCCTCT
Source organism: uncultured Caldimicrobium sp. (assembly GCA_964595655.1). Classification (GTDB taxonomy): domain Bacteria; phylum Desulfobacterota; class Thermodesulfobacteria; order Thermodesulfobacteriales; family Thermodesulfobacteriaceae; genus Caldimicrobium. Next base: position 19,395 of record CAZQQV010000006.1, read on the forward strand.
TTGTCATATAAATAAACCTTGGATGTAGTGACATACTGCACAAGGTCCCTTCCCACATAATCAGGGCTTTCTTTAACTTTTTCAAGAAATTCCTTGGGATTTAGGGTTTCTGTGGTGATTCCTCCTTTCATAGCTCCAAAATTCCTGATGTGCCTTGTTAAAGCTCGAGTATCAACGCCCTCTACAGCAAGAATATTGTTTTCCTTAAGCCAATCTCCCAGAGATTTTTCTGCCCTCCAGTTGCTGTAAAAGGGTTGATACTCTCTTACGATGAAACCTGCAACCTGAATGCGGGCACTCTCCATGTCCTCTGAGTTTACTCCATAATTTCCAATAAGGGGATAGGTCATGGTGACAATCTGACCGTAATAGGAAGGATCAGTAAGAATCTCTTGATAACCCGTCATTCCTGTGTTAAAAACTATTTCTCCAAAGGTCTCCCCTCTAATGGTAAAGGAATATCCCCAGAAATAAGTTCCATCTTCAAGCATAACAAGGGCTTTAATTCTTTCCTTTTTCATTTTGGGACTCCCTTTGTTTCCTTAGTTTTTCTTTGGTATACCAGAGGAGATACTCCCTGATAAAACCGTCAATTTCTCCATCAAGGACCTCATCCACCTTATAGACCTCATACTGAGTACGATGGTCCTTTACCACCTTGTGGGGATGAAGGGTGTAGGTGCGAATCTGGTTGCCCCAGGTGATTTCCTTCTTTTCGCCGATTAGGGCTTCTTTTTTCTCTTCAAGCTCCTGCTTTTTGAGTTGATAGAGTCTTGCTTTAAGAATTTTTAAGGCTGTTGCCTTGTTTAGGTGTTGACTTCTTTCGTTCTGGCAGGTTACCACAATGCCTGTTGGAAGATGAGTAATTCGCACAGCGCTTTCGGTTTTGTTGACATGCTGACCACCGTGTCCACTTGCTCTCATGGTCTCAATTTTTAAGTCCTCAGGCCTAATTTCTACCTCAATGTCTTCCTCTATTTCAGGTATAACCGTTACTGAGGCAAAGGAGGTATGGCGTCTTGCATTGGCATCAAAGGGAGAGATTCTTATGAGCCTGTGAATCCCCTTTTCTCCTTTTAAGAGCCCATAAGCATTGGGGCCCTCAATGAGAAGGGTTGCATTTTTTATTCCTGCCTCTTCCCCTGCAAGATAGTCAACAAGCTTTACCCGGAAGCCCTTTTTCTCTGCAAAACGGGTATACATCCTGAGAAGCATCTCTGCAAAATCCTGGGCATCGGTTCCACCAGTTCCTGCATGGATGCTCAAGATAGCATTGGAATGATCATATTCCTCAGAAAGAAGAAGGGTTGCCTCCTCTTTATTAAGAAGTTCTTCAAAGGCCTTTATTTCCTGAAAAAGCCCCTCAAGAATCTCCTCTGACTCCTCTTCTTTATAAAGGTTATACCATTCAAGGAGTTCTTCAAAGGTTTTTTCAAGCCTTTCAAAAATGGAAAGCCTCTGAGAGAGATTGGCCCTTTCTTTAAGAAGCTCTTTGACTTCAGGAGAATTCCAGTCTTGATTTTTCTGAAGAGTTTCTTCTAAATGTGAAAGCCTTTTCTTAAGGCCCTCAAGGTCAAAGACACCCCCTTAAGTCAGAAAGTTTCTCCTCAAAGGATTTAAGAACCTTTTCAAAATCAATAGTTTTTAGGGGTAGGGTATTCTCTGACTGATTTTTTCTTAAGACCTTCTGGGGCCTCATCTCTCCCAACCTCCGCACCCAAATATAATACATTTTTTTAAGATTTGAAGTGAAAATTTTTAAGACTTGGGTTTTGTGATTAAAAAAAAGTATCAATAAAGGGTCAAAAGGCTTACCGAACATCTGAAATGTGTACACTTGAAATGTGGACACATGAAATTGAGGCATTATTGGGAAAATTTTTAAAAACTGTACAGTGAGGCAATATATTTGCGTGGACTAAGTTTGGAGGTAATCACCTAAAAAATCACCCTTGAAATTTTTTAAAAATTTGTATCTAATAGTAAATATGAAGTTTTATCGTGCCTTACATCCAAGGCCAGTTGTCATAATTGGAAGCGGGGATATTGAGAAAGGTACAATCAATTTTATGGCCTGTGCCTGGATTACTCCCCTTTCTGAGGAGCCTCCTCTTCTTGGATTTGCCTGTTCAAAGGAAAATTATACTCACGGTCTCATAAAGAAATTTAATCAATTTTCTGTTAATGTTGTTGAAGATTGTGAGCTTATTTTTAAACTTGGAAGCACAAGTGGTGCTGAAATTGATAAAGTTAAGGCCTTTTCCCTTAGGGTAAAAGGCGGAAAAATCTTAAAATTGCCCTTGCTTGAGGAGGCCCTTGCCACACTTGAATGTAAAGTAATAAAGGAAGTTGAAGTTGGAGATCATACCTTTTTTGTTGGTGAAGTAAAGCACTGGGAGGCAACTAATTTTGAAGAATACGGATATAAAGAGTTCTGGAGAATTCCTCTTCACAAAGGTGGAAGAGCCTTCTGTTATCCTTCAAAGAAACTCTACTTTGTCAAAAAATAGAGAAATTTTCACCCTTGGGACCTCTCAAAGAAACCTTGAAGAGTTCATAAAAATTCTTAAACACTATCAGATTGAGCTTATCATTGATGTAAGAAGATGGCCAAAATCTAAAAAATTTTCCCATTTTAATAAAGAAAACCTTATCAAAGCCTTAGAGGCTGAAAATATTTCCTATCTTCACCTTGAGGAGCTTGGTGGATACAGAAGGGAGGGTTATGAAAAATATATGAGTAGTGAGAGATTTTCCCAGGCCCTGGAGAGGGTTATTAAAGAGGCTGAAAATAAAAGAGTTTGTTTGATTTGTGCTGAGAAGGCCTATTTTCGGTGTCATAGAAGATTTATAGCTCAGGCTTTAAAAGAAAGAGGCTTTTGGGTGAAACATATCTTCGAGATAGGGAGGGTTTATGAAGAAAGGTAATTGAGGAATTGGATTTTTGGGGTAAACTTTTAGGCTATGAGTGTGCTTGTGTCAATAAGTATTTTTCCCCTGGATAAGGGAGAGAGTGTTAGTTCCTTTGTTGCAAGGGCTGTAAAGGTAATCAAAGATTCAGGTTTCCCCTATAAAGTCTCCCCCATGGAGACAACCTTTGAGACAGAAACTCTGGATGAGGCCTTGGCAGTAATCAAAAGATGTTTTGAAGTGATGGAGAGTGATTGTAATCGTATCATTTGTAATGTGAAAATAGATTTTCGCAAAGGAAGGACTTTGGGGATTATTTCTAAAGTTAAATCCCTTGAGGAAAAATTGGGAGAATCCATAGAAAAGGTTTAAATATTAAATTAAATATTAAATCAAGGAGGGCTTCTTGAAGCCAAAAAAAATTGTGCTTGCCTATTCAGGAGGGCTTGATACCTCTGTGATTTTGAAGTGGCTTATAGAGAAATATCAGTGCCCTGTTATTGCCTTTTGTGCTGATCTTGGGCAGGAAGAGGATTGGGAGGAGATTAAGAAAAAGGGACTTTCTTTGGGGGCTGAAAAGGTTATCATTCAGGATTTAAGGCATGAATTTGTTAAAGAATACTGTTTTTTTGCCATAAAGGCAGGGGCTCGGTATGAGGACTGGTATCTCATGGGGACTTCCCTTGCCCGTCCACTTATTGCTAAAGCCCAGGTGGAAATAGCTCTTAGAGAAGGAGCAGATGCCCTTGCTCATGGGGCAACAGGGAAGGGAAACGACCAGGTCCGCTTTGAGCTCACCTATGCAGCCCTTGCCCCCCATCTCAAGGTGATTGCTCCTTGGAGGGAGTGGGACTTCAAGGGAAGAAGCGATCTCATTGCCTATGCCAAAGAAAAGGGAATTCCTGTCCCGGTCACTCCCGAAAAACCCTATAGCATAGATGCCAACCTTTTTCACATAAGTTATGAGGGAGGAATTTTAGAGGATCCCTGGCAGGAGCCTCCTGAAGATATGTTTATCCTTACCAATTCTCCTGAAAAAGCCCCCGATAAGCCCGAATACTTAGAGATTGACTTTGATAGAGGAGAGCCTGTAGCATTAAACGGAGAAGCTCTCTCCCCGGTAGAGATTCTTCAAAAACTGAATTATCTTGGAGGTCTTCACGGAATTGGAAGGGTGGATATGGTTGAGAATCGCTATGTGGGAATCAAGTCAAGGGGTGTTTATGAGACCCCTGGCGGAACCATTCTTCATATCGCCCACAGGGCCTTAGAGCAAATTACCCTTGACCGTGAAGTTATGCGTATGAAAGATATCCTTATGCCAAAGATTGCAGAGCTTATTTATTATGGCTACTGGTTTAGCCCTGAATTTCAGGCTTTAAAACATCTGATTGAGGAGACCCAGGAGCGAGTAACAGGCACAGTCAGAGTTAAGCTTTACAAAGGAAATGTAATCATCTGCGGAAGAAAGAGCCCCTTTAGCCTCTATAAGAAAGAGCTTGCAAGCTTTGATGAAGAGGGAGGCTACAGCCACAGAGATGCCGAAGGTTTTATTAAATTGCATGCGCTGAGACTTAAGACCCTAGCCAATCTATAACCGCGCCCCTTGAGAAAAAATAAGGACCCTTTGCAAATTTATTGTTCTTTTTAAAGTTGTGGTAGTTGTAGCTGGAATATGGCGAAAGTTTTTTCGATTTCTTGTTTTCTGGTAGCTGAAAGGTTTAGCATGCGCAAATTTTTATGATATTTTTTCTGAAGCAAAAGCCCGTAGCTATGGGAAAAAATATTACAAAAAAGAACTCTAATGGAGGTTTGGGATGAAGATTTTTGTTGATACCGCCAAAATTGAGGAAATTAGAAAGGTAAAAGAATGGGGCCTTCTTGATGGGGTGACCACTAATCCCACCCTACTTTCCCAGACCGGCAAGCCTTGGAAAGAGGCTGCCCTTGAAATTTTAAGAGAGGTTCCAGACAAACCCGTATCCCTTGAGGTTATTGCTACAGATGCTGAAGGCATGATAAAAGAGGCAAGGGAATTAGCTAAAATGGGCCCCAATGTGGTCATAAAAATTCCCTTTACCACAGAGGGTCTTAAGGCCATAAGGGCCCTTACAGAGGAGGGTATTAAAACCAATGTAACCTTAGTGTTTTCTCCTCTTCAAGCCCTTGTTGCAGGAAAGCTTGGGGCAACCTATGTTTCTCCCTTTGTTGGAAGGGTTGATGATATAGGATATGATGGAATGTCTGTTCTTGAAGAAATTGTTCACATTTATGAGGTATATGGAATAGAGACAGAAATCATTGCTGCAAGCATAAGACATGTTGATCATGTGAGAAGATGCGCACATCTTGGGGTTGATATTGCAACTATCCCTTTTAAAGTGATTGAACAGATGCTCAAACACCCCCTTACAGATATAGGACTTTCAAAATTTCTTGAAGATGCCAAGAAGGCAGGAATAAAGATTCTTTGATTGAAAGGCTTCTTTCCCTTGATACTTCCCTTTTTTACCTGATTAATGGATCAAGGTCTAAATTTTTAGATAAACTTTTGCCCCTTTTTAGCGATAATATTTTTCTACATGGCCTTTATACTTTCTTTTTCTTAATGGTTCTCTTTTTTTTCTTTAAGGCCAAAAAACTTACTCTTAAAAAGGGTTTATTACTTCTAATTTTTTTTGTTTTAGGATTTGGAGTTTCTGATTTTTCATGCGGAAAAGTCTTTAAGCCTCTTTTTCGGAGAGAAAGGCCCTTTGCAAGTCTTCCCAAGGTTTATTTTTATACAGAGAGGGAATTCCGCTATCTGGATGCGCCTCTTACTTACAAAAGGACTTTGAGTTTCCCCTCCTGTCATGCCACAAATGCGGGCTTTGTGGCAGGATTTTTAAGTTTTTTAACCCCCCCTTTAAGCCCCCTTTTCATTATTTCAGCCCTTTTTGTGGGATATTCTCGCATCTATCTTGGCCATCACTTTCCTTTGGATGTGCTTTCAGGATATCTCCTTGGACTCTTTTTTGCGTTAATATTTTACATTATTTACAAAAAGATGTGTTATGAATAGAGCCTTTCAGAGAAAATACTTTGTGGATTATCTCTTTAGTGCAGGAGGCCTTTTTCTTTTAATTCTCTTTACAGGTAAATTCTTCTATCTTAAAGAACTTTCTCTTCCTCTCTCATACGATGAATCCTATTACTGGGACTGGTCAAGGCACCTTGACTGGGGATACTACAGCAAGCCTCCGATGGTTGCCTGGCTCATTTATCTTTCAACTAAGGCCTTTGGAATTAATGAATTTGCCGTAAGACTTCCAGCGCTTCTCTCTATCACAGGGGCAATCACCCTTCTTTATGTTTCAGTTTTTCGCTATTTTGGAGAATACCTGGCAAGGGCTCACCTTTTCGTTTTAAGCTTTGTCCCCATCTTTTTTGCCTATAGCTTCGTTATGACCATTGACCCCCCTCTTCTTTTTTTCTGGGCCTTAAGTCTTTACTTTCTCATAGAATACTTGAAGAGGCCCTCTTATCTTTTCGGACTTCTCACCGGTTTATCCATGGGCTTTTCTCTCTTAACAAAACAAACAGCTTTAATGCTACCTCTCCTTACCCTTTTTTACCTCTTTTTCTTTGAAAGGAAAATTTTAAAACTAAAAACTACCTTTTTAATATTTTTCACAGCCTTTCTTCTTTATCTTCCCAATCTTTACTGGAATTTTAAGCACGGTTTCGTCCTCCTTATGCATACCCAGGAGCACTTTAAAAGGGGAATACCTGGTCTTTTTTATTATGTTAAATTTTATAGCAGTCTTTTTGCTCTTTTTGGCCCGGTTTTTTTTGGGTATTTTCTCTGGTACGGCTTTAAATACTTAAAGTTCTTAAGACTCTTAAAAAGTGGGTCCTTTGAAAAACTGCAAGAGGATGAGGCCTTTAAATTAAAAGTTTTAACTCTTTTTTATGTTTTTTCCTTTCTGCCAGTTCTTCCTCTGTTAATTTTAGCCCTTTTTAAGGAATTCAATCCCAACTGGATTATGCCCTTTTTTTTAAGTGGCTATCTTTGGGTGCTTTATTTTCTTCTCCAGAAAAAGCAAACTAAACTATTGTATGTCCTAAATCTTTTGATTACTCTGAGTTTGTGTTTACTTCTGCTTTTCCTTCCGAGAAATCCAGGGCTTTTTGGAAAGGCATCAGGGCTTTTATTTTACAAGTTTTTGGGCTGGAAAGAGCTTGCAAGCATGGTTGAAAAACACTATACTGGTGAGCTTCCTATCCTTTGCTCGCATAGGGAAATTGCAAGCTCTCTTGCCTTTTACATGAAGGCTCATCCTGAGGTTTATGTGGTCAATCTTGAAAAAAGGCCTGAAAATCAATATCATTTATGGAGAAAGGATGAAGAGCTCCTTGGAAGGGAGGTACTTTTTGTTCAAAAGGGTGATTTTGAGCCGAGGCATCTTCTAAATGCTGTAAAACTTGATGCAATAAAAATGAATTTTTGGGGGAAAGAAAAAAGTTATTCTCTCTGGAAGGGAATGTATGTGAAGGTTCTTGAGAGATGAGTTATCAGTGTCAGAGTTGTGGTTATAAGAGTCTTAAGTGGCTTGGAAGGTGCCCGGAGTGCGGGGCCTGGAATTCCTTTTTAGAGGAGCCTAAAGAGAAGGACTCATCAAAGAAGGAAAGAAAACCTCCGCGAATTTTAAAACTTTCTGAAGTATCCTATTTTTCAAAGCCAAGGATTTCAACGGGCCTTTCTGAGCTTGACCTGGTTTTAGGAGGAGGAATTGTCCCAGCCTCTCTTATTCTCATAGGAGGGGATCCAGGAATTGGAAAATCAACCCTTCTTACCCAGATGGCAGGAGCCCTAACTCAGCAAGGACGGAAGGTTATTTATTTTTCTGCAGAGGAGTCTGCAGAACAGGTAAAGTTAAGAACCCAGAGATTGGGGATTCCTGAAGACTTTTATTTTCTCTCTGAGACGGATTTATCACTGCTTCTTTCTGCTGTAGAGGAGATTCAGCCTGAGGTGGTAATTGTTGACTCCATCCAGACGGTCTATCTTCCTGAGCTTAGCTCTTCTCCTGGAAGTGTTTCCCAGGTAAAGGAGTGCGCCAATCAGCTTTTGCGGATAGCCAAAGAAAAGGACATAAGTATATTTCTTGTTGGGCATATCACCAAGGAGGGAGTAATAGCAGGGCCCAAGGTGCTTGAGCATCTTGTGGATGTGGTTCTCTATCTTGAAGGGGAGAAAGAGACGGGATTTCGCATTCTTCGGGCCATGAAGAATCGCTTTGGTGCAGTGAATGAGATTGGTGTTTTTGTGATGACCGAGGGTGGCCTTTTTCCTCATTCCCACTATGAAGAGCTTTTTCTTACAGGTATGGGGGTTCCCTTTTGCATTCTTGAGGGAACAAGGCCAATTTTGGTTGAAGTTCAGGCCCTAATTTCAGATTCCTTTTTAGCTATACCGCGAAGGCAGGCTGTGGGTTATGACCCTGTAAGGCTTAGCCTTCTTTGTGCTATTCTGGAAAAAAGGCTTGGGCTTTCCCTGGGAAATAAAGATGTCTATGTAAAGGTTGCCGGAGGCCTTAAAATAAAAGATCCAAGTGCCGACCTTGCAGTAGCAGTCTCTCTTCTTTCCAATCTCTTTGAAAAGGAGATACCGGAAAAAACCCTTTTTATAGGAGAGGTTGGGCTTTCAGGGGAATTAAGGCCTGTAAGAGACCTTACCCTTCGCCTAAAGGAAGCAGAAAAAAAGGGCTTTAAACAGGCCCTTGTCCCAGACTCAGGAAAAGTCAACTTTAAGACCTCTGAAATGAAAATTCTTCCTCTGAAAAATTTGAGAGAGGCAGTAAAAATTCTTTTCAATTACTGAGAAAGATTTTCTTAAGGTTTTCTTGAGCATGCTTGAAGAATTAGCCAAGCTTTGGCAGGATAGAGCTTTTTTGAGGGAGATGACAAATTCTCATCCCTATCTTGCCCCTTTTATCTTTGTAATTCTTCAGGCCCTTCAGGTAGTTGTTGCACCCCTTCCAGGTGAGGTAACAGGCTTTATGGCAGGATTTCTCTTTGGAGCCATACCGGGGTTTATTTTGAGTATGTGCGGAATTTTTCTTGGCTCTCTCATAGTTTTTACTGTAGTTTCTTCCTTTCGAAAACACTTTTTAAAGAGGTATGAAAATCATCCATACTACCTTAAACTTAAAGGGCTTTTCAGAAAATATGGGCTTTTTGGAGTTTTTATTCTTTATCTTTTTCCTGGTTTTCCCAAAGATTTGTTGAATTATCTTGTTCCCCTCATGCCTATATCACTGAGGGCCCTTTTAATCATTTCAACCCTTGGAAGGGCCCCTGGAACTTTTGCTTTAGCTCTTCAGGGGGATGTGGTTTACGGGGGGCACCCCTATAAAATTGTTTTTGTGAGCATACCCTTTCTTCTTGCCTTTTTTCTTTTCCTGTATCTGAAAAGGTTTCTTGAGAAATACTTGAATGATACTACTTAAAATCTCTTAGGTGAGGCTTACCATTTTAAGCGAACTTTAACGCCTTTCTTAGAAAGATACTCTTTGATTTCCTTTATGGTATACATGCCATAGTGAACCATGGAGGCAATGAGGGCGGCATCTGCCTTGGCCTTGGTTAAAACCTCATAGAGGTGTTCAGGGTGTCCTGCTCCCCCTGAGGCAACAACAGGAATCTTTACAGCCTCTGCAATCATCTGGGTTATGGTTAATTCATAGCCCTCTTTTGTGCCGTCAGCATCAATGGAGTTGAGCACTATCTCTCCTGCCCCGAGATTTTCAGCCTCCTTTGCCCACCAGAGGGCATCAATTCCCATGGGCTGTCTCCCCCCTTTAATCCAGACCTCATAGCCCGAGGGAATTTTGGCTGATTTTTCCACCCTCTTTACATCCATTCCAAGAACTATGCACTGGGAACCAAAGGCCTTGGCCCCTTCATAGATAAGCTTTGGATTTAGCACAGCCGCGGTATTAACAGAGACCTTCTCAGCTCCTGCAAGAAGAACCTCCCGCATATCCTCAACGGACTTAATGCCACCTCCCACAGAAAAAGGAATGAAGATGCGCTCTGCGGTTCTTCTCACCACATCAATCATAATGGAGCGATGCTCAGCACTGGCTGTAATATCGTAAAAAACAATCTCATCTGCTCCTTCAAGGTAATACCTTTCAGCCATCTCAACAGGGTCACCAACCTCAATGTTATCCTTGAATTTGACCCCCTTTGTGGTCTTTCCATCTTTGACATCAAGACAAACTACAATTCTTTTGCTAAGCATAAGCCTTTCCTTTGAAAGATTTTAGGCCCCTGTTTCTTTGAACAACCACTCTTCAAAGGGTTTAAAAACAGCTTCAACCTGAATTTTTACAATGCAGGGACAGGTATAGCTGTGATTTTCACGGATGGTTTTTTCCACTTCTGAAATGAGGCTTTCCCTTGTTTTAACAATCATGATAGCCTCTTTTGCAGAATCAATTTTTCCTTCCCACCAGAAGAAAGATCTTACTTCGGGATATAGGTTTACGCAGGCACAAAGCCTTTTCTCAAGAAGGGCCTTTGCAATTTTTTCAGCCTCATCAAGGGAAGAAGTGGTCACATAGAGAAAAACCATTCTATCCATCCTGCCTTCCCCCAAAGAGAGAATTTAAGCCTCTATTTTAGTTTAATCCATCTTTGTTAATTAAAAAGGGTTTCTTGGGAAGAGAACCTCAAACTAAACCTTGAAAACTATGGCATGATAAATTTTTGAATTTTAAAATTTTTGGTAGCCACAAGCTTTTACTTCCTTGTAAAAGGCGGGCTAAAGGTCTTGCGGCTACCCTTTCTTTCGCCCATTAATACTTATAACGGAGCTGGGCTCTAAAGAAGTGACCGGTTTTGGCCTCCTTGCTGTAAAAATCATCGGGATCAAAGATTTCATACTGAAGCATGCCATCTAAGGCCTTGGTAAACTTATAATTGGCTATGGCCACATAAAGGTCTCCCCTGTCTTTGCCCTTATTTGAAAACATATAACTTGGAAGCCCCTTGGTTTTCTCATCAGCATAGAGCTTTTGATAGCTAAGAAGCATATTCAAATTCTTAAAGGGACTAAATTTAACTATGATAAGAGGCATTTTGAGATTGGTCCAGTAGCCCGGGATAGCGCCGCTTTTATTAGGATTCTCTAAGAAATAGGTATATATAATAAGTTCGTTCCAGTTGGGGTTTCTTGAGAAAAGGGGATTAAAGGCCTCATCTTTTTTGGACTTGGGATCATCCCCTGAGAGATAGACATAGCCAAGCTCTACCACAGGTTTTGCTGGACAGTTAGGAAAGGCCTTTTCAAGAAAGGCATATCCTCCCCAGGCCCTGCGATCAGTTCCATTCTTGGAATACTCTCCAAACTGATGGACAAGCTCTGCCCTGACCTTGAGATCCTTGGTAAAACTATAAACTCCCCTTAAGCCCACATTGTGAAGATAGCTTGCAGGGATGTTTATCCTTGCCGCTGATGCTGTGGTTGATTTTTCTTCTTTTTTATAGATATAATATGGTTCAAGATTCAGCTTTGGTAGAGGTTTAAATCTTCCATAGGCAAAAAAGGAAAATTCATTGGAGGCGGTGAGTCTTTTTTTGTGATAGATATAGGAGGCACCTCTTCCGTCATCATAGGATGGGTGAAGGTTGGGCAGGTAAACATCTCTTTCTGTTTGCCTTAGCACCACAAAGTCAATGGAATCCTGATTAGAGAGATAAAGCCTTGCCCTCAGGGCATTAAAGTAAAAGGTCCTTGAGCCATCTCCAGGAGTTCCGTCAAGGATGAGAAACCCCTCTCCATAAGTATCAGGCCCAAGAAAATCTTGCCTTCCAATTCTCAAATCAAGGGGAAGGTTAAAGGGCCTTTTGACATCAAGATAAAGATTATCAATGATCACCTCGTCCTGGTCAAATTTTCTTCTATCAGGATCTTTTAGCATAAAATAATAAGGGCCCATCTGATACTTGGGCTCGGTATTGAGCCTGATCTTTAAAGAGGTCTGGTTGTTAAATTTAATCTCATCCCAGAGCATAACTCTTAAGCGGAAAAAAGAGCGATCTTTAAAGGAGTTTTTTTCAGTATTTGTTCCTAAGGTTAGTAGATTATCCCAGTTCTCATAACGAAATCTTACCTCTGCCCCTATGCTGTGATCAAGAGAAAAGGCCTCTGTTGCCATGAAGGCTCCCATTAAGCCGGCAAGGCCGGTGGTAAGAACCTTTTTCATCTTTCACCTCCTGTGATTTTTCAGGGGAAATTAATAGTTTTTTTAGCAGAAAATTTTAAAAAAACAAGGTTTTGATAACTTTTGCAAAATTAATAATTTGATCTGGGTTTTTATAAGCTTGTAAAACATAGAGATCATGTTAATTTAGGGAAAAAGTGGGGGCAAGAAATGGAAATGGAAAAGGAGACTATGAATATTTTGCTTTCTGGGACAGGGGGGCAGGGAATTGTGCTTGCAAGCAGAATTATTGCCCTTTGTGCCTTTAAAGCTGGTTTTGAGGTAAAGGAGAGTGAAATTCACGGGATGGCTCAAAGGGGAGGCTCGGTTATCGGGCAGGTTCGCTTTGGAAAAAGGGTTTACTCCCCCTCTATTCCCCTTGGGCAGGCTCATATTATGCTTGCCTTAGAGGAACTTGAGGCTTTAAGATATCTACACTATTTAAAAGAGGGAGCCACTGTAATTCTCAATCATAGGCAAATACCTCCTGCTTCAATGGATCCCTCTCAATATCCTCATGATATCCCTCAAAGAATAAAAAGTAGGGGTTTTAGGGTGTTAGAAGTTAATGCAAGTGAGGTTGCCAAAAACCTTGGAAGCTCAAAGGTTGAAAACACCGTTTTACTTGGAATTTTATCCCTTTTTCTTCCCTTTGAAAAAAGGCTTTGGGAGGAGACTCTCAAGGAGGCTTTTCCTGAAAAGGTTTTAGAAATTAACTTAAAAGCCTTTGAAGAGGGGGTTAACCTTGGAGAAAAGATACTTCAATCCCAAAATTGAGCTATTACCTCGTGAGGAATTAAGGGCCCTTCAGCTAAAAAAACTTAAAAAAATTATTAACAAGGTTTATCAGCGCGTTCCCCATTATAGGAAGAAATTTGAGGAGGCAGGGGTTAAGCCTTCTCATCTGAAAACCCTTGAGGATATTAGGCATTTTCCCTTTACCGCAAAGGAGGACCTTTTTGTGGATTATCCCTTTGGGCTTCTTGCTGAGCCCTTAGAAAAGGTGGTAAGGCTTCACACCTCAAGCGGAACCACCGGAAAGCCTAAGGCCCTCTTTTTTAGCAAAAAGGATGTTATGGCGCAGGCTGAGTTAATTGCAAGATCCCTTGTTATGAGTGGGGCAACCTCAAGGGATATTCTTCAGAATTCCATGACCTATGGACTTTTCACAGGAGCCCTTGTTATGCACTATGGGGCTGAGCTTGTGGGTATGCTTGTTATTCCAGCTGGCCCTGGGAACACAGAGAGACAAATTGAGCTTATGAAAACCTTTGGAACAACCTGTGTTCACATGACTCCAAGTTATGCTCTCTATGTGGCAAGTGTTATTCTGGAAAAGGGTCTAAAACCAGGGGTGGATCTTAAGCTAAGAAGGGCCTATCTTGGGGCTGAGCCCTATAGTGAGGAAACAAGGCGAAAAATTGAGGAAATGCTCGAAATAGATGTTTTCAACTGTTATGGCCTTTCTGAAATGGGAGGCCCTGGAGTTGGCTTTGAGTGTCCAGAAAAAAGGGGCCTTCATATATGGGAAGATGCCTTTCTTGTAGAAATTGTCAATCCCAAAACAGGAGAGCCAGTAAAGCCTGGTGAGGTGGGAGAACTTGTTTTAACTTCCCTTAATCGTGAGGCCATGCCTCTTGTTAGATACCGCACAAGAGATCTCACTCACTTTATTCTTGAGCCCTGTTCCTGCGGAAGAACTCATATAAGAATTGCCCGTATCCTCGGAAGGGCAGATGATATGTTTATCGTAAGGGGAGTAAACATCTTTCCCCAGCAGATTGAGGCTGTTCTTATGGGAATTAAGGGAGTTGCCCAGAATTATCAAATTATTCTTGAGGGTTATGATGAGATGACTGTCAAAGTGGAGATTGATAGGGACTATTTTGACGGAAGAATAGAAAGGCTTCTCAAGCTTAAAGAGGAAATCACAGAAAAATTGAGGCAGGCAATCCAGGTAAGACCAAAGGTGGAGCTTGTTGAGCCTGGCTCCTTGCCAATAAGTGAGGGTAAGGCCAAAAGAGTGATTGATAAAAGAACCCTTTAAGGAGGTGATGTCTAAGTGGAAGCCATTCCTGTTTTAAGTATCTTTGCGGAGAATAAACCAGGAAAGCTTGAGAAAATTACCGAAGTGCTTGCTAAAGAGGGAATTAATATTCTTGGGTTTTCCATCATAAGTGTTAAAGATTTTGGAGTGATTAAATTTCTGGTAGATCAGCCTGAGAGGGCCTATCAAAAATTTAAAGAAAGGGGTTTTACTGTGGCGAAGGTGCCCTGCCTTGGTATTGAGCTTGAGGATAGACCTGGGGGGCTCTATGAAGTGGTAAAACTCATAAGTTCCAAGGGAATAAATATTGAGAGTGCCCTTGTTTATGTGGCAGAAACTAGAAAAAAGGCTTACTTTGTTTTTGAGGTGGAAGACCTTGAAAGTGCCTGGAAGGCCCTAAAAGAGGAAAAGGTGAGATTTCTAAAGGTATCAGACTTTATAAAGGAATAGAAAGGATTTTTATAAAAGTTCACGCAGGCTAAAGCCTGCGATTACCGCAAAAAATTTTGGCAAAGAACTCAATTAGCAAAAAAAGGAGGTTTAGAGATGTTCTGGAATAAAGAGCTTGAGACCTTACCCAGAGAGAAGTTAAGGGAGCTTCAACTTCAGCGTCTAAAAGAGGTAGTCAAGTACGCCTATGAAAGAGTTCCCTTTTATAAAAAGAGATTTGATGAGGTAGGGATTAAGCCAGAGGATATCAAAACCCTTGAGGATATAAAGTATATTCCCTTTACAAGCAAGGCTGACCTGCGAGAGGTTTATCCCTTTGGGATGTTTGCTGTTCCCCTTTCAGAGATTGTGGAGATTCACTCTTCAAGCGGAACCACTGGAAAACCTGTAGTTATGGGATACACAAGAAGGGACATTGAGGTGTGGAAGGAGGTTATGGCTAGATCTCTGGCAATGATTGGGGTGACCAAAGAGGATATAATTCAGATTGCCTATGGATATGGGCTTTTCACAGGGGGGCTTGGCTTTCACTACGGAGCCTTAACAATCGGGGCAACTATAGTTCCAGCTTCAGCAGGAAATACAAGAAGACAAATTGAGCTTATGAGGGATTTTGGAACCACTGTTCTTTGTTGCACGCCCTCTTATGCCCTTTATCTTGCAGAGTATGCCAGGGATGAAATGGGAATTGAGCCCTCGAGGCTGAAACTCAGGGTTGGAAGCTTTGGGGCTGAAATGTGGACAGAGGAGATGAGAAGAGAAATAGAGAAAAGATTTGGGATAAAGGCTTATAATGTGTATGGCCTTACAGAGATTATAGGGCCAGGAGTTGCTCACGAGTGCCCAGAGCAAAAAGGGCTTCACATCTGGGAAGATCACTTTTATCCAGAAATTATTGATCCTGAAACAGGAGAGCCCCTTCCAGAAGGAGAAATGGGAGAGCTTGTTCTTACCACTCTCACTAAAGAAGGTGTTCCTATGATTCGTTTTAGAACAAGAGACCTTACTCGTCTTATACCAGGAGAGTGCGCATGCGGAAGAACAGGAAGAATGATAGAGCGTATTCGCGGAAGAAGCGACGATATGATCAAGGTGAGGGGGGTTATGCTCTTTCCTTATCAAATTGAGCAGGCTATTCTTGAAGTGCAAGGGGTTGAGCCTCACTATCAGATTATTCTTACAAGACCTCATCATCTGGATGAAATTGAAGTGCAAGTTGAGATGTCCAAGGAGACCTTCTCAGACGAAGTAAAGGAAATTGAAGCCTTAAGAAGAAGGCTTGAAAAACGCATTGAAGAGGCTGTGGGAATAAGGGTCAAAGTGACCCTTGTTGAGCCAAAGACCATTCCAAGATTTGAGGGAAAAGCTAAGCGTGTAATTGATAAAAGAGGATTAAGTTAATAAGATTTTAAAGGGGGATGCTATGAAGATCAAGCAGATTTCCGTTTTTTTAGAAAATAAAAAAGGAAGGCTTTATGAGGCCTTAAGTGCTCTTGCTCAGGCTGGAGTAAACATTAGGGCCCTTTCCATTGCGGACACCTCTGATTTTGGAATCCTTCGCATGATTGTTAACAATCCTGATCTTGCCAAAAAGGCCTTAGAAGAGGCAGGCTTTACCACCAAAATTACCAATGTGATTGCCGTTGGAGTTAAAGACGAGCCAGGTGGCCTTGCTGAGATTTTAAAAATTCTCTATGAAAAGGATATCAATGTGGAATATGTTTATGCCTTTGTGGAAAAAAGCGGAGAAGAGGCCCTTGTGGTTTTAAGAACCAATAATCTTGAAAAGACCATTGATGTTCTTCGCGAAAGGGGAGTAAAACTCCTGGATAGTAAGGCTGTGGAAAGCCTTTAATCTGAAATTAAAGGTTTTGGTAGGTGTAAGACCTTAGGCCTGCCTTGGTTTTCAAAATTGAAATTTCAAAAACCTTGTAGCTGCAAGACCTTTAAGCCTTGGGAAAAAAATCAATAAAACTTCAAGAAGCGCAATCTACGCGTTACGGCAATCGAGAACCTAAAAAGACCCATAATTTTGCAAAGGTTTCAAGCTTGCCAGGTCAGGAAGAACTTGTTTTCTTGAGTTTTCCAGCAATAAGCACACAGGGCCTTTTAGAGATAACCACATGCACACCTGGGGTTTCA
The DNA here is from genome assembly GCA_964595655.1 of uncultured Caldimicrobium sp. Classification (GTDB taxonomy): domain Bacteria; phylum Desulfobacterota; class Thermodesulfobacteria; order Thermodesulfobacteriales; family Thermodesulfobacteriaceae; genus Caldimicrobium. Next base: position 36,195 of record CAZQQV010000006.1, read on the forward strand.
AGCCCTTTTTTAAGTGCAGAAACAAGCTCTTCGTGCTTTAAGGGATCAATTTCAACCACTGAGTCAACCCCGCAGGCCTTACAAATCTCAACGAGGCTTAATTTTTTGGTTTCTTCACCCTTTGCAGTTATGCCAAGATGAGGAGTTGGTTGATGCCCGGTCATGGCAACAACGGAGTTATCAAGGATGCAAACAAGGATGTTTGCTTTGTTGTAAACGGCATCTATTAAGGCAGGGATTCCTGTGTGCCAGAAGGTGGAATCTCCAATGACTGCGGCAACCCGGTTTATCCCCTGTTTGGCAATTCCTATGGCTTTACTGATACTTGCCCCCATGCAAAGGCAGGTATCAAGGGCTGAGAATGGAGGAAGACATCCGAGGGTATAACAGCCTATGTCCCCTGTGACAAAGGTTGGGCCTGCTTCCAAAAGGGCCTTATAAAATTCCCTGTGCGGACAGCCCGGACAGAGCATGGGAGGCCTTGGAGGCACTGTCTCTGGAGATCTTGCTTGGGCTTTTCCAAAAAGCCTCAAAAGTGGATCTGGCCCAAGCTCTCCTTCAAGAGGTAAATCTCCAGTAAGTTTTCCCCTTACCTTCGGGTGAAAACACCTTACCATTTTTTCAATAAAGGGATAACCCTCTTCTACCACAATAACTTCTTCAAGATTTTTAACGAAATCTTTTATTAGGTTTTCCTCAACAGGATAGGCTGTGATTTTGAGAATGGGAAGCTTTTCGCCAACCTCAAGGGCATAAGTATAGGCAAGCCCGCAGGCAATAATTCCCCTTTTGCCTTCACCAGGAATGATCTCATTGAAGGAATATTTTTTAAGTAATTCAGGGATTTTGGCTTGTTTGGCGTTAAGCTCTTTGTGAAGGGGAATAACATGTCTTGGGATGGCAATAAGATGTAAAGGGTCTTTGTAGAGGGTTACCTCCTTTTGAGGCTTTATTTCTCCAAGGGTTACAGGGCTATAGCAATGAAGTAGCCTTGTTTGAGAGCGAATCATCACAGGAAGACGAAGTTCTTCTGAAAGATCAAAGGCTATTTTGGTGTATTCCTTGGCAGTTTCTCCATCATAAGGCTCAAGACAGGGAATTTTGGCAAAATAGGCATAAAAGCGAGAATCCTGTTCATTTTGAGAGGAATAGGCTCCAGGGTCATCACCCACTGCAAGGACAAAGCCTCCTCTTGTTCCAAGATAGGAGGCTGTCATGAAGGGATCTGCTGCCACATTGAGGCCCACATGCTTCATGGAGCAAAGAACTCGTCTTCCTGTAATACTTACTCCATAGGCCACCTCAAAGGCAACTTTTTCGTTTATGGACCACTCACAGGGAATTTCGCTGTTTTTAGCAATATACTCAAGGATTTGTGTGGCAGGAGTTCCTGGATAAGAGGTAGCATAGGAGATGCCAGCCTCAATGGCACCCCGGGCAATGGCATCCGTTCCAAGCATTAAGATTCTCTTCATTTGAGGCCCCCGAAAAATTGATTTCAAAATATAACACAAACCTAAGGCTATTGCAAATTATGATTTTTATGTTTGTGGGTAGTATCATAAATAAGAACCTCCTGAGCCCAACCCAAAATCACAAAGAAGAAGGATGGCTATAGAAACTGGGGAAATACTGATAAAAGGGACATACTGGGAAAATGAAGAAGCTTAAGCTTATGTTGAATTTTTCGCTCATCAGGGAATTTTTTCACAGAGACTAAAAAAATTTCAAAAAAAACTTTATGCTGCCTTTAAGACTCTTGCCTCAAGTCTTTGTATCCTATGAAGCATGTCATCAATTACTTCCTTCTGAGAAAGAGCCCTGTTTAAATCACCTCTTATCTTCGATACCTCCAAGAATAATTCATCAATACGCTTGTTTGTCTCGTCAATGCGTAAGGTATTGGCCATAATTTCTTTTTTTAGCTCATCCCTTGTCTCATCAATGCGCT
>CAZQQV010000007.1:0-37465 GCA_964595655.1 uncultured Caldimicrobium sp.
TCGTGAGGGAGGAAGAACTGTTGGAGCAGGGGTTGTTACCAAGATTATAGAATAATTAGGGGATAGTTATGGCTAAAAAAGGAGAAGCAAGGATTACCATTCATTTACAATGCACGGAATGTAAAAGAATTAACTATACAACCACTAAAAATAGGAGGAACACACCTGATAGGCTTGAATTAAGAAAGTATTGTCCCTGGGAGAGGAAGCATACTCTTCACAGGGAGGTTAAAAAATAAGGTAGGGCAGTAGCTCAAGTTGGCAGAGCATCGGACTCCAAATCCGAAGGTTGGGGGTTCAAGTCCCTCCTGCCCTGCCATTTTTTATTTTATTAGAAGGTTATTTTTTTTAAAGGGATAAAAGATGAAAGAGGGAGTAGAAAAGAAAATTCAAGTGGGAGAGGCTAATTTTATTTCAAAGGGAATAAGGTTTTTAAAGGAAGTAAGGCTTGAGGCTAAGAAGGTTACCTGGGCCTCAGGCAAACAGACCCTTTTGACGAGTTTGATGATTATATTTTTGAGTATGTTTATTGGAGCGTATCTTGGGCTTCTTGATGTTATATATAATTTTGTAATTTCGCTTTTGGTGAAATAAGATGAGTAAAACCTGGTATTCCATTCAGGTTATGGCTGGAAGGGAGGAAGAAATAAAGGAAAAGCTTGAGAGCTATCTTGCAGGAAATAATTTAAGTGATAAAGTTGAAAAAATTTTTGTTCCTCCTCCCAAGGAGATTGAAATTGTTTTTTCTCCTGAGAGGCAGGAAGTAAGAAGGTTTTATTCGGGTTATTTTTTGATTTATGGTGAGCTTGATGAGTCTTTGAGGGAAGTTATTAGAAACATGGAAGGGGTTCTTGATATTGTTGGAGGAGATAAGGTTTACTTTTTTAGGACAGAGGAAGTTGAGAGGTTGATGAGCCAGCTTGTTGTTGAGGAGATTAAGCCCAAGCCAAGGTATCAATTTATGCCTGGGGATAGAGTGAAGATTCTTGAGGGCCCTTTTGCCAATTTTATTGGCACTGTGGATGAAGTAAAGCCAGATAAAGGAAAGGTTAGAGTGCTTGTAAGTATATTTGGTAGAGAAACACCTGTAGATATTGATTTTACTAATTTACAGAAGATTTAAACTTATCTGGGAGGATGGTAATTTATGGCTAAAAAGGTTATAGCGCAAATAAAGCTTCAGCTTCCAGCTGGACAGGCAACTCCTGCTCCACCTGTTGGACCAGCCCTTGGTCAGCATGGTGTTAATATTATGGAATTTGTTAAGGCCTTTAATGAAAAAACAAGGGGTCAGGAAGGTTATATTATTCCTGTGGTAATTACTGTTTATGCGGATAGATCTTTTACCTTTGAGTTGAAGACACCACCTGCTTCAGTTCTTCTCAAAAAGGCTGCAGGGATTGAGACAGGGGCTCATAATCCCAAAAAGGAGATAGTGGGAAGAATAACAAGAAAACAGCTTGAAGAGATTGCCAGAATGAAGATGCAGGATATGACGGCAGCCTCCTTAGAGGCAGCCATGAAATGTATTGAGGGAACAGCTAAAAGTATGGGAATTGAAATAGTTGACTAAGGGAGAGGAATTATGGCTAAAAGGGGAAAGAAGTATAGAGAGGCCTTAGCTAAAGTAGATCGCACAAAAAGATATACCTTTGAAGAGGCTGTAAAGCTTGCTCTTGAAAATGCCTATGCTAACTTTGATGAAACCGTTGAGGTAGCTGTAAATCTTGGGGTTGATCCAAGGCATGCTGATCAGATGGTGAGGGGATCAGTGGTTTTACCCCATGGAACAGGAAAGGTTCCGAAGGTCCTTGTTTTTGCTAAGGGGGAAAAGGCAAAGGAGGCTTTAGAGGCTGGAGCAGATTATGTGGGTGATGAAGACCTGATTAAAAAGATTCAGGAAGAGCAGTGGCTTGATTTTGATAAGGTGATTGCAACTCCTGATATGATGGGCCAGGTGAGCAAACTTGGAAAGATTTTGGGGCCAAGAGGACTTATGCCCAGTGCTAAAACTGGAACGGTCACCTTTGATGTGGCAAAGGCTGTAAAGGATATCAAGGCGGGAAAGGTAGATTTTAAGGTGGATAGGGCAGGGGTTGTGCATGCCCCGGTGGGGAAGGTATCCTTTGGGGAGAAAAAGATTCTTGAGAATCTCGCTGCCTTTTTTGAGGCCCTTCTAAAGGCAAAGCCTTCGGGAGCAAAAGGACAATACATAAAAAGTATTACCATATCAACCACTATGGGCCCTGGTATTAAAGTTGATGTTAACGATTTAAAGAATCTTCTTAAGAAATATTCTGGTGATTAATAAATTTCAGGCCGGAAGGTGCTCTTCTCACTTGAGGGAGCCCTTTTGGCCAGAGATGGGTAGGTGCCCGGATAGGGCTTAATTTCCGCTGAAAAGCGGAGCCTGCCGGAGGCGAAAGGGTACCCTTTCTTAAAAAGATTAATTAAAGGAGGTAGGCCTTGATTACCAGAGCCAAAAAGGCTGAAATGTTAAAAAATCTTAGAGAAAAACTTCAAAAATCTGAGGCAGTTTTTGTGACCACTTTTAGAGGTCTTAAGGTTTCTGAGGTGAATGAAATCAGAAAATTGGTAAGGGAAAAAGGCGGGGAATATAGGGTTTTTAAGAATACTTTGATTAGAATCGGAACTGAGGATACTCCCTATAAACCGGTGATGGATTTTGTTGAGGGGCCAACGGCTCTTGTTTTTGTATATAAAGACCCTGTTGAGATTGCCAAAGTTTTGAAGGACTTTGTGAAGAATCATCCAGCTCTTGAGCTTAAGGGGTTTGTTCTGAAGGGAAAGGGATATGATGCTAAGGCCATTGATGAATTGGTGAAACTTCCACCAAGGGAGATTTTGCTTGCTCAGCTTCTTGGAACCCTTCAGGCACCTGTTTCTCAATTTGTGGGTCTTCTTTCTGCTATAATTAGGAATTTCCTCTATGTTCTTAAGGCCATTGAAGAGAAAAAGGCTAAAGAGGGTGGTCAATAAAGGAAAATAAAATAAAAAAAGGAGGGATGTTGAGATGGCTGTAACCAAAGAAGAAGTGATTGAATTTATTTCTAACATGACAGTGCTTGAGCTTGCTCAGTTTATCAAGGAGCTTGAGGAGAAGTTTGGGGTTACTGCAGCAGCTCCAGTTGCAGCAGTTGCAGCGGTTCCAGGGGTTGCTCCTGCAGGAGCCGAGGCTCAACCTGCTGAGGAAAAAACCGAATTTGATGTAATCCTTGCCGAAGCTGGGCCAAATAAGATTAATGTTATCAAGGTGGTGAGAGAAATTACCGGGCTTGGATTAAAGGAAGCCAAAGACCTTGTTGAGTCAGCACCCAAACCAGTGAAAACTGGTGTTTCCAAGGCTGAAGCCGAGGAAATCAAGAAGAAGTTAGAGGAAGTAGGAGCAAAGGTAGAAATCAAGTAAACTTGACAATTTCAAAACTTAAAGTAATTTTTAATAAGGGAACTCCCTCTTTTAAGGGAGCTCCCTTATTGTCATTTTTATAACCTTCAAGGGGGGATCAAGGTAATGTCTGAGTTTAGCAAAATCAAGCCCATAAGGAAAAGTTTTGCCAAGGTTAAGCAGATAATGGATGTTCCAGAATTAATAAGGATTCCAAAAAGATCTTATGAACTCTTTCTTCAGGCAAATACTCCTCCAGAAAATAGAGCAGAGGTAGGTATTCACAGGTGTTTTAAGACGGTCTTTCCTATAAAGGATTATGCTGAAACCTCTATTCTTGAATATTTGGATTATAAAATCTTGGCCCCTGAATATGAACCTCAGGAGGCCAAAGAAAAGGGGCTTACCTATGAAGCTCCTATGAAACTGAGGGTAAGGCTTGTGACTTACGATCTTGATCCTGATACTGGGGTCAAGAGTATCAGAGACATAAAAGAGCAGGAGCTCTATTTTGGAACGATTCCCTTAATGACTGAAGATGGAAGATTTATCATTAATGGAACAGAAAGGGCAGTGGTGAATCAGATTCAGAGATCACCTGGTGTGGTCTTTGAAAAAGATAAGACTCAGGCCAAAGCTGGAAGATTGACCTACATTGCCCGTGTAATACCGGTTAAAGGTTCTTGGGTTGATTTTATTTATGATTACAAAGGAAGGTTCCTTGTTAGAATAGATAAAAGAAAGAACATTTCGGCAACGGTTTTTCTCAAGGCAATGGGGCTTAATGAAGAGGCCATATTAAATCTCTTTTATCCCCGTGAAAGGTATTATATACTTCCTGAGGGAGTTGAAAGGGAGCTAGATTTTGAGATTCTTGCAGGAAGGAAGGCAGAAACGGATTTTATTCATCCAGAAACAGGAGAGGTTCTCGTAAAAAAGGGTAAAGTAATAAGTGCCGGAGTTATAAGAAAGTTCAAAGAATTGGGAATTAACAGAATTAAGGGCGATGATTCCCTCATCATTGGGAAAATTACAGCAAAAGATGTAGTGGATACAGAAACAGGAGAGGTTTTAATTCCCATTAATACTGAAATAACAGAAGAGGCTTTAAAGCTTTTTAGAGAAAAGGGGATCACTGAGGTTGATGTGCTTTTTACCGATATTCACAGATATTCTCATGCTTTGAGAGATTCCTTAAAGGCGGATAAGGCTAAAACCAGAGAGGATGCTCTTCTTGAAATTTATAAAAAGATGAGGCCAACAAGCCCTGCAACGCTTGAAGTTGCAACAGCTTATTTTAATTCCCTATTCTTTGATCTTCAAACCTTTGATTTATCAGAAATTGGAAGATACAAAATGAATCTTCGTTTAGGGCTTGATATTCCCATAACTCAAAGAACTTTAACTCTTGACGATATTATAGCTATCTTGAAGGAACTCATAAGAATGAAAGAGGCTGAAGAGGAGGGAGATGATATTGATAGTCTCTCTAACAGAAGGGTGAGACCTGTTGGGGAGCTTGTGGAAAATCAGTTTCTTGTAGGTCTTATGCGGATGGAAAGAATTGTTAAGGAAAAACTTCAGCTTGAGGAGATTGAAAATTTAACTCCAGGAGATCTTATAAACAGCAAGCCTGTTATGGCAGCAGTTAAGGAATTCTTTGCTCAGGGGCAACTTTCTCAATTTATGGATCAGACCAATGTTTTATCCATGCTTACTCACAAGAGAAGGCTTTCTGCCCTTGGTCCAGGTGGTCTTACAAGGGAAAGGGCAGGCTTTGAGGTAAGAGACGTTCACCCCAGCCATTACGGAAGGATTTGTCCCATTGAAACCCCTGAGGGCCCAAATATTGGATTAATTGTCTCCCCAACCACCTATGCGCAGACCAATCCCTATGGGTTTCTTGAAACACCCTATAGGCTTGTGAAAAATGGAAAGGTGACTGATCAGGTGATTTATCTGAATGCTGCGGAAGAGAAGGATTTAGTGATTGCCCAGTCTACCATTAGAATCGATAAGGATGGAACCATTCTTGATGAAGTAGTTCCTGCAAGAAAAAATGGGGAATTTATTATGGCTTCAAGGGAAGAGGTGGATCTTGTGGATCTCTTTCCAGCCCAGGTGGTGAGTGTTTCTTCTTCACTTATTCCTTTTCTTGAGCATGATGACGCAAACCGTGCGCTTATGGGTTCAAACATGCAGAGACAGGCAGTCCCACTTATCCGGACAAAGGCTCCCTTGGTTGGTTCGGGTATGGAAAGAGTAGTTGCAAGGCACTCGGGCTTTTTACTTGTTGCGGAAAAAGATGGAGTAGTTGAGGATGTGGACAGCCAAAGAATTGTTGTGAGATACGACTCTGAAAGTGATGGTCTTCCAGAGGTTAAGGTTTATCACCTGATTAAATGGCATAAATCTAACCAGAATACCTGCTTTCTCCAAAAGCCTCTGGTAAGACCGGGACAGAGAGTTAAGAAGGGAGATGTGCTTGCAGATGGCCCCTCCATGGATGGAGGTGAGCTTGCTCTTGGAAAGGATGTTTTAGTAGCCTTTATGCCCTGGAGAGGATATAACTTTGAAGACTCTATCATTATTTCAGAGCGTTTGGTTAGGGATGATGTTTTTACCTCTATACATATTGAAGAATTTGAATGTGTGGCAAGAGAGACAAAGCTTGGGAAAGAGGAGATAACAAGAGATATTCCTAATGTGGGAGATGAGGCTTTGCAGCATCTTGATGAAAGCGGAATTGTAAAAATTGGAAGTTATGTAAGACCTGGAGATATCTTGGTAGGGAAGGTGACTCCTAAAGGGGAGACAACCCTTACTCCAGAGGAAAGGCTTTTGAGGGCTATTTTTGGAGAAAAGGCAAAGGATGTGAAGGATACCTCTTTGAGGGTTCCTGCTGGAATTGAGGGAATTGTGATTGATACCAAGGTATTAACAAGAAAGGGAGTTGAAAAGGATAGCCGGGCTAAAGCCAAGGAGGATGAGGCTATAACCAAGCTTTTAAGAACTCAAGCCGATATTCTTCAGGTATTGAAAAAAGCAACTCTTCATAAACTTGCACAATTGCTGGATGGGACAACCCTTGTTTCTGATTTAGAGTGGGAAGGGGAAGTTTATCTTAAAAAGGGAGAGACATTTACGAAGGAGACAATTTTCAATCTTCCTACAGCTTTATTAAGTAAATTGAAAGAGGTGGTTCCTCAGGAGAAAAAGGCAGCTGTTCAGGAGGTTGTTAAGGCTTATGAAAAGAAGAGAAAGGAAATTACTGAAGAGTATGAGGCAAAGATTAATAAAATCAAAAAGGGAGATGAGCTACCTCCTGGGGTTTTAAAAATTGTGAAGGTTTATGTGGCTATGAAGAGAAAGCTTCAACCGGGAGACAAAATGGCAGGGCGCCATGGTAATAAGGGTGTTGTTTCAAAGATAGTTCCTATAGAAGATATGCCCTTTTTGCCTGATGGAAGACCCATTGACATTATTCTTTCTCCCCTTGGAGTGCCCTCTCGTATGAATATTGGGCAGCTTCTTGAGACTCATCTTGGTTGGGCCTGCAAGGAACTTGGCGCAAAAATTGCCCGCTTGGCTCAGGAATATCAGGTTGAGGCAGTAAAGGCCCTCTTAAAGGAAATTTTCAATGAAGAAGAATATGAGAGGTATGTTGAGGGTAAGAGTGATGAGGAAATTTTAGAGCTTGCCAAGGCCTTTGAAGATGGCATTCCTATTGCAACTCCAGTTTTTGCTGGAGCCAAAGAGGAGGAAATTAAGAAATGGCTCAAACTGGCTGGGCTTGATGAAAGCGGAACAACTATTCTTTATGATGGGTTAACCGGTGAACCCTTTATGGAAAGGGTAACGGTAGGATATATGCACATGCTCAAACTTCATCACCTGGTTGATGATAAGATTCATGCAAGGTCAACCGGGCCTTATTCACTCATTACCCAGCAGCCTCTTGGCGGAAAGTCTCAATTTGGAGGACAGAGGCTTGGAGAGATGGAGGTCTGGGCCATTGAGGCTTATGGAGCTGCCTATACCTTGCAGGAGTTTCTCACTGTTAAGAGTGACGATGTTGAGGGAAGAACAAGGATGTATGAAAGGCTGGTAAGGGGTAAGAACTTTCTTGAGGCAGGGCTACCTGAAAGCTTCAAGGTTCTCACAAAGGAACTTCAGGGCCTTGCCCTTGATGTGGAATTAATAGAAGAGTAGTTTTTAAAATAGGGGGGTGTACTTTATGAAGGATCTTTTAAGTATTCTTGAAAAACCTAAGGACCTTATAAGAATTAAAGCTGTGAAGATTGGGCTTGCAAGCCCTGAAAAAATAAGAGAATGGAGTTATGGAGAAGTTAAGAAGCCAGAAACCATAAATTACAGAACCCTTAAGCCTGAAAGAGATGGTCTTTTTTGTGCCAAAATTTTTGGACCGGTTAGGGATTATGAATGCCTCTGTGGAAAATACAGGGGTATGAAGCACAGAGGGGTTATTTGTGAGAAATGCGGAGTTGAGGTTATTCAGAGTAAGGTGCGCCGTGAGAGAATGGGGCACATTGAGCTTGCTGCCCCTGTTGCTCATATTTGGTATTTGAGAAGTATCCCTTCAAAGATTGGACTACTTCTGGATATGACCTTAAAGGAAGTTGAATCCATCCTTTATCTTGAGAAATATGTGGTAATTGAAAGTGAAGTTGAAGAATATCCTGTTGGAACCCTTCTTGCTGAGGAAAAATATCATTATCTTCAGGAGACCTTTGGTAGCAAAATCAAAATGGGAACTGGTGCTGAGGCCATAGCTGAGCTTCTCAAACGCCTTGATCTTGAGAGGCTTGCTAAGGATATCCAGGCGGAGATGCAAACCACCCAGAGTGAGGCTCGCAGAAAGAAACTTGGAAAAAGGCTTCAGCTTATTAAGAATCTTCTTGAATCTGGAAATAGGCCAGAATGGATGATTCTTTCGGTTATTCCTGTAATACCTCCTGAGCTTAGGCCTCTTGTTCCCCTTGAGGGTGGAAGATTTGCAACCTCGGATTTAAATGACCTTTACAGAAGGGTTATTCATAGAAATGTGCGTTTAAAAAAGCTAATAGAGCTTGATGCGCCTGAGATCATTCTTAAGAATGAAAAGAGAATGCTTCAAGAGGCAGTGGATGCCCTTTTTGATAACGGCCGAAGAGGAAAGCCAGTGATGGGGCCTAACAGGAGGCCCTTGAAGAGTCTTTCTGATGTTTTAAAGGGTAAACAAGGACGTTTCAGACAGAACCTGCTTGGAAAGAGGGTTGATTTTTCTGGAAGATCGGTGATCGTTGCCGGTCCAGAGTTGAGAATGCATCAGTGCGGACTTCCCAAAAAAATGGCCCTTGAGCTCTTTAAGCCCTATATTTATGGTTGGCTTGAAAGGCATGGCTATGCAACCAACATTAAAACTGCCAAAAAGCTTGTTGAGGAAGAGCATCCTGTGGTTTGGGATGCCTTAGAGGAAATAGTGAAAGAATATCCCATTATGTTAAACCGTGCACCAACACTTCACAGGCTTGGCATTCAGGCCTTTGAACCAGTGCTTATTGATACTAAGGCTATTCAACTTCATCCTTTGGTTTGTGTGGCATATAATGCAGACTTTGATGGAGACCAGATGGCTGTGCATGTGCCACTTTCTGTTGAGGCTCAAATTGAAAACCGGGTGCTTATCCTTTCAACCAATAATATTTTGCTTCCTGCCAATGGAATACCTGTAGTTTATCCCACGCAGGATATGGTTCTTGGGGCCTTTTATATGACCATGGAGCGTCCCTTTGCCAAGGGCGAAGGAAAAATCTTTAAAGATCCCGATGAGGTTTTTTTGGCCTATCAGAGTGGAGAGGTGCATCTTCAGGCAAAGATTAAGGTCAGAATGAATGGAAAGCTCATTGAAACTACTGTGGGTAGGGTAATCTTCTCAAGCATTGTTCCTGAGGAGATTCCCTTTGAAGAATACAACAAGCCTTTAAGAAAAAAGGAGCTTCAGGAACTTATAAACATTTCCTATAGAAGAGCAGGCCTTAAGAAAACGGTTATTTTTGCGGACAAACTTAAAGATCTTGGATTCTTAATGTCAACAAGGGCAGGGCTTTCTATTTCAGTGGATTATCTTACCATTCCGGAAAAGAAGGCAGAGATTTTAAAAGAGGCTGAAGAAAAAATTGCCGAACTCTGGAGACAATATCAGGAGGGATTAATTACCGAATCTGAGCGTTACAACAAAGCTATAGATATCTGGGCTACAGCCACAGAGAGAGTTACTGAAGAAATGATGAAAAAAATGGAGGTTGCTGAGTATATTGGTCCTAATGGGGAAAAGGTGATTGGTCCCAGTTTTAATCCCGTTTATATTATGGCTTTTTCTGGTGCTCGTGGTTCAAAGGATCAGATAAGACAGCTTGCTGGAATGAGAGGTCTTATGGCCAAACCCTCAGGGGAAATTATTGAAACTCCCATTAAGAGTAATTTCCGTGAGGGCTTGTCAGTGCTTGAATATTTTGTCTCCACCCACGGGGCAAGAAAGGGGCTTGCTGATACAGCCTTGAAAACTGCCAATGCAGGATATCTAACAAGAAAACTTGTGGATGTTGCTCAGGATTGTATGGTGACTGAGGAGGATTGCGGAACCATTGACGGAATTGAAATAGGTCACCTCATTGAGGGTGGAGAAATTATTGAGCCTGTTTGGGATAGAGTTTTAGGAAGGGTTGCGCTGGAAGATATTGTGGATCCTATCACAGGAGAGGTTCTTGTTAGGGCCAATGAAGAGATTGACGAAGAAAAGGCAGCCAAATTGAAGGCTGCTGGTATTGAAAAGGTAACCATTCGTTCTGTGATTACCTGTGAGGCCAAATTCGGGGTTTGTCAGAAGTGTTATGGTAGAGATCTTGCAACAGGTAGAATGGTTGAGATTGGAGAGGCTGTAGGGATAATTGCAGCTCAATCTATTGGAGAGCCAGGAACACAGCTCACCATGAGGACCTTTCACATAGGAGGTGCCGTTGGTAAAGCCCTTGAACAGAGTCAACATGTTGCCCAGAGCCAGGGAAAGGTTAAGTATCTCAATTTAAGATATGTTCAGAGAGCGGATGGGACACTCGTTGCCATTAATCGTCAGGGTGAAATTGCTGTTCTTGGTGCTGATGGAAGAATTCTTGAAAAGTATCCAGTGGTATATGGTGCGAAGATTAAGGTCAGGGAAGGGGAAGAGGTAAAACCTGGAACTATTCTTGTGGAGTGGGATCCTTACACCAACCCCATTATTTCTGAGGTTTCAGGAAGGGCTAAATTTGGAGATATTATTGATGGAGTTACCGTTGACGAAAAGATTGACCCCACAACGGGAAGAATAACCATTGTAGTTAGAGACTATAAACTTACTGATTACAGACCAAGAATTTCCATTAAGGACGAAAAGGGTAAAACCATTGCAAGATATGAGCTTCCTGTGGGTGCTATTATTAGTGTTCATGAGGGAGATTATGTAGAGGCTGGAGATATTCTTGCAAGAATTCCCAGAGAAACCCTCAAAGCCAAGGACATTACTGGTGGTTTACCTAAGGTTACGGATCTCTTTGAGGCAAGAAAACCAAAGGAGAGCGCTGTAATAAGTGAGATTGAGGGAGTGGTTGTTTTTGAAAAGGATGTGCGTGGAAGGAAAAGACTTGTGGTTCAGCCTGAAGTGGGAGAGGCAAAAGAATATCTTCTTCCAAAAGGTAAATACATAGTTGTTAGAGAAGGGGACTATATTAAGCCAGGTGAACCCCTTATTGAGGGAACTCCCAATCCCCACGATATTCTTAAGGTCCAGGGTGTAAAGGGAGTTGCAAGATTCCTCGTTGAGGAAATTCAGGAGGTTTACAGGCTTCAGGGAGTTAAGATTAACGACAAGCACTTTGAGGTGATTATTAGGCAGATGCTTAAAAAGGTGAAGATTAAGGAGGCAGGAGATACCTCGTTTATGATCGGAGAGTATGTGGATAGGGCCAAGTTTGAAGAGGAAAATAAAAAAGTTCTCGCCCAAGGAGGAAAACCTGCAGTTGCAGAGCCTGTTCTTCTTGGAATCACAAAAGCTGCCCTTCTTACTGATTCATGGTTATCTGCAGCCTCTTTCCAGGAGACTACAAGAGTGCTTACAGAGGCCTCCCTTGCTGGAAAGGTAGATTATCTTCGCGGATTGAAGGAAAATGTTATTGTTGGAAGGCTAATTCCAGCTGGAACAGGAAGAATCGTTTACGAGCAGCTTGGCTGGGTCTAAAGTTGAATTCTTTGAAAAATCTTCTTTTATAGTTGTCGCGGGCAAAGGCCCGCGACAAAGTTTTTAAGCAAGTTAAAACTTATAAGCTCCTTATTTCCTGAAGCTTTAAGCTTAAAGGCTGTCTTATTTCTTAAGGCCGAGGGCTTTTAGGAGAGCCTGATACCTGAGGAAATCAGTGCGTTTAAGGTACTCAAGAAGGGCCCTTCTTTGTCCAATAAGTTTCATAAGCCCTCTTCTGCAGTGAAAATCCTTTTTGTGAGTTTTTAAGTGTTCCTCAATCTGTTTAATTCTTGCAGTAAGAAGGGCGATTTGCACCTCGGGAGAGCCTGTATCCTGAGGATGCCTCTGAAAGCGAGCAATAATCTCCCTTTTAATTTCTGGGTCCAATGGCATTTTAAAACCTCCTGCAATTTATTTTGAAGCCCAGGAGGGGATTGCCCGCCTCCCAAGCACATCATAATTATAATAATTTAATTTATAATTGCAAGAGAATATTTAAGTCCGCTGTTATTGCAAAGGGATTTTGTCACCCTTTATTGCAAACCTAAAAAAGGCACCCCCTTGTGATAAAATCATAGGCTCAAACCTTTATCAGGAAGTTGAGCCTATGGAAATTAAATAAAAATACACTTAAAATGTATTAAATGTGTACACTTAAAATGCGTACACCTAAAACAGAGCCTGCATGGAGGAAAGCCTCAGAGAATCTCAAGGAGATTTTGAAATTTACCATCCAAGTGAAAAGCTTATTCCTTATGAGGAATCTGGTAAGAAGAGAGGACTTTGTCAAAAAGAGAAAACTTCAGATAAAGAGGATTAAGAGAAGGAGTGACCTTTGGCCTTTGCAAATAGGTAGGGTGACCTTTTCGCTCTGCACCAACTGAGAGTATGTAAATCCGCTTGATTTTTAGACTTGGTATAATTTGTAATTAGGGGAGCAGAGGGCGGCAGTCTTCGCAGTCTTTACTTATATTGACAAGTCATTTAAAATATGTTAATTACTGAAAAACTTTTCTGAGAGGTGGAACTGTGGCTTTGGAAAGGGATATAAGAAAGGTTTTGATTGCCAACAGAGGGGTTCCTGCAGTAAGAATTATGAATACCTGCAGGGATAAAAAGATTAAAACCGTTGCCATTTACAGCACCCCTGACAGACTGGCCTATCATGTCTTTCTTGCAGATGAGGCTGTGCATATAGGGGAAGCCCCACCCCATGATTCCTATCTGAATATGGAAAAAATAATCAAATGTGCCCTGGAAAGGGGTTGCCAGGCCATTCATCCTGGATGGGGGTTCCTTGCAGAAAATCCCCGATTTGCCGAGATGGTTGAAGAGGCTGGCCTTATCTGGGTTGGCCCACCTCCTAAGGTAATTCAGCTTATGGGTGATAAAATCAGGGCTAAAAAAATTGCCCAAAAAGCCAATGTGCCAACTATTCCAGGTTTGATGAATGTTAGATCCCCTGAGGATGTAGTTCGCTGGATGCAGGAAGAAGAGGTCACTTTTCCCATACTTTTTAAAGCAGCTGCAGGCGGTGGTGGAAAGGGTATGGTCAGGGTAAATTCTGTAGAGGAAATACCCATTGCCTTTGAAAAGGCCAAATCTGAAGCTAAAAAGGCCTTTGGAGATGATACAGTTTTTGTGGAAAAATATATAGAAAGGGGAAGACATATTGAGGTGCAAATTCTTGGAGATATGCACGGAAACATCGTTCATCTTTTTGAAAGAGAGTGCACTCTTCAGAGAAGAAATCAAAAAATACTGGAAGAAGCTCCCTCTCCAAGCATTGATGAGGATTTAAGGCAGGAAATTTGCTATACCGCAGTGAGACTTGCAAGGGAAATAGGCTATTATTCAGCTGGGACAGTGGAATTTCTCCTTGATCCCAAGACCAAAAAATTTTATTTTCTTGAGGTGAATACAAGACTCCAGGTGGAACATGGAGTGACCGAGTTAATCACAGGGGTTGATATTGTTGGGCTTATGTTTGATATAGCCCAGGGGAAAAAATTACCTTTTAAGCAAGAGGATATACATCCAAATCGTCATGCCATAGAAGTTCGTATTAATGCTGAGGATCCTAAGACTTTTAATCCCTCTTTTGGGACAATAACCAGGCTTGAGATTCCTCAGGGGCCTGGAATTAGAGTTTCCTCTGGGGTTTATGAGGGGGCAGAAGTTCCTCCCTATTATGACTCTCTTATAATGCTTGTTATGTCTGCTGGACAAGATAGAGCTGAAGCCATAAGGGTTATGGATAGAGCCTTAAGTAGAGGCTTAAGAGTAGAAGGAGTTAAGACAACAGCGCCCCTTCTTTTAAGTATTATTAGACATCCTGAGTTTATAGCTGGTAATTTTTCCACGCGTTTTATTGAGGAACACCTTCAGGAACTTATCTCTGCCTTCAGAGAAAAGACCGCTGATGATGAGGTTTTAAAAATTGCCCAGTATGTGGCTGAAATTTCAGCCCTTGGGCCTCAGCCCTGGATGTAAACTGCTAAATTAAGAGCATAATCTCAAAAAGAGGGGTAAAAGATGGAGTATATATTCGTTAGACCCGGAATGAGCCCAAAAGAGATTGTTCAGAAGGTTAGGGAACTTCCAGGGGTAGCCTTTGTATCAGTGGGAATGAGGGATGCAGGCCAGTCTGACTATAAAAATCGTTTAAGAATTTACGACTTAAAGACCCTTGCTCCTTATTATAACGAGATGGGGCTTTTTGCAGCGGAGTGTCATGGTGGGGCAAGATGGCATGTGGGTATTATGAATAGAAGGGAAAGCCCCTTTGAAGAAATTGAGATTTTAAGGCAGCTTATGCCTAATGTGTTACTTCAAACCCTTATTCGTGAAACCAATATGTGGGGTTATAGACCCTATCCTAAAAACATTATTGAATATGTGGTTGAGAGAGTGGATATTGATGTTTGGAGATGCTTTTCTTTTCTTAATGATGTGCGTAATATGAGGGTTGTTGCAGAAGTGGTGATGAAGAGGGGAAGGCTCTTTGAGCCAGCCATTTCCTACACTGTTGCACCCTGGTTTGACACCAAATACTATCTCAAGGTAGTGGATGAGATTGTGGATCTCTGCGGAGGAGTAGATGAAATCATTCTCTGTATTAAGGATATGGCAGGTGTGGGAACGGTGAAAAGTGTCTCTGAATTGATTGATGCCATAAAACAGAAGTATCCTGAGCTTGTTATTAATTATCATCGTCATATAACGGATGGTCTTGCCATACCCGTTCTTGTTGCTGCAGCAAAGGCTGGAGCCAAAATCCTTGATGTGCAGGAAGACACCCTTTGCCGGTTTTATGGTCATTCACCAATTCTTGCAGTTGAGGCTATTCTTAGGGAGGAGGGAATTCCAGTTAATCTGAATAGGCGTGCTGCAGAGCTTGCTGTTGAGAAGGTAAGGGAGTGGATTAGAGATTACGAATGGGCAGAATCGCCTTTTAAGGGCTTTGACCATATGGTTACGCGCCACAAAATGCCAGGAGGAGCCTTTCCAAGCTCCTTTGAACAGGCGGAAAAAGGAGGCTTTCTTCATCTCATGCCCTATATCCTTCAGGTCATGAGCCTTTACAATCAAATTGTAAAATACTTTGATGTTACTCCTGGTTCGCAAATTACCTGGGTTACCTGCTCAGGGATTGTAAATCGTTATTACAAAGAGTATGGAGAGGCAGGGGTTCAAAGGGTCATCAATCTTTTGAGGAAATTTGTGGAGGAAAAGAGGCAGGATTTTTCTGCCATGGAGCCAGAAGAGCAGGAGGAGCTTCTTCAGCTTTTTAGGCATGCCCCAGGTGATTTCAAAAATCTCATTCTTGGACATTATGGAAGGCTTCCTGTTGGCTGGCCTGATGAATGGGTTTATAAATCAGCCTTTGGAGATGCCTGGAAAGAGAAAATCAAAGAGAGGAAGGAAACTTCTGCCCTTGAGAATATTCCAGATGAAGATTTAGATGCACTAAGAAAACAGCTTGAAGAAGAGTTGGGAAGGCCAGCTACAGAAGAGGAATTTATTCTCTATCTTATGCATCCCAAGGATGCCATTGATTTTATTAAATTTCGTGAAAAATATGGCCTTGCTCCCCTTGTTCTTCCAACCAAGGTCTGGCGAGAAGGTTTATCAAAGCCTGGGGATAAAGTGGAATTTGAGCTTGAAGGAAAGCCATACTGCATTGAACTTGTCTCCATTGGAACAGAAAATGACGGAATAATCCATGTGGTTTTAAAGGTCAATAATAAAACCAGGGTTTTTGAGGTAAAAACACCAAGGGCTAAAAAGGCTGAAGTGAGAAAGGCAACCAAACCAAATGAAATAGGAGCACCTATTAGCGGAACAGTCTGGAGAATTGGAAATCCCAAGAGAGGAACTCTCAAAGTGGGAGATATTGTGCACAAGGGAGAGGAGATTGCCAATCTTGAATCCATGAAAATGGAAAATCCTATTCTTGCCCCCTTTGATGCCCAGGTAGTTGAAATCTGCGTAAAACTCAATCAAATGGTGGAAGAGGGACAACTTCTTTTTGTGCTAAAGCCCTTAGAGGAATAAAATATTTGTAAGCTACTAAGGGTAAAAATACAGCGAACCTCCACTTTGAGGCTCCTGCAATAATTTTGTGCTACACATGTTAAGTGTACACATTTTAGGTGTTTACTTGTTTTGCCCGCGTATAAAAAGTCCGCAAAACCTGAAATGTGTGGCTAACAAAAAACCTTTCTACGCAAGTTAAGGCTTGTGGCTACTACAACCTAAAAAATTTGGAGTTTAATGGTAGGAGCAGGTTTTAGCCTGCGAAATTAATTTTCACATTTAATGTGTACACATGTTAAGTGTCTACTTGTTGGTAGCCGTGGGCTTAGGGTTTTTTTGATAAACATAGAGGGTGACAACCCCTAAGGTTAAAGGTATAAGGGAGAGTTTTTTGAATCCCACCTTGGTAAGAAGTTCATCCACCTCTTTTGGGGGTGGAAATTTCTGAATGGAATCTGCGAGATATTGATAGGCCTCTTTATCTCCTGTAAGAAGCCCTCCAATAAAGGGAATCCAGTATTTGAGATAAAGGAGATAAAGGGCTTTTACTAAAAAATTTTTAGGAAGGGAAAACTCAAGAATTACAAGAAGGCCTCCTGGTTTTAAAACTCGGAAAAATTCAGAGAGAGCTCTTTCTCTGTCGGGAAGATTTCTCAATCCAAAGGCAATACTTATTCCACTAAAGGTATTTTCTTTAAAGGGAAGCCTTTCAGCATCCCCTCTCAATGGATAAAGGTAGTTTAAGAAAGAAGATTTTTTTGTTTTTCCATAAAGAAGCATTTCCATGCTTAAATCAAGGGCAAAGAGTTTTTGTGAATTTTTTTTCAAAATTTCAAGGCTTAGGGTAAAGGGGCCTGAGCAGAGATCAAGAAAGGGACCATTGAGATTCCTAAAAAAGAGGGCTACCTTTTTTCTCCAGAATTTATCCTGAAAAAGACTTGCAAGGGCATTTACGAGATCATATCTTCTCACAATACGATCAAATTTTCTTTTAACAAACTCTTTGTGAGCCTCAATGTGATTTTTCATAGATAAAAGAAATTGAGTTCAGGAATTGAGGGTATAATTTCCTTTTTGGCAAGGAATTCACAAAAATAGAGAAAGGCCCGTTGTTTTAGCCCTGAAAAATCATATTCTAAATGTTGAAGATAATTTAATATAAAGTCCCGCTCTAATTCAAACCTTGAAGATTCAACTAAGCTTGGGAGGGAGGACAATCCCTTGGCCCTGCTGATATAAAGACTCCGTAAAAGGCTCTTTATAAGAGGCTTTTTTTCTTCAGCTACCTCCTTTCTTAGGATAAAAAGGGCAAAGATAAAGGGAAGCTGGGTTTTTTCAAGCCAGATTTCTGCAAGGTCACTAAAATAGGGAAAGTAACCTTTCTTCTGTAAAATTAGAGCCTCATCCCCTATGGCAAGGTAACCTTCTAAAGCTTTTTCTTCAGGCATTTTCAGACTTAAAGGTGCTTCAAGGATTTGATATCTTGGTGAAACTTCATAAAAGTCTTCCAGAATGATTCTTAGAAGCCCAAAGGAGGTCTCGGTTTCAGGGCTAATCCCTATCAGGGCCCTGTCAAGCTCAGAAAGAGGTCTTTGGTGATACAGAATAACGCTTTTTACTTTTCCAAC
The DNA here is from genome assembly GCA_964595655.1 of uncultured Caldimicrobium sp. Taxonomy (GTDB): domain Bacteria; phylum Desulfobacterota; class Thermodesulfobacteria; order Thermodesulfobacteriales; family Thermodesulfobacteriaceae; genus Caldimicrobium. The sequence goes on from CAZQQV010000007.1 coordinate 17,849, forward strand.
GGCACTTATGGAGAGATCAGGAAGAATTAAAAAGTCTTTAAAATTTTTTGCATAAAAGAGGCTTGAAGCAAGCCCAGCATCAAGCTCCCTTGCAGAAAGGGCTTCATTTACCTTTTTAGGAGAGAAGAAATAGAGCTTTATCTTTTTTGAAGCCTTAAAGTAGTGAAGAAGAGGAAGGGTATTTAAATAACAGGGAAGTCCAACCCTTAAAACTTGATTTTCTTTAGTAGTTTCCATAAAACCTGTATTTTACTTCCTTTTCTACAAAAATAAATTCTCTGTAGAAGTGAGGAGGCTTCTCAGTGAGGGGTTGAGAAGTGGAAATAGCAAGAAAATTGGCAAAGGCCCCTTCTCTTAGAGTTCCATATTCTTCAAAGCCAAGGATTTTGGCTCCCTCCACACTTCCCATTTTGAGAATCAAAAGGGGATCAGTACTGGGATAAAAATTGAGAAGGGTTTTCATTTCTTCAAAAATGGAGAGTCTGTCATTGCTTGCAAGAGAATCAGTTCCAAGACAGAGCTTAATTCCATATTTTAAAAAACGGGGAAGATCAGGAAAGCCGGACCCTGTGTAAAGATTACTCCTTGGACAAAGGCAAACCTTGACCCCTCTCTTGGAAAGAATTTCAAAATCCTCTTCTGTGAGGTGAATACTATGAATAGCCAGGGTATTTTCATCAAGCACCCCAAGGGAATCAAGGTATTTAACTGGGGATATTCCTGGAGGGGAAAAGGACTCATTCCACTGATTTCTTTCCTTCAAAAGGGCTGCAATCGGACCAGTGCCATCCCTAAGAAATTGAATTTCCTCTTGAGACTCAGCAAGATGAATGGTAAAGAGCCTTTTTCGCTTTCTGGTATAAGCCTTTATAGCCTGAATGAGAAGAGGAGAAACTGTATAGGGTGCATGAGGTGAATAAGTGAGTTTGATTCTCTTTGAAAATTCTTCCAGAGGGCTGAGGGAGATCCGATCCCCTTTAAAGTTAATTATTTCCTGAAATAGATAACCGGAGAGAGGACTTTGCAAGAGAGGCTCAAGCGAAAGGGCTGAATTTCCCACATCCCCAACGATACCAATTCCTTCTCTTAAAAGTTCTTTTATAGCAAAATTTATGCTTTCCTTGATTTCAATGGGAGAAAGTTCGCTTCTTCTTTTAATTACCTGCCTTACCCAGAGAATAAACCTGCCTGTTGGGGGAATGCGAAACCTTAAGGCAGAAAGCTCAAGATGAAGATGAGCATTGGTTAAAACTGGCATAAGTATTAGGTCTTCAAGATCTATAAATTTGGCCCCGCATGCCTCTTTCTCAATTTCTTTAAAAGAGCCAAGACTTAAAATCCTTTGGTCTTTTATGTGTATAGCCCCATCAAGAATTAGAGGAGGGCTTTCAAGGGTAAGCAAATATTTTGCCCTTACCAAAAAATGATGATGGGGCTCAAGAAAAATCTCTTCCATAGAGCTTTATTCAAGAAGGGTATAATCCATCTTTCTTCTTTTGGGGATGTAGCCTGCTTCTTGGATGTATGAGCGAATTTCCTCTTCACTTAGTCTATGAGAGACTCCTGCTGAGGCAACCACATTTTCTTCAATCATAGTGCTTCCAAAGTCATTGCCTCCGAATTCAAGGGCAAGCTGAGCAATTCTTGGCCCTTGAGTTACCCAAGAGACCTGGAGATTGGGGATGTTATGAAGAACAATGCGACTTATAGCAAGCACCTGTAGATACCTTGCAGAACCTGCTTTCTTTATGTGAGAAAGGGCTGTGTTTTGGGGCTGAAAGGTCCAGGGTATAAAGGCAGTAAAGCCTCTGGTTTTTTCCTGAAGATCTCTAATTTTGAAAAGATGTTCTATTATATCCTCTTCAGTTTCAATATGACCAAACATCATGGTTGCAGTGGTTTTCAGCCCAAGGCGATGGGCTGTTTCCATAACATAAAGCCACTCCTCAGAGGTAGCTTTATTGGGAGAAATAATTTTTCTCACCCTATCAACGAGAATTTCTGCCCCTCCTCCAGGAATGGAATCAAGCCCTGCCTTAATGAGCCTTTTTAAAACCTCCTCAACAGAAAGCCCCGAGCTTTTACTCAAAAAGATAATTTCTGGGGGTGAGAGGGCATGAAGATGGATCTCAGGAAATCGGGATTTTATGAAAGAAAATAATTCTTCATAGTATTCCAGGGTAAGCGCTGGGTGAAGACCTCCTTGAAGAAGAATTTGATAGCCTCCAAGGGCAATGGTTTCCTCTATTTTTTTGGCAATCTCTTCAAAAGAAAGAAGATAACCTTCCTTGGAATTGGGAGGCCTGAAGTAGGCACAGAATTTACATCCCGAAATACAAATGTTGGTATAGTTGATATTTCTATCAACCACATAAGTGACAATTTTTTCAGGATGAAGTCTAAATCTTACTGTTCTTGCAAGCTCTCCAAGGAGATGAAGGGGGAAACGAAAAAGAGAAAGGGCCTCATCCCGAGTAAGGGGGATGCCTTCAAAAACTTTCTCCTGGATAGTTTCTACTTCTCTATTCCCCATCTGGCTTTAACTCCCCTTTGGAAATAGTGTTTTATCATTTTCATTTCGGTAACAAGGTCTGAGGCTTCAATAAGGGCTAAAGGGGGCTCTCTTCCCGTTATGACAATTTCAATTTCAAGGGGCTTATTTTTTAAAACCTCTAAAAACTCTTCAAGGTCTATTATATTCCATGTTAAGGCATATACAAATTCATCAAGAATAATGACATCGTAAGCCTTTGAGGAGAGTAAACCTTTAAATAGGGCATATCCTTCAAAAATTTTTTCCTTTAATTCCTTGGAAATTTCTTTATCCTTTACGAAACCCCCGTGATGAAAGGAGGCGTAATAGAGATTGGGGTAAAAGGTTTTGAAAATTTTTACTTCAGAGGAGTTTCCTGGTTTAAAAAACTGGAAAAAGGCCACTTTTAGGCCTGCTCCGAGGGCTCTGATAGCAAGCCCGATTGCACTGGTTGTTTTTCCTTTCCCATCACCAAAATAGAGATGAATAAACCCCCTTTCAAGCATACATTCATTTTAGCACAATATTGCTTTTTTTCTTCTTTGGATTAACCTTTAAAAAAAATTCAGCAAGAGGAAAAAATTATGCAGGAAAAGGACAGTCTTTTAACTTTAAAAGACTGGATTGAGAGTTTCTGGCAGTTTCAGGAAGAGGATTTTAAATTCCTTCTTGAGGATTTAAAGGAAAAGATTTTAGACCCCAAGGCCTTTATTAAAGAGTTGAAAAATCGCATGCAAACAAGAAGGGCCTATTACAAAATTTTCAAACATCTCTCTTGGAGGGATGTGCCTGCAGAGGAGCTTCCTCAAGTTTTTAAAAAGCTTGATGAAATTCTCGCAAGAGAGACCATTATCACTCAAACCATTGAAAAGGTTGTTGAAATTTTCTCAGCTCTTTTCTTAGATGAGGATGTGAAAGAGCTTAAGGAAACTGGGGCCTTAATCAAGGAAGAAAAAATCATCTATCATTGATGGATAGTGCTCAAATCTTAAAGAGAGCCAAAGAGGTTTTACAAACGGAAAAAGAGGGCCTTGAAGAGGTCATAAAAAATTTAGATTCCTCCTTTGTGTCTGCAGTTAATCTTATTCTGAATACTTCTGGAAGGGTTGTGGTTACGGGGGTTGGAAAAAGCGGAATTATAGGGAAAAAAATTTCTGCAACCCTTTCTTCAACGGGAACTCCTTCCTTTTTCTTGCATCCCGTTGAGGCTCTACATGGTGATCTCGGAATGGTTACCTCTGGAGATGTTCTTCTTGCGCTCTCTTATTCAGGGAACACCCTTGAAGTCTGCGAGATAGTAAAAATTCTTAAAAGCCGAAAAATTCCAGTGATAGCCCTTACTGGAAATAAAAACAGTGTCCTTTCAGGTTTGGCAGATGTGGTGATAAACACAGCTATTCCCCGGGAGGCCTGTCCTTTTAATCTTGCCCCAACAACAAGCACTACCGCTATGCTTGCCGTAGGAGATGCCCTTGCCATTGTGCTTTTTGAATTAAGAGGCCTTCAGGCAGAAGATTTTCGCAAAAATCACCCTGGTGGTACCCTCGGAGAAAGGCTTAAAGTAAAGGTCAAAGAAATTATGTTAACAGGTGATAAAATCCCTCTTGTGCATGAAGGAACTCCTCTCTCCCAAGCCATTGAAGAACTTGATAAAAAGAGGCTTGGAGCAGTTCTTGTTGTAAATACCCTTGGGCATCTCACTGGAATATTAACAGACGGTGATCTAAGAAGAATTGTGACAAAACATAAGGGCCTTCCTGAAGTAAAGATTGAAGAGGTTATGACCAAAAATCCCAAAAGGATTGAGGAAAATCGCCTTGCTGCTGAAGCCCTTGAATTAATGGAAAAGCATCTTATCACAGTTTTACCTGTGGTAAATTATGACGGGCTTTTAGTAGGAATCCTTCATCTTCATGACATCCTCGGAAAGGGCACTTTTAAATTTGTGGTATAAAGGCCTTTAAGTGAATAAAAACCTCTTGCAAAAGCTCCTCAACAGGCCTATCACTTTTTATTCTTATGTGATTAAAAAGCGGAAGAATTCTTTCATAATTTTCTGAGATTTTATTTAATAGTTCTTCCTTCTCAAAAAGGCTTACCCCTTCATTTCTTCCTTTAATTCTCTCAAGAGCAAGCTCAATGGGTATCTCAAGGTAAAACACAATATCTGGAAGAGGTGAAAAGGTTTCATTTTTTGAAAGAAGATCAAAGAGAGCCTTGAAATGGATACCCTGATAGGCCACAGTGGATAGGTAATAACGATCAAGAATGACAATTTTTCCAGCTTTAAGAGAGGGTAAAAGGAGGTTTTTAACATGTTCAGCTCTATCTTTTAAAAATAACTCAAGAAGGGTTTCTTGATCAGCCCTTTTTGTCTTTAAAATCTCCCTTAAGAGTTTTCCATATTGTCCTTCTGTTGGTTCAAAGGAAAAGACAATATTTTCCTTGGAAAGCCCCTGTTTTAAGGCTTTAAAAAGGGTGCTTTTTCCTGCTCCATCAATTCCCTCAAAAACTATTAATTTTCCAGGTCTTAAAAATTCAAAAAGAAGCCTTTCTTTCAGGAAATCCCTGTTTTCTTGGGTGACCTCTACATATATGGCTTCTTTTTTGCTTCTCCATGCCTTAAGTAGAGGGTGCTCCCCCTTTCCAAGGGTTGCAACAATCTTAAGATTTTTTTCAAAAAGTTGAGAAAGAAAATTTACAAATTTTTCTGAAAAACTCTCCATTTTTCCAATTTCATCAATAAAAAGAAGAAGATTTTCCTGAGAAGCTACTTCTTTTTCAAGAATTTCAACAAATTTTTCAAGATTTTCTGGGAAAAGGGCATATTTTCCCACTTTGGGTCTTTTTACTGCCTCAGACCTTGAAAGTTTATTTGTGCTTCTTGCAAGGGGAAGTCTGAAGGTTTTATCTTTTAAATAAACGAGGTCAAAGCCAATTCTTTCGCCACCTTCTCTCAATTCTTTAGTTATAAAGCCTGTAAGAGAATAAGAAAGGGACTTAGAAGAAAGACAATTAAAGAGGTATTCTGTGAGAGTGGTCTTTCCTGATTGAGGCCTACCAAAGAGAATTAGGGCTTTTCTTGGAGAGGTTAAAAACATTATTTTTTAACAGGGCGCTTAGCTAAGAGGACATAGGTTGCACCTGGGCCTCCGTCGCAGGGCCTTGCCGAGGCATAAGCAAGAATGTATTTTCTGTAAGGGCCCCTTTCAAGCCACTCTCTTACCTTTTCTTTAAGAACCGGTTTTTCTCTGGAAGAAAGACCTCTTCCATGAATGATTAAAACACAGGAAAGCCCTTTATTTATGGCAGATTTCAGGAAATCCTCAAAAAGCAGTCTTGCTTCTTCAACAAAATAACCTCTTAAGTTAAGACTGGCCTGAACTGAAAAGACTCCATTTCTGAGTTTCCAAAGTATTTCTGAGGGAACTCCCCTTTTTTTGCCCTCCATGTATTCGGAAGTTAAATGAAAATTGACTTCTATTTTGGGTGGAGGCCAATCCCTTTCTTTAAAACGAGGAGGTTTTTTGGGAATAAGGGCAAAGTGGAAATTTTTCTCTTTGAGTGGTTTAACAGAATGCAAAAGTTCTTCCCAGGAGGTAACTTTAAAGGGAAAATTGTCCTGAAAAGCAGATTTTGTGCTGGGAGAGATTCCGAAAATCTCTCCCAGCTTTTGAAAGGGTTTGGGCATTACTTCTTAAGACCCTTTTCGAAAATTCTTTCTGCCTTTTTAGCTGCAGTTTCAGCTTTTTGAGCAGCTTCTTGAGCTTTGTTTGCAGCCTCAATAGCCTTCTGGGCAGCTTTGTTAGCCTCTTCAGCTTGGACTTTTACATTGCCAAGTTGAGACTTTAAGCTTTCAACCTCCATCTTAAGGGCATTGAGCTCATTCTGAAGCTTGGTGCAGCATTCTGGCTCGGTGGAAGCTTGAGCTACAGCCTGAGCAGGCTTTGCTTCTTCAGCTACCTTGGGAGCAGGGCAAGAACAGGCAAAAAGCAAAGCAGAGCTAACTAGTAATCCCCCAATCTTAAAAGCAAGACCCTTCATAGCGCACCTCCTTTTGAGATTTAGTTTTTAAAGATTTTTATATAACCTTAAGGGTGGAATCACAAAGCCTCCTCAAACAAAGGCACCTAAATCTCAAAAAAACCTCACCTTTAAACGCTTTCAGTAAAATTAGCCTTTTATACAACCAAGGGGTAAAAGCTTTGCCACTTTTTTTGTTAAACCCGCTTTACAGGTTGCGTCAATTACCAGGGTTACATCCTTATATGCCTCTGGGGCTTCCTCAGCAAGCCCCTTTTTGGATTTACCCATCACAATAATACCCCTTTTTCTTAGCCTTTCAACAAGTTCATCTGCTCTAAAGGATTTAATGGCCTGGTGTCTGCTCATGGTTCTTCCTGCTCCGTGGCAGGCTGAACCAAAGGCCTTTTCTTCACCTTCAGATGTGCCAACAAGGATGTAAGAAGCTGTTCCCATGGACCCTCCAATAATCACAGGTTGTCCAACCTTGCGATAGGCCTCAGGAAGTTCAGCTCTTCCAGGGCCCCAGGCGCGTGTTGCCCCCTTTCTGTGCACATATAGCTTTTTTCTCTTTCCATTTACCATATGATATTCTACCTTGCAAGTATTATGACTTACATCGTAGAGCAGTTTGAGATAAATTCCAGGAAAGAACTTCTTAAAAACCTCCCTCACTAAATGGGTGATGACCTGTCTGTTTGCAAGGGCACAATTGATACCGCAACACATGGCCTTAAAATAGGCCTTTCCCTCTTCAGATTCAATGGGTGCGCAAACGAGTTCCTTTTCTTTGATGGGGATTCCGTATTTTCTTGCAGCCTTAGCAAGGACAGGAAGATAATCTGTGGCAATCTGATGTCCAAGAGCACGAGATCCACAGTGAATACTCACAACCACCTGATTTTCAAAAAGTCCAAAGGCATTCGCAACCTCTCTATCATATATTTCAGCCACATATTGAACCTCAAGATAGTGGTTGCCTGAACCAAGGGTGCCAACCTGGCGGTGCTGTCTCTTTTTGGCTTCCATAGAGACATAGCTTGGGTCTGCCCCCTCCATGCATCCCTTCTCTTCAATGTATTCAAGGTCTTCAGGATAACCGTAGCCCTTTTCTACAGCCCATCTGGCTCCTCCCACAAGCACTTCATCAAGCTGAGAAGGAGAAAGCTTGATCTCCCCTTCAGAACCAACCCCTGAGGGCACTGTTTCAAAAAGCTCTTTTACAAGTTTTTCCAAATAGGGTTCAATTTCCTCTCTGGTAAGGGGAGAAAGAAGGGTTCTAACCCCGCAGGAAATATCATAACCCACTCCTCCAACAGAGATAATTCCTCCCTCTTCGGGATCAAAGGCAGCAACTCCTCCAATTGGAAAGCCATATCCCCAATGGGCATCAGGCATGGCAATGGAGGCTTTCACAATACCTGGAAGGGAGGCCACATTGCTTACCTGCTGATAGACCATATCATCCATTTCCTCAATAAGTCTTTGACTTCCAAAAATTTTCCCTGGAACCCGCATATCCCCAGTCTTTGGAATTTCCCATTCATAATCCGATATTTTTACAAGCTTTTTAAGCTCCATAGCTATCACCTCTTTTATAAATTTTTAGCACTCTTTGACATTCCTATAGGGACTGGCTTTTTTTAACCGCGTAAACCTGAGGATGCAAACACAAACTCCCTTTTGCCTGCAATTGTTCTTTAAAAATTAGTTTAAGTCTCCCCTGAACAAAGTCAAGGTATAACCCAAGGTTTAACTATTGACGAATTGGCTTTTTTAGCATACAGTTTAAAAAGATGGCAGGAAATACTATAGGAGTTCTCTTCAGGGTTACCACTTTTGGGGAATCTCATGGTAGGGCCCTTGGGGCGGTGGTTGATGGCTGCCCCCCTGGTTTAACCCTTGATGAGGCCTATATTCAGGAAGAGCTTGATAAAAGAAGGCCCGGTAAAGGAAAGGGTGAAACCCCAAGAAGGGAAAAGGATAGAGTGGAAATTTTATCAGGGGTTTTTGAAGGGCTCACCACTGGAACCCCCATTGCCTTGATTATCTATAACGAAGATCCCCAAAGTTCAGCCTATGAGCCTTTAAGAGAGGTATTTAGGCCAGGGCATGCAGATTTTACTTACTTTATGAAATATGGAATTCGGGATCACAGGGGCGGGGGAAGAGCAAGCGGAAGAGAGACTGTGGCAAGGGTTGCAGCAGGGGCTGTTGCTAAAAGAGTGCTTGAGGAATACGGAATTGAGGTCCATGCCTATACTATCAATCTTGGAGGAATTGAGGCAAAAGAAAGGGATCTTTCCTTTGTTTATCAAAACAGGCTTTTTTGCCCTGATCCTGAGGCCTATGAAAAGATGCTTCAAAAAATTGAAGAAACCGCAAAAGAGGGGGATACCCTGGGTGGAATAGTTGAAATTATTGCTAAGAATGTGCCTGCAGGGCTTGGAGAGCCCGTTTTTGATAAGCTTTCTGCCGATCTTGCTAAGGCCCTGTGCTCTGTTGGTGCTATTAAAGGTTTTGAAATGGGAGCTGGCTTTAAGGTTGCCACACTTAAGGGCTCTCAAAATAATGATCCTATCACCAAAAAGGGTTTTTCCAAAAATGACGCAGGAGGAGTGCTTGGAGGCATCTCTTCAGGGCAAGAGCTTATCATAAGAGTAGCTGTAAAACCCATTCCCAGCCACAGGCTTCCCCAGAAAACCGTTAATATTCGTAGAGAGGAAGTGGAGATTCAAGTTGGAGGAAGGCATGATCTCTCAGCTATACCAAGGATAGTTCCAGTGCTTTCAGCTATGACAAGAATTGTGCTTGCCGATCATCTTTTAAGACAGCTTGCCATTCTTGCCTTTAGAGCCCGTCTTCCTTTTCCAGATTTCTTCCAAACTTAAGGCTCTATCCCAAAAATCTTCTCAAAAGCCCTGCCTCAATGATGAGATTGGTTAAGTTAGTATAATTTTCCTTTTTTAAGTCTTTGATAATTCTTCCGGTTATTTCTCGGTGATCAAGGTCAGCCTCTACCTTGAGATCAAGGCTATTTATGAGATTTAAGGCCTTAAGAATTTTTTCCCTTTCTTCAGGCACGAGCTCAAGGCTTTTGGGATTAAAGTATCTTAAGGCTATGGAGAGGTCTATTTCAAGATTTTTATAGATTTCCTTAAGCTGTTTTAATTCCCCTTTTGTAAGGGCTGAAAAGCCAAAAATTTCAGGGGGAAGCCCAATAGAATAGCAGGCTGCACAAAAGCCAATGGCCCTTGGCAGGGTCACCTTCCCAAGCTGTCTTGAATAACCAAAAAGTCCTACATGAAGTTTTCTCATTCTGCGCCTTGGCACATACCGAGAAATGAGATTTATAAGAGGGGCTATCCTTTCCACCAGGGCTTGATACTCCTTTGAAGTCTTTTCAATAAAATGCAGGGCAAGGTCTTCATCAAAGGCCTCTATGGGATATCTCACAAAGTTTTTGAGCCTCTTTATAGCGGTTATTACATCTTCAATGGGATTGTCATATTTAAAGGCAGACTGCACAGTAAAGGTCTCCACACAAGGGTATTCGGATAACACATAATCCACCGTGTATGGAGAGAGATTCCCTCTAAAGGGCGGAGACCCAGCCCCAAGAATAGGAAAGAGTTCCTTTTCTATCTCTTGAGAAAGCTTGTAAATTCTATTTAAGGCAATTTTATTGGCAAGAACTGCTGCAATAACGCCGTAGTTTAGCGCTGGATCAGACCTTGCAAGAAACACCCTCAAATAAGGCTCTTCCTTATATTTTAAATAGTCTCTTAAAATTTCATCAGCTTTAATCATGTAAGTGACATCCTCAAAAAGGGGGATCACATTGATTTTTTCTGGAAGAAACTCTCCCACCCATTCAGCCACTGTAATTGAGCCTTCATAGATGGGTTGATGCTGTTTTCCTGAGATAAAGTTTTTGTAAAAGTAATAAACCCGATTTAATTCTTCAGCTGAAGTTGTCATGGGAAGAATTACTTCAAAAATAGGTGGAGGTGGGGTATCTTCGTAAAAGAGTTTGGCTGCATCCATGGAACGGGGAATGCTTTCTAAGGCTTCAACAAGAATTTTGGCTTCCTCTCTTTCAATAGAGGGATTGGGCACTCTCAAAGTGAGAAAGATTTCTTCCCCTAAGCGTTTTTTTCTAAAGAAGTGGGGGTATCTTGTTAAGAGTTTTTTCACCACAAAATCATCCACTTCTTTTCCTTCACTATCCCACATCTGTTCATCACATCCGAGATGAGAAAAGGCATAATAAGCCTCCTGAATTTCATCTTCTCCTGACATATCAGGTGTTTCGGCAAAAAAGGGAAGGGAAACATTATCAGGATGTTGAGTTGACATAATTCTCGGAATTTTAATCATAACCTTTACCCCCTATAAAAGTTCATTGCAAGCTAAAGCAAGAATCAGAGTCTCTACGGTAGGCGCAGACTTTAGCCTCCGTAAAATTTACAACAAGGTAACCGCAGGCCTTAGCCCGCATAGATTTTTAAAAAATTAAAAAAATCAAAAAATTTTTCCGCGCAAGCTGAAACTTGCAGCTACCTTAACAATCAAAAATCATTAATTTGGTAGCCGCAGGCTCTAGCCTGCGAAATGATTTACAACATGATTTACAACAAGATAGGCGCGCACTTATCTTTTTTATACCCTATTTTTTGAGCCTATCAAAATAGGGTTTTAACAACTCATAGACCCTGAGGTAATGTTGCGAAGCAAGTCTTACATCATCAAGAATACAAAGGAAGTTCACATCTCCCTCCCAGCGGGGCACGATTTGAAGATGAATATGCTCGGGATAGCCTGCTCCTGCAACCTTACCCAGATTAAAGCCCACATTAAACCCATCGGGCTTTAAAACCTCTTTAAGTATTTTAATACACTCCCTTGCCATTTTCATTAAGGCTAAGCTTTCCTCATCGGTCAAGTCCTCAAGCTCAGCCACATGCCTTAGAGGAGACACAAGAAGGTGCCCTGTATTGTAGGGAAACTTATTAAGCATAACCATAATTTTATCATCAAGGTATAGAATTGGTCTTACCTCAGGAGGAGGCATCTCCTTTGGTGGGCAGAAGATACAGCCAGGTTCTTTTTTTCCGCTCACATATTCCCCTCTCCAGGGTGCCCAAAGAATTCGTCTTTCCATGTCTTTTCCCTCAAAGAAAGCTTTTAAAAAGATAACTTAAAATTCAAGTTTTAAAAGCCTTTGTTACATGCTATAATGCACCTTGAGATGTTGAGAAATCTTTTAATAGGTTTTGTCCTTCTTCTTGTCATTCTTGGAATCTCCTTTACCTATCTTGCTATCAAATACTTTCCTAAGGATCTTTGGTTGGTCCTGAGAGGTCTCCATAAAAAGTATTTATGTTATACCTTTCTCTTTCTTTTTCTCTTTCACACCTTTGATACCTTGAGAGTTATCGTGATTGCAAGGGCTCTTAACATTCGCTATCCCCTCTGGTATGGATATCTCGTTTCCTTTATCAATACCTTTGGAGCCACAGTGACCCCTGCCCATCTGGGAGGGGAATTTCTCCCTCTCTATACTCTTACCCGAAGAGGAGGGCAATTCTATCAGATTCTTACCATCATCACTATAAAAGGCTTTTCAGGCTTTTTTTTCTACCTTTTTTTCCTTCCCCTAACCCTTAAAACCCTTCTTTCTGACCCAAGGCAAACAAAGGAGTTTTTAGGAGTTGTAGGCTCCATTTTAATCCTCTCCGCTTTAAGCTTCGGGATTTACAAATTTCTAATAAGAAAAGAAAGGGGCTTCAAAAAGGAATGGCTAATAAAGATAAAAATGACCCTCTTCAGATATATTATAACCTGCAAAAATTTCTTTAAAACCAAAAAGGGGGCCTTTGTTCTTGCTCTGGCATTTAGTATGATTATGTATTTTAGTTATTTACTTGAGGGAGTCTTTCTTGTGAAGGCTTTTAATCCCTCTGCAGAGGCTCGTAAAATTTTTCTTGACCAGCTTCCCCTTCTTTATGCCATTTTTATAAGTCCCACACCTGGTGGAAGCGGAGTAGGAGAATTTGGAGCCCTTCCCATCTTTTTTCCTTATATAGCTGAGGATTACCTGGGAGTCTTTGTCATCCTCTGGAGAGTAATTAGTCAATATTTTTCTGCCTTTATTGGCGGTCTCTTCTTTCTTGGCTTTCTATACAAAGACCTTCGAAAAAATGCTTCTTGATTTCTTTAATCCCTATTTTTGGATTATCTCTTTTAGAAATTTTCTTTACGATCGTAAACTTTTGCCGATAAAAAGGCCTAGAGTCCCTGTTATCTCTGTGGGAAATATCTCTTTAGGAGGAACTGGGAAAACCTCACTTGTTAGATTTTTAACCGAGAAACTCTCTAAGAGGCTTCATGTGGGAATCCTTTTGAGGGGTTACAAAAGAAAAAGCAAGGGCTACTTCACCGTGTTAGAAAGGGGAAATTTAAGGGCAACTCTTGATGTGGCAGGAGATGAAGCCTTTATGCTATCCTATCTTTTCCAGGGAAATGAAAGGGTAAGTCTTTCTGTTTGTGAAAAAAGAGCCCCTGGGGCTGAAAGGATGGAAAGGGAGCTTGGAATTGAACTTTTGCTTCTTGATGATGCCTTTCAGCACAGAGCCATTGCAAGGGACCTTGATCTTGTGCTAATCAAAAAGGAGGACCTTTCTGATAGGATTTTTCCCTTTGGGCTTTTGCGAGAACCTCTAAGTTCTCTCAAGAGGGCAGATGCCCTAATCCTTTCCTATCAGGAAATTTCACCTTTTGATTTTACCTTTGAAAATAAGCCTGTTTTCAAGATGTATCGCAAAAATTTTAGGATTTTTAATTATAAAAGAGAGCCCCTTTCTCAAGAAAAACTTCCTGAATTTATTGCCTTTTCAGGCCTTGGGTCAAATTGGCAATTTCAGAGGGTCCTTGAAAAACTTTCCATTCCCGTTAAAAGGATTATCTCCTTTCCAGATCACTACCATTACAGGGACTTTGCTTTAGACCCCTCAGAAAAATATCTCACCACCCTCAAGGATTTTGTAAAGCTTCCTCCATCCCCCAATCTTTACTACCTTGATTTTGAAATTGAGGTTCCAGGCCTTGTGGAATTTGTGGAAGGGGCTCTAAAGCTTCTCCCTTGAGTTTCTACTAATTTGGGGTAAGATAAAAATTCCGAATATGCAGAATCAACCTGTTGCCAAAAAGCCGGTTTTATTTCAGCTTCCCACGGGATTATATCTTGGGCTTGTTTGTTATAATCCCCTCTATGAAAATTTGCAGTTTGTGCTTGAAAAAAGGGAGTTTTTTGAGGTTGAGTGGCCGGCCCTCATGATTTCACAGGAAAAGGGGCTTTTTCCTGTTTTAATAGGCCTTCCCCACATTACTGTTCAGCGCTCTCAGATTCTCTGGTATTCCACTCATATTCCTGGAGAGATACTCCAACAATATCAAACCTTTTTGCCCTTTATTTCAGGAGAGGCTGTTCCTCCACCAAAGGAAGAGCACTCCCCATCTCCACCCAAGGCCACATCCAAAAAATCCAAAGAGAAAATCATCCCCTTTCCCTTAAGAAAGGACAAAGACGATGCCCATTAATCTTCCTGAAAAAAGGCCCCTTATTGCCCCTTCCCTTCTTTCAGCTGATTTTTCAAGGCTAAAAGAGGAGGTTAAAGCAGTTGAGGAAGCAGGGGCAGATCTTCTTCATCTTGATGTGATGGATGGGGTCTTTGTGCCCAATCTTACCTTTGGCCCCCTTGTAATTTCTTCTCTAAGGCCTCACACAAAGCTTCCCTTTGATGTGCACCTTATGATTGTTCAGCCTGAAAGATATATTAAGGCCTTTTCTGAGGCAGGGGCAGATCTCCTTTGCATCCATGCTGAGGCCTCTTTTCATCTTCACCGAACCATCACCCAGATTAAAGAATTGGGAAAACTTGCAGGGGTCTCTCTTAATCCCCACACTCCCCCTGAGATCCTTGATTATGTCCTTGAACTCCTTGACTTTGTCCTTGTAATGACGGTAAATCCCGGTTTTGGAGGGCAAAAGTTTATTCCCCAGTGCCTTCCAAAGATTGAAAAACTCAAAAACACCATTATAAAAAGAGGGCTAAAAACCCTTGTTGAGGTTGACGGTGGAATTAATGAAGAAACTGCTCCCCTTGTGCTTTCCGCAGGGGCAGATATTCTTGTTGCAGGCTCTGCAGTCTTTGGAAAAGGGGATTATAAAAGGGCTATTTCAGCCTTAAGATCTCCCACATAAGCTTTAAGCTTTTCAAACCATCCCGATAGAGGCTGAAAAAAAGAACTCCAAAAAGGCTATAAAAGATTCTTTCGCTATAAAAAGCCTCAAGGGAAACAAAAAAGAGAAGAAGCAGGATAAGAAGAGACTCTTGCTGGGCATGAAGGGGAGAGGTTCTTGCAAGACCCTTTCTGAAAAAGTAAAAAGAAAGGGCAATCTGCACAATCCAGAAAAGCTTTCCTGCATAGGGAAATATGAGAAGAAGGCTTAGGCTGAAACTTAAAGATAAAAAGGATTTTCCTAAGATAAGGGGCTCAATTTTTGTGCGAGAAAGGGCCCTTTTGACCCGATAAAAATAGGGGAGGGCAGAAATATAGCTGAAAAGGCAAAGTCCCCAAAGAAGATAGCCTGTAAGAGAAAGATAGGCTTTATCTATAAGACTTATGATAATGGCAAGACCTGCAACGCTCATCTGAAAAAAGGTTTTCCACCTTGCAAGGTTTACAACCTTTGTTTCCTCTGGAAACCAGCTTCTAAGCAAAGCCACAAGAATTTCCCTTGAAAGAAGAAGGGCAACCGGCAAATAGGGAAAATATTGAAGATAAACTAAGGTGAGATAAACCACGGTGACAAAAATCTTGTCAGCAACCGGATCAAGAAGGGACCCAAGGGTGGTCACCCTTTTTTGTCTTCTTGCGATAACCCCATCAAGATAGTCAGTAAAGCCAAGAAGAGAGCCAAGGCTTACCGAAAAAATCTTTGCAAGATATCCCTCAAGAAAAAGAAGGGCACAGGGCAAAGGAAGAAGAAAAATCCTCAAAAGGGTTATTCTATTTGGAGTGAGAGAATGCCAGAAGCCCTTTTCCTCTTTTTCCGAAATCTTTTCTATTTCAAGTTCCGAAGCTCTTTCAGACATTGCAAAAGCTCTTCAAGGCCCCTTTTATCAAAGGGAATATCTCTATAATAATACTCTCCATAAATTCTTGCAAACTTTAAAGCCACCTCCTTTAAAGCCTGGTTTTCAATCCTTTCTGCAAATTCAAAAAGACCTTCATTCCTCTCCCTTTTATATCCCCTTTTTTCAAGCTCTCTGAAAAATCTTTTTAAAAGCCTTTTCTCCTTTGGTTCAAAAAGTACTCTGGAATACTTTATAAGTAACAAAATTACCACAAAAAGGGCAAGGAAAAGGAAAAAAGCCTTTTTCTGGTTTTGAAAAACTGAGAAATCAAACTCTTTAGAAAGGCTTTCTCTTTTTGTCAGGGAGAGTTTTTCTTTTAGGCCCTCAAAAAATCTTTTTTGTCTTTTGTAATCGTAATCAAGGACAAGTCTTGTGTAATAATGATTTATGAGGTCGTAGTATAATCTGATTTTCTCTAAAAGGCCCTTTTTTCTTCCCAGGGCTTCAAAGGAAAAGCCTGGGGTTGGATCAAGGGAGATCCACCTATCTTCCAAATAGGCCTCAACCCAGGCGTGGGCAAATCTCTCCTCAACAAGATAATAATTCCCCTTGGAATTGAAGATGGCCCCTTTATAGCCCCCTATAACCCTTGCAGGGATACCATTAAGTCTCAAAAGAAGAGCCGTTGCCCCTGCAAAGTATTCACAATTTCCCCTTTTTGTCTCAAAAAGAAATCTTTCAAGAGGTCTTTCTCCAAGGGGAAGCTTAGAAAGAGAATAAGTAAAACCCTCTTTTACAAAATAATTGAGAATGTTTTCAAGGGTTTCCCTTGGGGTCCTTCCTTTAAGTTTTTGAGAAAGCTCTTTAATTTTGGGGCTTACCTCTGGCACCTGAAGGTATCTCTTAAGATTGACCTTCTCATTAAGGCTTTCAGCCTTATCTGCATAAAGGGCCTCATACCTTGCTGGATAATGCAGAGGTTCTAAAGTTCGGAAAATTCCACCCTCCTCTTTTTTAACCATGAAAGGGGCTCTTATAAAGCTTGTTCCCTCAGGGACGGGAAGATAGCCATCCTGTTCAGAAAGAAGATAAATGATTGCCTTCCTTAAGGGATATTTGGAATAAGGGTATCTGGGATGTTGAAGAGGGATTTCCTCTTCAAGGGTTTGCTTCCACACTTTTCCGTCAAAGTGGTCAAAGGCAATCACTCTGAAGTAAAGCTTTTTTGGATCAGGCTTTAAGTCCTCCTCAAAGACTGCTCTTAGGACCGGGGCTGAACTCTCCTGAATCTCAGAAAAGGCCCCAAGCTTTATCTTATCAGTAAAGCCTGTTTTAGCCTTTTCCCTCTCCACTGCCAGGTTGAAAAGAGGAACCTGAAGTCTTGGAAGCCCAACAAAAAAAATGGAAGATAGAAGAAGGCTTGAAAGAAGAAGTGCCCCAAAGGTAAGAAAAATCCCTTTAAATTCCTCCAATGTGATTTCTAAGACCTCTCCTTCCTCAAGATAGAGATGAATAAAAAGGGCATAGCAGAAAAAGATAAAACCAAGAAGCAAAACTCCAAAAAAGGCAATTCCAGCATAATAAAAACTTGCCCCACAAAGGATGAGAAATTCAAGAAGATAAATCTGAAAGTAGTCTCTTAAGGTGTGCCTTTCAAGAAATTTAATTGAAAGAAGAAGTAGTAGGGTATTCAGCGCATTTTCAAGGAAATTGGAAAGATTTACAGTAAAGAAAAAGAGGAGAATGAAGGCAATCCCAAGGAGGTTTATAAGAAGCCTTGGAAGAGATTTATCTTTAAGTTTTAGAATAAAGGATGCTAAAAAGAGAAGCATTGAGACAAGGAGTATCTCCTTTGAAGTGATATGGAAAAGAACAGAAACCGGAAAAATAAGGCTTGTGTAAATAAGAAGTGTTTCAAGGACTTTTCGTTTAAGTCTCATAGAGAGCCCTCGTATTTTGCGAGAAAAGAAAGAACTCTTAGTTTTTGTGCCTCACCCTGTCCTGGGGGAATAAATTTATCCTTTATTTTTATTCCGAAGGCCTTTCCCTCTTCACAGGCCTTAAGCACAAGATATGTTGCGCAGGAGAGTTTTTCCTCAAGCCCCTTTTGGGGAAGCCTTTCAAGGTCAATTATAAGGGAGGGGCTCTCCTCTTCACTGAAAACCTTCCTCTTTAATTCCTCCCACTTGGCAAAGGCCTTCCAGGAAATCAATTTTTTTGGAGTCCCTGCCTGAAAATCAGAAAGCCCCTGAAACTCAGAAACTCCCTCCCCTCTTTCAGAAAGTTCTTCCCCCTTTTTCTTTATGGAATCCTCTGGTTTTTTGCATGCCCTTGGCTCAGGAAAAACAAGAAACCTTACATCTTCCCCTTTTATTACAAATCTTCTAAAAAAGGAGGCAGGAAAGGTTGAAGAAATCTCAACCTCAAAGATACTTGCTTCACCCCTCTTTTCAGGCAAAAACTCAAGGAAAAACTCCTTTTTACCCTTTAAAAAAGGAATTTTTGCCGATATATAGAGCTTTTTTTCTGCATTTAAAAGCCCTATCCTTAGGGTAAGCAAAAAAGAAGGAAAGAAGCCCTTTTTTCTTAGGTTCACCTTAAGCAAAGCCTTTTTTCTTGCATAACACTCCCTTGGAGGAAAGAGGGAAAGCTCTATCCCTCTGAGATTTAGCCTTGCAAAAACACCTGAAAGCCACATGAAACTGAGAAGGAATGACACTGCCACATAAAGGAGATTATTTCCCGTATTTACAGCAGAAATTCCGATAAAAATGGTAATAATAGTATAAATGGCTCCAGCCTTGGTAATCCTGAGGGAGGACTTCACGCCTTTTAGAGAGGAATTTTTACTTCCTCAATAATCTTTTCTATTATTTTATCCCTTTCTCCCTCGTATTCCTCTTTGAATCCGAGCCTGTGGGAGAGCACAAAGGGAGAAAGGGCCTTTATGTCTTCAGGCAGCACATAATCCCTTTCATAAAGATAAGCCCTTGCCTTTCCTGCTGAAAGAAGCAGAAGGGCCCCTCTTGTTGAAAGCCCGTATTTTAGATAAGGGCTTTTTCTTGTTTCAGAGACAAGGTCAAGAAGATACTCAAGCACCTTCTCCGACACATAGATTCCCTTTACCTCTTCCTGCATTTTTAAAACCTCTTCTGGCCTAAGAAGGGAGGGAATTTCTGAGAGCTCTTCCTTTAGGCTTCCCCTTTTAAGTATCTCCCTTTCAAGCTCCCTTGGAGGATAACCGATAGAGATTTTCATAAGGAAGCGGTCAAGCTGAGCCTCAGGGAGGGGAAAAGTTCCGTAGTATTCAATGGGGTTTTGTGTGGCAATGAGAAAAAAGGGCTTGGGAAGAGGGTAGCTCACTCCATCCACTGTTACCTGTCCCTCCTCCATGGGCTCAAGAAGGGCACTCTGGGTTTTTGGGCTCATCCGGTTGACCTCATCTACAAGGACAATGTTTGCAAAGATTGGCCCTTTGTGAAACTCAAAGGCTTCAAGCCTTTTGTTGTAAAGGGAGGCCCCTGTTATGTCCGAGGGAAGAAGATCGCTTGTTCCCTGAATGCGGGAAAAGGAAAGCCCAAGAACCTTGGCTAAAGAGAGTGCAAGGGTTGTTTTTCCAACCCCAGGAAGATCCTCAATGAGAAGATGCCCCTTTGCAAGAAGGGTAATAAGGGTAAGTTCTATGGCCCTTTCTTTTCCTGAAAGATATTTTTTTAATGTCTCAAAGACTTTTTTAAGTTTGGCTAACAAACCGGCCTAAGCTGCTTTTAAGACTTTTACTTCGAGTCTTTGAATTCTTGTAAGCATATCTTCAATAATCTCTTTTTGAGAGAGAGCCTTTTTAAGATCCCCTCTGATTTTTGATACCTCCATAAGGAGTTCATCAATGCGTTTATTGGTGTCATCAATGCGTTTATT